>JBEGQI010000165.1:0-8844 GCA_041181065.1 Verrucomicrobiota bacterium | reverse complement strand
ACGCCCGCCGCCGCCATCAAGTCGCCCTCGTAGGTGGTGTCGATGAACTGCTTCGCCCGGAACACCGTGCCGTCCTGCATCGTGATCTGCGTGATGCGATTGCTCACCATCGTGGCCGTTGCGAGCAACTTGTTGGAATACACCGACACACCGCCCTCGGAGAGCATCTGGTTGAACACCGTTTCCGCAACGTGCGGCTCGAACCAGATGACAAGATTGGTTGAACCGTAGGCAGCGCCGACGCGTTTGTAGAATTCGCGTGAGATGCCGGTGACGTAACTGGTGTCGTTGCCCGGCCCAATGTCCGTGACGCCCAAGCCGCTTGCTGTCATGCCGCCGACATGGCTGTTGAGCGAGACTAGCGCAACAGATTTGCCCAAGCGCGCCGCAGCCACCGCTGCTGTGACGCCGCCAGAAGTGCCGCCGTAAACACAGACATCAGTCTCGACGACTTGAGCAGCTCGCAGAGAAACCGTTGAAGCAAGAACAGCCAGAGCCACCCGCCACCAACTCGACGCAATCTGATAAGGCTTCATGGTGATGAATCAAATTGCACCAGCGCTGGCGGGCCACTCAAGTCGAACGCCATCTTCGGTTAGCAGCTTCTGGAAGTCGGCGAGCAACGCAGGTTTATTCCGGACTTCACGCGGCTGCTTCTTGTGTTTGGAGCAAAAGGCCGCGAGCGCACCAACGGCCTCGCCGATGTTCCACTCGATGGGATGCAGCCGGAAGCAGCCGTTGGTGAGATGCGTCACGCCGAGATTTTTGCAGGCGGGCAACAGGTTCTCCACGCGCCGCGGCAACATAGCACCGAGCGGAATCTGGAACGGCAACGTGCTGCCGAACGTGTTGTGATCGCCCGTGGTCGTGATGTGCAGGTCCATCCAATAACTGCCGATGCCGACCGAGTCGGAAAACTTCGCCGCGCGCACCGCGTCCTTGGCCAGCCCGGTTTCTTTCATGCGCGCCTCGGTGGTGACATGCTGTTCAAGCACGGTGAACTCGGCCTTGATGCGCCGGCCTTCGCGGATGTAGGGATACTTCGCGAGCCCGTCGCTCGTGCCGACGATGTCCGGCCGCAGCCGCAACCCCTTCCAGCCCGTGCCGCCGTCGGGCCGCGGAGCCTCCGTCTGCAACCAGTAGAGCAACGAGAGGCTCAACTGTTTTGCGCTTTCCAGATGTTTCTTCGCCTCCGCATCGCTCACGTCGGTGATGAGGCCGAACGAATAATCGTTCTGCGGCCAGTTCACGATGATGAGGTCGCCGCGATAGAATCCCGGCTTGAACAAGGTCCGGTCCGCGATCCGACGATACGTCCAGAAACCCGAACGCCCCTCGGGATCGAATCCGATCTTCTTCGATGCGTCGGCGTCGAAGCTGAGGAAGCGCTGCATCTTCCCCGAAGGCTCCTTCATCTGAAAGTCGCGCCAATAATCGTAAACGCGCGGACGGTCGATCGTGTGGTCTTCGCCCTTCAAATAATCCATCGCAAAACAGAAGGTGAAGCCCTGCAAATTATCTGGCTCGGCCTTTTCCTTCGCGTGCGGCTCGCCCGTTTCGGACTTCGCCTCGGCGCCAAGGACGTATTCCGTCTTGGTCAGCGGCAGCACGTCCCCCTGCTCCGTCGCGTCGGCGAAGAACGGTGCGCGCAGCACCAGTTCGTTGCCCGCCTCAATATCCAGCACGGCCACAGCTTCGACGCGGTCCCCGTTGGTCAACGCAGTGACGGGTTTGTGCCGCAGCAGGATTTGCACAAGCCCGTTGCCCAGAAAAGGTGCGAGCATCTCATAGAGCGCGGCCAGACCGACGCGTGGTTCGCCGCCGATGCGCGAGACCCAGCAGTTGCCGGGATTAAAATTCTTTTCCGCGCGCGACTTTTCGGTGAGCGGATAATTGCGCCGGTAGTAATCGCGGATGCCCGCACGGAGAGCTTGATAACTGCGCGTGCCGCCGAAGGACTCAATCCACTTGTTCTCATCCGGCGGAACCGCTTGTTGCGTGAGTTGACCGCCGATCCAATCAGTCTCCTCCGTCATGATGACGCGGAGCCCATTGCGCGCCGCCGCCAGCGCCGCCGCGCAACCACCCAACCCACCGCCGATGACAACGAAGTCGGCAGGGAGTTCGCGCGGACGAGGTGCGGAAGATTTCGCCGTTGCCACAGAAGATTCACCCTGAGCCAAGGCAGCTGGCGATGCTAACGCCAGCGGGACCGCGAGGCCGACGCGTTTGAGGAATTCGCGCCGTGCGTGGGTGTGTTTTTGATTCGTCATGACAACCGCAGTGTGAGGAAAACAAATTGAACCATTTGCCCGCCCGCCCTCTCACGTCGGCGGCTGCAGTCGTCAAACCTTGCCGAGCTCTTTCAGCTTCTCGAACGTGCGCTTCACAGTTTCGAGCGGCTTACTGCTCGTCTCGTGTTCGACGACGTAAACTTCCGTGCCGCCCTTGCTCTCGCACCACTCGAAGACGCCCGCCCAGTTGATCTTGTCTTCGCCGATGATGGAATCAGGCCCGCCGCCGTTGGGCTTGATGTGGATGGAGCGGCAGCGACCGGGATATTTGTGCAAGACTTCGACCGGGTCCTTCCCGCCATCGCGGCAATTGCTGGTGTCGAGCTGCATGATGACCTCGGTCTTTGTGTTGCCGAAGAAGATGTCCCACGCCGATTCGCCTTCGATGAGTTCGAAGTCGTGCTTGTGCGCGTGATAGCCAGTCCACATGCCGAGCGGCTTAAGCTTCGTGGCGAGCTCGTTGAACAACTTCACATGCGCCAGCCAATCGGCGCGCGTCTTGCCGGTCATGTAAGGGCAGATGATACGCTTGTTGCCGATGATCTGGTTGAACTCGATGGTGGCGTCAATCTTGGCGGGCTGGAGATCGGCAAATTGCGTGTGCGTGCTGCACGTGGAAAGCCCGTTGTCGTCGAGCAGCTGGCGGACTTCCTTCGCGGAACGGCCCCAATAGCCAGCGAACTCGACGTGCTTATAACCCATCTTCGCGACCGCGGCGAGCGTGCCGGGAAAATCCGCCTTGCACTCGTTGCGGACGGAATAAAGTTCAAGGCCGACCGGAAGCTTCTTCATCGTAGCCTTCTCTGCCGAGCAACACGTCGAAGCGCAACCCGCAAGGTTGCTCGCGACAGCCAGGCCGGCTGTGCCTAGAGCGGCGCGGGTGATGAATTCACGACGGGTCAGTTCGTTGGAGGGAATTTTGTTCATACCTGAGTATGCGGTGAACGAGGCGTGACGAGTCAAGCGCGGCGCGCATATGGCAGCTTCCATGGCTTGCGATACTCGCAGCCGACCAGCTTGTCCGCTTCGTGATCGCCAACGACTTTTTCGTTCTTCGCGTCCCAGACGATCTTGTGTCCGGTGCGGTAAGCGATGTTGCCAAGATGCGCGAGCGTGGAAACGTGATGGCCCGCCTCGAGATTGAGCACCGGCTTCTGGCGCGACTTCACGCAGTCGAGAAAGTTCCGCACATGCACCGGATGCGGATCCCCCGCGCTCGGATGCTTGCCGGATTCGAGGCTCTCCTTCTTGCGCTCGGCGACGATCTCGTAGCCTTGGTCGTTGAGGATGATGGTGCCCTCGGTGCCGCTCCACGAAATACCCCACGGACGCGAGTTCAAACCGTTGTTCAAACCTGCGCGATGTTCCCAAATCATTTGATACGTCGGGAATTCATACACCGTCACCTGCGAGTCGGGCGTTTCGGAGTCGTCGTCGAAAGTGAACTTGCCGCCGCACGACGAAACCGTCTTGGGCGCGTCGAGGCCCATGCCCATCTGTTGCATGTTGATGAGATGCACGCCCCAATCGGTCATCAGGCCACCGGCGTAATCCCAGAACCAGCGGAAGTTGAAATGAAAACGGTTCGGGTTGAACGCATGCTTCGGCGCGGGACCGAGCCATCGGTCGTAATCAATTCCCGCGGGCGCAACGCCGTCGGGTTTGCGGCCGACCGTCGGCAGCCAATCCAGATACGCCCAGCCGCGCACGAGCGAGACTTTGCCGAGCTTGCCGGACTTCACCATCTCTGCGGCTTCGATGATGTGTTTGCAACTGCGCCACTGCGAACCCATTTGCGCGACGCGATTGTGCTTCGTCGCAGCTTCGAGCATCGCGCGGCCTTCATCGATCGTCTTGCCGAGCGGCTTCTCGACGTAGAGATCCTTGCCCGCCTGACACGCCATCACCGCCGGCAACGCATGCCAGTGATCCGGCGTCGCGACGAGCACAGCGTCGATGTCCTTGCGGTCGAGCACGCGCCGAAAATCTTTGACGGTCTCGGGCTTCTTACGACCCGCCTTCTCACAAATCTCAATGCCCTTCGCGAGCCGGGCGTCGTCGAGATCGCAGATGACTGGAACATCACAATCGGCATTGGAAACAAAATCCCTCAAATCCACCTGCCCCATGCCGCCACAGCCGATGACGCCAAGGCGGATCTTGTCATTGGCACCGACTTCACCCGCACGAGTGATGAGGGGAAAGGCGGCAAGGGCGCCAGCAGCAACCGAAGTTCTCTGGATGAAAAGGCGACGAGTTAGCGCGGGCATGACAAAAATAGAGTGTTGGAATGATGAATCGATCCGATAACGTGACAACCATCACGGGGGGACGGTTTCGGAGAGACGACGCCAGTCGGGATCGTTTGGATAAGAGCTGAACGGAACGGCCTTCAATATGTTTCCACCGCGCCACTTCCAATATTCGGCGTGGCCGTCACCGAACGAAACGACGCACCCATTCTGATGGCGAACACCAGCCGGCACATTCCAAAAGCCCTGACTACCCGAGCTGACCGGCCAGATGCCGATGGCGTTGTTATCGATGCTGCCCTCCTCTTCGTCGAGGAACACCGAGGCTTTCGTTGGTGACGGATTGACCATCGAGGATGACTTCGAGACTGCGGGTGGATAGTCGGGCGAACCATCCGCCTGCTCGTTGGCCCAATTGACACCCGTGCTCATTGAGTAGCTGCGTGAGCGAATCGTTTTTGTGAAGGCGCCCACGGTGGATTTGTCCGCGGGGCAGTGATAGATCGCGACCGACCGGTTGTATTCAAACAGCTTGCCATAAACGAGGGCGAGATTCGTGGCGTCCAATTGAGCCTGCCCCGTCCACGAGATTCCCGGCAACGAACCCGCCGAAACCCAAGCCGCTGTCCCACACGAGCCCGAACCCTTGGTGTAATTATTGACGAGCTGTTCCTGATTATCGCCCGAATACATGACCCAACACGTGATGAGCTGCTTATGATTGCTGATGCAGTTGGTCGTGTAAGCCTTGGCCTTGGCCTTGGCCAGCGCCGGCAGAAGCATGGCGGCAAGGATCGCAATGATGGCGATGACGACAAGCAGTTCAATCAACGTAAATGCCGAGCGGGAAGACGACGACGCACCGGCGGCACAGCTTGGCTTGGAATTGTCGCACATGTTGATGCTCCAAATTAAACCGGCGATTCGCGCGCGGGTATCACATGTTCATGTAAACCTGCTGCACCGGAACAAAGTCATCACTGGCGGGCGCGGTAAAATCCAGCCGCTGCGTTGGTGGCATTGGCGTCGAGAAACAAGGTCGATCCATTCGTGCTCAGTTGATTGGTCAGGGGAAACCAACTCGCGAAGTTCGTGCCGCGCTCCAGCCAGACCGGATAGCCCGGAGTGCTGGTGACGCGAAGTTGGACCACCCCAGCGCCGATGGATGAAATGGATTCGATCTGCGGCACCACCAGCGGCGCGACGAACGAGAATTTCAACGC
Source organism: Verrucomicrobiota bacterium (assembly GCA_041181065.1). Taxonomy (GTDB): domain Bacteria; phylum Verrucomicrobiota; class Verrucomicrobiia; order Limisphaerales; family DSYF01; genus DSYF01. The sequence continues at coordinate 3,075 of JBEGQI010000165.1, read as the reverse complement.
ATCGGCCATGACGACACTGGGGCCAGCGTTGTTCGAGAGCTGGAGAAAACCATTGGTGCCCGCGAGGAACGGCCAAGCAGTAACGAGCGGAAACCAGAAGCCGCCGTTGACCTGCTGGTTCACGAGGACGTTGGTCTCGCCACCAAAAGAACGGAGGCGATGCGGCGCATTGCTCGCGCGATTCGCGCCAGCGGGATACCACGCGGAGACATCGTAGAATCCAGGGTTCGGCAGATTGGGAATGTAGGTCGCCGTGGAAGGACCGCCGTTGGACGAAGACGCGAACCGATAGTCGGCCAAGTAGCGACCCACCGCCGTTGTGCCGAGCGTCCATGAACCGGCGAATGTCACTTCGGCATTCGTGTTGTCGAGCACCACATCTTCGTTCGCGTAAACGAGTTTCAGCCCATCGACCACTGCGACGTTGCTTGCATCAGAAAAATTATCGAGCACGCGGATGAACCCGTTCGTGCCGGACGCGAACTGGAATCGCCCGAGCCACGTCCACGCGCCGCCGTTGGTCTGTTGATTGGCAAACACCGTGTTCGTGCCCGCAACATGACTGATCAGGAAAGGCGTTCCCGCCGAGGCGTTGGTCAGGTCCGGATGCCACTGGAACACATCGTAGTTTCCCGGGATGAGAATGTTCGGACGATACTCCATCCACGCCGCGCCAGTCCCCTGAACTTTGGACCAGAAATTTGTGCCGAAAGAATTTGTCGCACCAGCCGTGACGTAGTTGGTCACCGAAGTAGTCGTCGCGCTGAACACTTTCACCGGCGTCCACGCGCCGACCACGGTGGCGCGGCTGTCGTCGAGAACGATGTTGTTCACAATGTTGGATAACCGACCGCAACTACCATTGGCGATGTTCTGCCACTGGTTGGTGCCCGTGGTATCCGCGCGCCAGTAATTCACGCCCTGATAACCACCCGCCGTCGGCGCATGCGGATCGGCGGCGACGTAGTCGTTGAACTCCAGCACATCTTCATCGGAATACACCGCGCTCGCCGCGCCTTCACAGATGATGCCGCCCGCGATGACCTCACCATAAACGTCGCGCACGGGAATGACGGGCTTGATGGCATTGGTCCAGACGACGGAAACGCCGCCGATGTTCGTCGCCGGCAAGGATGCAAGGCTGTTCTGCCACGTATTGAAATTAACGTCGGCCCAATTGAGTGTTGCGCTGGGCGAGTTCTTCAAGCCCGCAGTCGAGAAGTGATAGACCTGCGGCATCACAGCGTCGCACCAGAACCCAAATTCCTTGTAGGGAAAACTGGAATGGAAATAGATGATGGCGAACGGCGCGTGGGCAAGGAATTTGTTTGGCCAGTTGGAACGGACGGTGGAACACAACTGCCACGCGAGCGTCGGACCGGCGTTGGTGATCCACGGACTGCTGGATTCCCACTCGGCTTCAGCATCAAACACGAATCCATCCGCGCCTTGGTTGAAAACGTAGTCGGCCACGACCACTTCGCCGACGATGTTGGAACCGTAACTGCGATTGTAGCCGAAGATCTGGAGGCTATTCGCGTGCGCCGCAGCAACAAGGTTGCTGTTGAACTGCGGCCCGCTCTTGCAATCGCCGAACAACGTGGAACTCGTGGCGGCCTTCACGATGACATGCTTCAAGCCGGAGTTGCGGAAGTAGGCGAAGAGGCTGTTCTCGTTGGTCACGGATGCAATGTGGCCGCCGAGTTTGTTGGTCGCATCCACCATGGAATAAATCCAAACGCCTTTGCCGAGATTACGCGGATCCACACCACCATCGCGAATCTGCGCCGCTGAGGGCGCCGCACTGAGCAACACACCCAAGAGCGCAGCCGCCCCCAACCATGGGCGGAGCAGCCTGTTCTTGATGGCGGATGCCGGACTCATGATTCGATGGTCGAAAATAGCCCTGTTCGTTGCGCTGTCATCCATTCTTTACGGCAGAAACGCTGCAGCCTTGCGACCGCAGCGTTCCCATCAATTCAAACCAAAGTGCATCAACGGCGCACGCGGAAGAACACGTTGCCAGGAGCCGTGTTCGTGTAAGGCGTGGTTGCACCAACAATGTCGGCCCACGGTCCCGTGACGGCAGGCGCGGACTGGAGATCGCCCGTGCCCGGCCAAGTCACAACACCACCACCGGCAATCGGCCCGATGTTGACGTAGTAATTCGTGTAAGACAGCGCGATCAAACCATTGTTGGAATCAAGCGCGAAGATGCGACGGTTCACTGGATCGACTGCAACTGCGCCGGTGCCGTTGCCGTTGACGTTGCTGGTCGCAAACAACTCGCGATCCAACTGGAAGGCATCCGGTTGGCCACGGGCCACATCCCAAAGCGAAAGGTTGTGCGGCGTTTGATTGATACCGATGGTTGCGACGTAGCCGTTGACGTTATCGGCGCCGAGCGGACCTTCGCTAATGGGCAGGTTGGTGTAAGTGTTAACCACGGATGCGGTAATGGTGTTTGTGTCATAAGACACGAGGCGCAAGTTGAAGGATGTGGACTTGGCCCAGAAGGTATTGCCAGGACCGAAGGCAAGGCCAAGACCGGCGAATCCGTTCGCTTGCGCGTCCGCCGGCAGATCGACCACAGGAATGGTCGTTTCGCTGAAGTTGACGCCATCGCTCGTGGTGAACAAAGCCACGTTGGTGCCGGTGCGGAAGGAGCAAAGGATTTCCGTGTTCACGCCAGAACCACGAACAGCCATCGTATCACCCAAACGCGTGACCGCGGGATTGCCGAGATAGGATTGCCCCACCAACGAATTGCTCGACGAATCCGCCCAGCGATAGATGGTAAAACTGTCCGAGCCGCCGGAGGTGATCAGGTTGCCGACATAGACCGCGCCATCATCCGCAACGCCGCACATATTGAACATGAAGGTTCCCGGCGCCGGCGGGTTAGCCAAGATGGTGCCAATGTCGAGCTGATAGCCCAAATCCGCACCCGTGTTCGCATCGAGCACATAGATCGCGTTGGTCGGCGTGCGGCTGACCAAAATGATACGGTTGTTGACGGAATCGTAGGCGATGCCGCGCTGCGTATCGGTGGTAGTGAGATACGAACGGCTGCCA
>JBEGQI010000164.1:0-6486 GCA_041181065.1 Verrucomicrobiota bacterium | reverse complement strand
CTACGAAACGCCGTGGTTCAGCGAGCTGCTGCTGGCCAACCTGCTTTCGCCCGTCGGCGCCGGCAATCTTTCAGCGACCGTCTCGCAGCAGGAATATTCGCGCCTGTTGAAATCCGATTCGCTCGGCGTCTTCTCCAGTTCGGATTATCTGAGCAGCGGCGACTGGACGCAGAACGCGTCGCTGTTCGGCACGGTGGACAACACAAGTTTCGCATTCGACGCATTCTACCGGAACCAGAACGGCACGCGCCCCAACAACGAGCAGGAGCAGCAGAGTTATTCGCTCAAGTTGAAGCAGCAGATCACGGCGAAGGACAGCGTGATGGTGCAGGTCGGCTATTTCAAATCCGACGGCGGCGACACGGCGCAATACTACAATAACAGCGGCTCGACGAATTTCCCCGGCGTGCCCACGCCGAGCGCGACGTTGCAAGTGACGGAGAAACAGGAGCCCAACCTGCTCGTCGGCTATCATCGCGAGTGGGCGCCCGGTAGCCACACGCTGTTCCTCTTCAGCCGCATCGATGACGACCTGACGATCACCGACAGCGACCCGTCATTGCTGTGGTTACGCACCGCAGTCTCCTTCTTCACCGGCGCGACAAACATCTCACTGCGCAACCCCGCATTCTTCACGCAGGACTACCAGAGCAAGCTGACCGCGTATTCAACCGAGCTGCAGCAAATCTGGGAGAACCACCAGTTCACGTTCATCGCGGGAGGACGTTATCAATGGGCCGATGCGCATACGACCGATGACCTCAACCGCAATCTGGGCCTCCCCGTGCAAGTATTGGGCGACTACAACAACGACCTGAGCCGCGCGAGCGTCTATGGTTACGCGCACTGGCAAGTAGCCGATCCGTTGCGGCTCATCGGCGGCTTGAGCTACGACCACCTCGATTACCCGGTGAACATCGACACGTCGCCAATCACGAGCGCCGAAGATTCGAAGTCACTGTGGTCGCCGAAAGTCGGGCTGTTGTATTCGCCGTTGCCGAAGACCCATCTGCGTGCGGCGTATGCGCGTTCGCTCGGCGGCGTGTTCTTCGACAACAGCGTGCGACTCGAGCCAACGCAGATCGCCGGGTTCACCTCGGCGTATCGCAGCCTGATTCCCGAGTCCATCGCGGGCATCGTGCCGGGCACGGAGTTCGACACCTACGGCGTCGGGCTCGATCACACGTTCGACACGCGCACGTATCTCTACGCGCAAGGCGAGCTGCTCAAATCCGACGGCACGCGCACGCTCGGCCTGCTGGTGAACAGCGACCCGCTCGTGCCTATCGCCGATACGGCGTCGAGCACGCGGCAGTCGCTGGAGTTCGAGGAGAAGTCCGTTTCGCTCGGGCTGAACCAGTTGCTTGGCGATGAATGGGCGCTCGGCTCGCGCTATAAACTCACACACGCCGACCTGCAAACCCGCTCGCTCGACATCGCTCCGACCCTGACCGGCGCAGGCGTGTTGAATCAAGACGTCAGCTCGCTCCTGCATCAAGTGTGGCTATACGCGATCTACCAGCACCGGTGCGGCTTCTTCTCGCAGTTCGATGCCGTGTGGTCGAAACAGTCCAACGACGGCTACACACCGTCGCTACCGGGCGAGGACCTCTGGCAGTTCAACCTCAGCGCCGGCTACCGCTTCCTGCAACGCCGCGCCGAGGTGCGGGTCGGCTTGCTGAACATCACGGACGAAGATTATCACCTGAATCCGCTCACGGTTTATCGCGAGATGCCGCGTGACCGCACGCTAGCCGTGAGCTTCAAGCTGGAATTCTAAACCGCCGCCGGCATGCCCTCCACCGTCGCCCGCGTTGCCCAGCGCGTCCTGCGTTTCACGCGGGCGCATCTGGCGGCCGTCGTCGGTGTAATTCTCGCCGCCGGAGTGGGGTGGTTTTTTCAAACTTTCCGTGCCGGCGCGACGCTTAAGCAAAAAAGCTACGACCTTCTTCACGTCTGGCGCGGCGACGTTAAAATCGATGAAGCGGTGGTAGTGTATTTAGATGAGCGGTCCCACGAAGAGCTTGGCCAACCTTTCAATGCACCTTGGGATAGGAAACTGCATGCTCAATTGGTTGATCGACTTAGAATCGGAGGTGCTAGCGCAGTCGTTTTCGATATTGTCTTCAGTGATCAGGCCCCGGAATCCGATCCGTTGTTTGCTGAGGCGATGAGGCGGCACGGCAGGGTAATCCTCGGAGCAGATAGAAAGCCGGACGAAGCAAGCAGTTATACCGCCCCCTGCGAGGGACTGGCAGAATTCGCAGCAGGATTTGGCTCTGTCGAACGCGTTCCCGATCCCGATCTCGTAATTCGTTTGCACACCCCGAAAGACAAGGAGAGCGTGGTGGGGATTCTCAGTTGGGTGACCGCAGAATCAGTAGCAGCACCGATTACCAAAGTGCCCGGTGCAGAGACAGAATTGCGGTGGTTGAATTATTATGGGAGGCCAAACTTCATCCGGTCCCTAAGTTACCAAGAGGTGATCAAATCCAGCGAGCATGCGGATTTGGGTGTAAGCAACAAAGTGGTTTTCGTAGGCGCCCGGATTCAGACAAAGTTCGCCGCTGATCGGAAGGATGAATTTCCCAGTCCATTTAACTCGTTTGATACAAAACCAGCTTTCATGGCCGGGGTGGAGATTCAAGCCACAGAGTTCCTTAATCTTGTCCGGGGTGATTGGCTGCGGCGGCTGCCCTTTGCAACGGAGGAATGGCTAATTCTTTTGGTGGGTGCGTTGCTTGGATATGGCTTGGTCTTGTTACGACCAGTTCCAGCCAGCGCGATTGCCGGGTTGATGTTTGGTCTGTTGATCTGGATCAACTTGTCAATTTTCACGCGGCAACATCTCTGGTTCCCGTGGATCATCGTCGCCCTGCAAGTGGTGGTCGCGCTCGCGTGGTCGGTGTTCTTCAACTCGGTGCAACTCTACGTGCAGAAGCGGTTGTTCGAGCACACGCTCGGGTTGTATCTGTCGCCGAGGCTGGTGGCGAAGTTCTCCAGCTCGCCCGCGCTGTTGAAGCCCGGCGCCGAGAAGCATCAGCTCACGCTGCTGTTCAGCGACATCGCGGACTTCACGAAGATCTCGGAGAAGATGGATTCCGATGAGCTGGCAGCGATGATGAACGAATATTTTCAGGGCGCCGTCGGCAGTTGCGTGCATCGCACAGACGGCACAGTGGTGAAATACATCGGCGACGCCATCTTCGCCCTGTGGAACGCACCGGAATTCCAGCCGGACCACGCCGCGCGGGCGTGCGCCGCGGCGCTGCACTTCCGCGAGCTGTCCAAGCAACCCGTGCGCGGGCACAACCTGAACACGCGCATCGGCCTGCACACCGGCGTGGCGAACGTGGGCAACTTCGGCAGTGAAGATCGCGTGGATTACACGGCCATCGGCGAGAGCGTAAACCTCGCATCGCGCATGGAGGGGCTGAACAAATATCTCGGGACGAACTGCCTCATCAGCGGCGCCACTAAGAAGGAGATTGGCGATGCTTTTGTCACGCGGCGTATCGGGTTGTTCCAGTTGAAGGGTTACGAAGGTTTGGTGGAAGTCCACGAGTTGGTCGGCTTTCCGGAACAAGCCGAGGAATCACGCGCGTGGCGCGTGGCGTTCGCGACAGCGCTAGATCATTTCGAGCGGCGCGATCTGGTGCATGCCCAACCAGCGTTCCGCCATGTGCTGACGTTGAGGCCGGACGACGGCCCGACTAAACATTATCTCGGTCGCCTGGCGGAAATCCTTGCCGAGGCCGACTCCGAGTGGACGACGCACACGGTGCTGAAGGACAAGTGACGCGACGCGTCAGGGTTTGAGCAACGCCCGGTAGTAGCGCACCGGAGCACCCACACTGCTCTTGTCGATGTAATCAAACACGCCCGTCGGCGCGTTCGTCGTGATGACGGTGGACCATTGCTTCAAGTCGGTGGACATCTGGATGCTGAAGTTGAGCCCGGCCCGCCCGGTGACCTCGATGATGTTCTCGCGATTGACCGTCTGCCCGGCGACCTTCATCGCCGTCGGTGTGACGAGGCTGTAATTGAGATACAACGTGCCGACCGCGCCGTTCACGCCGTCCACTTGGACGTAGTTTGTCGTGCCGCCCACCACAGGGATGATGACCGCGCTGTCCTTGCCATCGAGGCCGCCGTTGTTGTCGCAGTTCAAGAGTTCGAGGGCAGCGGAGTTGGTGGGGTTGCGACGATAGACCGCCATCACGGTGTCGTAGGAACTGCCGTCGGTGTTGAGGAAGAGCGTGCCGGTCTGCTCGGCGAGAATGCTGATCCATTCGGAAGAACCGCCCGTGACGCCGCAGATGACTTCGCCTGGGTCGGTGGCGCTGCCAGCGGTGTTGAAGATCTGCGAGCCGGTGTAGCCGCGCACGACCGAAGTAGCGGCGGCGATTTGTGGGCCAGCAGATGTAGATACTGCCGGCGCCGCGCTGAAGCCGGGACCCACATTCCAGACCGAGGACAACGAGTCGAGGAACTTGTCGAATGCCTCGGCCGTTTCGCCGGTGTCGTTGATCTGGAGGCTCACGGTGCGGCTGTCGAGATACTGCCACGGCGTGAAGGCACGGACGTGATAGCTACCGAGGTGCTGCGGCTGCACGTTCGTGATCGTGTAGCTCGCGTCCGTCGCGCCGGCGATCGGCGTATCCTCGAAATACCATTGGTAGGTGATCTTCTCTTTCTTGAAGTCGTTGGGCTGCCAGTGGCTGCTCGGATCGCAATCGATGTGGCCGGAGGAGCATTGTGGGACAGCGCGGTTCGTGAAGGTCACCGTGGCACCCGGCAACACCGTCTGGCTCGACGGCTGCAACAGGAACACTGGCAGCATGTGCGCCGTTTTGATTGCTTCCCACGACAACACGAACGGTCCGGACGCGCCACCCAAGCCGTCCACGGCGATGAAGTAGCAGCTGTTCACCTCCGTGTTGTAGAAGGCGTTGAAACGAAGTTCGCTGGAGTAGAATTTTCCGCCATCCTCGTCGCTCTCGACTTCGAAGAGGTTGCTGACCGACGTGCCGCGATAGACGGCGAGCAACGTGTCGAATGTGCTGCCGGTGGTGCGCAGCGTGACGATGCCCTTGTTGCCCGGCGGCGTGCACCAGCGATACCAGACCGAGTGACCGCCGGGTTTGCCGGCATGTTCAGGCTCGAGCAATTCCAACGTCGCATTGGTGTTGTTACCAGCGACCACGCCGGTCATGCCGTAGCCGGAGATGTCGATGGCATCGGCAAAATTATCGCCGGTTGGCAGGTTCAAAACGTTGGTTCCATGCACGAGCAACGAGGCGGATGTGGTGGCGAAGGCGTCGAGCGCGTTGCCGATGATGACCGTGTAAGTGCCGCCGTCCGCGAGGCTCGCGCTCGGAATCGTGTAGCACGGATTGGTGGCGCCTGCGATGTTCACGCCGTTCAAGCGCCATTGATAGAAGATCGGCGTCGTGCCCGTGGCCGAGGTGCAGAACGTCACTGTGCCACCCGTCGCGGAGTTCGTGCTGATGGGCTGTTGTTCGATGACCGGCGGCGTGCGCACTTGCTTGGCGGCGGAGAACTCGGACGTGTTGCCGTCCGGATCCGTCGCCGTCGCCGTGACGAACTGCGTGTAAACCGCCGCGAGCGGCAGGCTGAATGCGAAGTCGCCATCGCCGCTGCCCTTGGTCGCAACTTGAATGGAGCCAAGATAACGATCGCCCTCGCCGTAGCCGGAGGGATCGGCGTAGTCGTTGAGGAAAAATTGGATGGTGTAAACAGTGTTCGGCGCGCTGGAGAGGCTGCCTTCGATGGCCGTCACGCCGGCCGCGGACCGGACATCGCTGAGCACCGGATAATTCTGCAACGCATTCGAGCCACTGTCCGTGTCGTTGTTGTCATTCGCCGTGACTCCCGTCGCGCCGAGGTCGATGCCCAGCCCGAGGTTGTTGACGATGGAGTTGCCGAGAATCGAGTTCCCCGTGCCAGCAGATGGGTCCAGTGCAACACCCGCAGCAAGGTTCAAAGCGATGCGGTTGGCGGTCGCGCTGCTGGCGCCACCGATGAGGTTCGCCGCGGCGCCGTTCGTGAGGAAGATGCCGTTCGCGTTGTTCGGGAATGCATTCGTAGCCGCAGGACCGGCACCGATGAAGTTGCCTTGGACCGCATTGTCGTGGGCGGCGGCGGATTCAAGCGTGATGCCGTTGCGGCCGTTGTTGCCGATGCGATTCGCCGCAGCTGCGGTGAGGCCGCCAATGAGGTTCGCGGGCGAGAAGACGTGGATGCCGTCGCCGCTGTTCGCCAGCACGCTCGGGCCGCTGAGCGGCGCGCCGAGGTAATTGCCCTGGATGATGTTCGTGCCGCCAATGAGCTGGAGCGCGTCCTTGAACCCACGGAAGGCCAGCCCGCGAACGGTGCTGCGACCGGACTGGAGGACTAGGCCATCGAACGCGTTGCTGCTACCGACCAACTGGACGGCTGGCGGCTGGTTGGAACCGCTGGCGG
>JBEGQI010000163.1:0-9165 GCA_041181065.1 Verrucomicrobiota bacterium | reverse complement strand
CCGCCTCTTTTCAACCTTCTCCTACACGGGAGAAGGAGCGGGCGGGGGCGAGGATAAACTCGCCGCTGGCGTGCTCGCATACACGGACGATGCCTTGCTTTACCTCGATCAGATTCCGGATTGCCTGGCAGGTGCGTCGCTCATTCGCACCGCTAACGCCGACCGCAATTATTGGGCAAACGACTACATCGTGGCGATCAGTGCCTGCGAACTCGACCTGTTTGTTGCACACGATAATGTCGCACCACGCCCGGAGTGGCTCGCTGGTTTTCGTCCGCATGCAGGGGCTGTGGAGGTCAACGGGCACAAACTGTCGCTCTTTGTGCAACGGCTCAAGTCAGGTTCGAGCATCCAGATCTCCGGCAACCAGGATCGTGCACAAGTCGCCGGCAAGGCTTACAATCTTATCCTCTTTGCTCGACGCGTCTCGGCCTCACCCGCAACGACACAGACTTTGGCGCCGAGCTTATGAACGCGTATTTGAAACAACATCTTTAGCGGGCGAGGCGAGCGCGCATAAAGTAAACCAGCGCCGCCTGGCTCATTCGCAGCTGGCAGGGTTGGCCGCAACGTTGCTCGATCGGCTGGCGCCTTTACACAGCAGCTCGATGGAGTCGTGTTTCAACGCCTCGTGAAAGTTCTGTCGTTTGCTCGCCGGTTCGGCGTGCTTGGCTGTTATTGTCCCAGCCGCTGCCCCACCTTGTCCACCTTTTCGTGACAGCCTCCCTCGGCGCGTTCTAGCGTTCTGACAAAACCGACCGATTTTCCCGGCGGTTCCCGAAGACAAAGAGCGCGCCTCTTTTTGGGATCCTCGCCAAGCTGGTGCTGGGCCGCGCTCCAAAGGCCGTTGAAACTCAACCGCAGGTCGCAGGGCGCGGTGGCGACGAACACCTTGAGGTGCGCATGAAAGCTCAGCATGGGCGGGCGGCGTTGAGGTGTTCCAGCAGTTGCGCGGCCAGAGCGAGTTGATCGGGCGACTCAATCCTCATCCGGGCCCGACCGCCCAGCTCGACGATCAATCCGCAAGCCGGCGGCAGCGCGGTCAGTTCGACCTGCACGAAGGCGGGCGCAGGGTTGGCCTTGGCCCGGCGGGCACGCCAGCCGCAGAAGGTCGTGTAGTGGATCTGGTGTTTGCAGGCGAAGGCGGCAGCGGACAAGCCGCTCCGGTCAAACGACGCCAGCAGTTCAGCGCGTCGGGCCGAGTTCGGTGCGCCGGGCGCGCAAAGTGCGATTCGAAGTTTTCACCCCCCCCATTTACCACGCGCCGCCCGCGCTCAACAGGGGGTCACAAAATCACCGCTTACCTTACTTCCGTAAGGACGTCGAGATGCAGAAGTATGTTGGCGGGTGCTCTTGCCAAGTTGGAACAACATCTGATGTGCTGTGACTTCGTCACTACCGCTCGCAGCGTGACTAATATAATTGCGTGTGGGTGCAAACGGCATCGCTGCGTCGTCGGAGTGAAGACGCGGTTGCCGACGGTTGCCATACACGACCTTTTCTCTCCTGTTGCGCCTGAATGGGATGAATTGGTCGAACGATGTCCAGACCTGTTTTTTGACCTTATTTTGTGGGAATTGCCGGGCATTCTGATGGTGTGCGAGCGATCGATGTGGGTTGTATTATTGTATCCCAACGGGATTCCATCCAACAGACCAGGGTTGGCGAGTCCGCGAGCCTACCCTGGGACACGCGTTTTATTTTCCCCCAACCCCAACGGGAATGTCTGCCCTAACCAACTGCTCCTCACCCCGGCCCTCTCCTCATCCGATGAGGAGAGGGAGTTTTTTTGGAACGTTCACCCGGGGCTGCGCTTACGTTGTTCGCTGACCCCGGGCTATTCATATTCCGCCCCGCTGCGGCTGCCAGTTAACCAAGCGGAGTTGAGCGTGTATCCATCGTGAGGGCTGGCGTCTTCTTTACATGATTGTGGTCAGTGTCACTTGTATTGGCACTCGGTTTAGGCTACTTCTGGGCTTCAATCCTTTGGCGCATGCGAAAGAGTCCCATCATCATCTTACTGGTCGTCAGCGCGTGCGTGCGTGCCTTGGGGTTCAACATCGCCATCTGGCCCGGGGACGACGCCAGCGTCTGGGCGCCGCAACATAACCTGACGAATGTAGCAGCCATTGCCGGCGGAGACGGTTTTGCCATGGCGATGCGCAGTGATGGCTCCGTGGTGGCGTGGTCCGGTAATAACTCTTCCGATGAGACGGGCGTGATTGGAACGCAGATCGCCGCCGGTTGGTGTCATGATTTGGTTGTCAAGACGGATGGGACGGTCTGGGCTGGCGGGTGCAGTTCGGCGCCGGCCATTTCGAATGTCGTGGCGGCGGCGGGTGGTTACGAGCACAGCCTGGTCCTCAAATCGGATGGCACGTGTGACTCATGGGGCTGGATGACCGTGGGCTCGGCTTACGTTCCGGCCGGGGTGAGCAATGTCGTGGCCATTGCGGCAGGCTTTGATGTGAGCGCAGCGTTGATGGCGGATGGAACGGTTGCCAACTGGGGTTACACCGGTTACGGCGGCACCGGAGGCAACGGACTTTCCGGCATCACGGCCATCGCGCTTGGCCATTCGCACGGACTGGCTTTGCGAACCAACGGCACCGTTGCGGTCTGGGGCGGCACCCTCGGCGCACCGCCGGTGACGCTGAGCAATGTCGTTAAGATTGGCGCCAAACAACAATGGGCCTGCGTTGCCGAAGCGGACGGCACGATCATCTGCTGGGGCACGGGCGACCAGATCAATGGTCCCAGTCTGCCGATCACGAACATCCTTCAACTCGCGCCGATGACGTGGGCCGGCATGTTGCTCGTCGGGGACGGCCCGCCGCAGCCGCTCTGGAAATTGTCGAACCAGGTGGCGCTCGCCGAAAGCGTGGTGAAGTTCAAAGGTGAAGCCGTCGGCACCGAGCCATTGAGTTATCAGTGGTATTTCAACGGCACCAATCTCCCCGGCGCGACCGCTCCCACGCTCACGTTCACGAACGCTCAACCCAGCCAGGCCGGCTCCTATTTCGTGGTCGTCAGCAACGCCTTTGGCGTGCAGACCAATGCCGGCGCGTCGCTCACCGTCGTGCCGTCGCAGCTCACTTCCCAGCCCACCAATCAGACGACTTACGGCGGCGATGCCGTGGCCATGATGGTGAGCGCGGAAGGTGCCGGGCTGAATTATCAATGGCGGTTCTCCGGCACCAATCTCCCCGGTGCCACCAACGCCCAACTCACGCTACCCGTCGTCACGACGAATCAGGCCGGTGATTACTCGGTCGTGGTTTCCAACAGCTATGGCTCGATTGAGACTTCCAACGCAACCCTCAGCGTCCTGCCCATCGCCATTTCGGTCCCGCCCACCAGCCAGAGCAAGTATGTGGGCGACACAGTGACCTTCTCGGTGACCGCAGTGAAGAACGGCCCGTTCACTTACCAGTGGCGCTACTTTGGAGTGGATATCCCCGGCGAGACCAATGCGTCGCTCACATTGACCGGGCTTACGACGAATCGTGCCGGGTGGCGCTCTGTGGTGGTGAGCAATCCCTACGGTTCGGTGGAAAGCAGCGGCGCGAACTTGAACGTGCTGAACAGCAAACCCCTCATCACCGCACAGCCGACCAGCCGTGGAACGTATCCGGGTAACAACACGACCTTCCTTGTCGCCATCGACGGCTCCAAGCCGATGACCTGCCAGTGGTATCACGATGGCGTGCCGCTCTTCGGGGCGAACGCGACCAACCTCGTGCTGAACAACCTGGTGCCGACGGATGCTGGTGTTTACTCGGTGCTCGTCAGCAATGCCATCGGCACCACGCTGAGTTCCAACGCGAGCCTCGTGTTCCTCAACGTGAAGACCTGGGGGCAAACCAACAATTTCAACCTCGGCTCCGTGCCGATAGATTTGACCAACGCGGTGGCTGTTGCGGTCGGTAATTCCCACAGCGTAGCGCTTAAATCGAATGGACGCGTCGTGGCCTGGGGCTCCAACTTAAACAGCCAGACGAATGTCCCGGCGGGGGCGACGAATGTGATTGCCATCGCTGCGGGGCAGGATCACACGCTTGCGCTGCGCTCCAACGGGACTGTCATCGCCTGGGGCAATGGCGGCACCAGCGTGCCCGCCGGTTTATCCAACGTCATCGCCATATCCGCTGGCGATTATCATAACATGGCGTTGAAATCGAACGGCACCGTGGTCGCGTGGGGCGACGGGGGATTCATCGGCAGCACTACCACGAATGTTCCCGCCGGGGCGACGAACGTCGTGGCCATTGCGGCCGGCGGCACTTTCTGCGTGGCGTTGAAGCAGAATGGCACCGTGCTCACGTGGGGCACCACCTACACATTCCCGAACATCACGAACGCGGTGGCCATTGCGGCGAATGAATTTCCCATCGTGATCCTGAAAGCGGATGGTCGACTCGTCGCCACCAACTTCGTCAACACGCCAATCGGCGTGACCAATGCTGTCGGCGTCGCGGCGGGAAGATATCACGGGATGGCGTTAAAATCGGACGGCACCGTCACTAATTGGGTGAGCGGCTCACCCGTCACGCCCGCCGGACTTTCCAATGTGACCTCGCTGGTGTCCGGCCAGTATCACTGCCTCGCCATCATCGGAAGCGGGGCGCAGGCCGTGGACCTGCCGATGGCCAGTGCGGGGTGGAATGCCAACGCATTCAGCCTGTCGGTGCCTTCGCTATACGGAAAACTCTACTGGCTCGAATACAAGAACTCGCTGGAGGAGACCAATTGGAAAAGCCTGCCGATGAGCTTCGGCACCGGGGCCATCCTCGGCTTGACGAATTTTCCCGCGACCAATTCCCAACGCCTGTATCGTGTGCGGCAATGGTGAAAGAACTGCCGGTGAAATCAGGAGGGTTCGTCAGAGTGATAACGTAAAGGTAAGGGCAAAGCTCCCTGTCAATTGGCCCCTCACGATTGGATCTGGGTTGCGGCGGACTTATCGCGGTTGCAATTATTGCGTCCCGTGCGCCGGGTCGCCGAGCTTGGAGCGTTAGACCACTTTGGATGCGTTTATGACATCTTTATGACATCGAGACATCTGGTCATGCTGGTGATTTTCTGGTCGGTCGCTATCGGCCAGTTGCTTTATGTCATTTTTGGGATGCGCACAGGCTACTTTCGAGTTTGGAAGCGGAACGTTGATCGGGACACGAGCCCGAAAGCATTTCGACTCTGTGTTGGCTATTTTTGTTTTGCTGCGCTGGTATGCTTTGTTCTGCCGCTTTGGTTGATGTTGTCGAGATGACATCATGTTCATGACGGCTTCGTGGCTTGGCCATGCGCTGTGCTTAGAGCGTCAAGGGTTTGGTCCCTACTATTGACACCCAACCGAGCCGGGGTTAGACCCGGAACATGCTTCTCGCGGCGGGCCGCGTCAGCCGGGTTCGCGTCATTACTTCCAGTGCCCGGGCGAGTCGCTGCCGTTGCTCATGAGTCGTCCCATACCAGCGCTGTTGATGGTGGATGATGATCCGGTGTTCGCCGCGTTCGTCGAGCAGTTGGTGTTGTCGCTGGGGGCGGAGTTTCCCTGCACGTTGCAGTGGGTGGATTCGGCGGAGCGAGGGCTGGAGGAGTTGGGGCGCGCGTCTTACGACCTGGTCTTGTTGGATTATCATCTGCCCGGCGCGGACGGTTTGCATGTGCTGGCGCAAATCCGGGAGCTGCCGACCGCGCAGCAGCCGGCGGTGATCATGTTGACGGGCAGTGGCAATGAATCGGTGGCGGTGGAGGCGATGAAGCGGGGGGCGAAGGATTATCTTTGCAAGGCGGGGCTCGAGGTGGCGCCGTTGTTGCGGGTGCTGAACAGTGCGCTGACACAAAAGCAACTGGAGGATCAGGTGGCGAGCTACAACACCCAGATGCGCGCGGATCTGGAATTGGCGCGGCGGCTCCAGCAATCGCTGTTGCCGGTGCGGTTCCCGGTGTTCCGGGCGGATGGGGCGCTGGGCGATTCGGCGTTGCGGTTCGAGCCGCGGTTCATCCCGGCAATGGATCTGGCGGGGGATTTCTTCAGTGTGCTGGCATTGTCCGAGAGCCAGGCGGGGGTGTTCATCTGCGACGTGATGGGGCACGGGGTGCGGTCCGCGCTGGTGACGGCGATGATGCATGCGCTGGTGGAGAATGAGGCGCCGCGCACGCCGGACCCTGGCGAGTTTCTGGCGGCGTTGAATCGCCGGTTGACGCGGCTCATCCAACCGGAGGAGGGGCCGATGTATGTCACGGCATTCTACGGGATCGCGGATGTGGCGACGGGCCAGTTGCGTTACGCGAATGCGGGTCATCCGCGGCCATTGCATCTGCGGCGTCGGTTGGGGACAGCGGATGCATTGCCGGCGCCGCGTCCGGCGGGTCCGGCGCTCGGCATGTATCCCGATGCGAACTACGGCACGGGGGAATGTTCATTGGAGGTGGGTGACGTGCTGTTGCTCTTCACGGATGGCTTGTATGAAGTGGCTTCGGCGGATGGCGCCGAGGATTATGGGAAGGCGCGTTTGCAGGCGGCGGCGAAGGAGAACTTGCGGTTGCCTGCGGGTGCGCTGTGCGAGGCGTTGATCGGGGACGTGCGGCGGTTCAGTGGGCGCGCGGAGTTCGCGGACGATGTCTGCCTGTTGGGCGTGGACGTTGTGCGGTTGGCGAATGGCGGCAGTTGAACTAGATTGCGGGCGGAAGGATATCATGCCGAAGCAGAGAATCGCGGTGGTTGAGGATAATCCGGATAATCGCCTGTTGGTGCAGGTGATCCTGGAATCGCTCTACGAACTGGTCGAATACGAGACCGGTTTCGCGGCGCTGGAAGGGCTGGCGAAACAGAAGCCCGACCTCGTGCTGCTGGATGTGTCGCTACCGGGGATGGATGGAGCGGAGGTGTTGCAACGTATCCGCGCGGACGCGAACCTGCGCAGCTTGCCGGTGATCGCGCTGACGGCGCACGCGATGACGGGCGACCGGGAAAAATTTCTGGCGGCCGGCTTTGATGATTACGTCACCAAGCCGATCGTGGATGAAACCGTGCTGTTGGATGCGATCAAAAAACTGCTCGCGCGTCCTGCGGCGAAATGAATTGAGCCATGAACGAATCGCGCAATCTTGATCCGGCCGCGATGGAGCGACTGCGGAAGCTCGGCGGCGAGGCGTTCGTTTCCAAGATGGTCCAGTTGTTCGTGGATTATGCGGGCGAAAAGGTCGCCGCCGCGCGACAGGCGCAAGCGGCGGGCAATCTTTCCGGGGTGGCCGACGCGGTGCATCCGATCAAGTCCAGCGCTGGCAACATTGGTGCCTGTCGCGTGCAGGAGCTGGCGCAACGCATCGAGCAACTGGCCAAGCAAGGGCAGGGGGAGAGTGCCGGTCTGTTGGTTGGCGAATTGGAAGCGGCATTCGCCTGCGTGAAAACGGAATTGCTGCAGAGGCGCGCTGAGCCGACGACAGCGCAGAAAGGCAACGCATGAATCCATCCGTTGGCAAACTTTACGTTTGGGCTGGGGACCACGCGGCGTGTGTGCGCGTCGTGGGCCGTGCGAACTTTTTATTGAGCGTGGATTTCCGGCGGTTGTTGCGGCACCTGCGGTCAGGCGGTCGAACGCAACTGTTGTTGGACCTCTCAACCTGCCAGTCCATGGACAGCACGTTCATCGGCGTGCTGGCGTTCGAGGCCAATGCGATGGCCTTGCAAGTCGGCGAGGCGGCGCCGCGCATCCAACTGGTGGGCGCGCAACCGGCGGTCCGGGAAATCATCGAGGATCTGGGGATCGCGCGGTTCTTTGATTTCGTGGAACGCGATTTCAGCAAGCAGGAGTTCAAACCGGCGGCAGCGAGTGGTGATACCACCGCAGAGGAGTGCGCCCGGACGAGCCTTGAAGTTCACAATCTATTGATGACGTTGCATCCCGCGAACGCGGCGAAGTTCAAGGAAGTGACCCGCTTCCTGGCGGAGGAATTGAAGCAGTGCGACGACGGGCAGCGTCCGTTCAAACCCTGACCGGAAATGCCGCTTTGCAGAAGGCGCCGTCGCCTTTAGTGTTGGACAGGTCGTGTGAAGTTGATCGGTTAAACCAATCACCATCCATTGCTCATGACGCCCGAAACTGAAACCCTCCCGGCATCCGCTC
Source organism: Verrucomicrobiota bacterium (assembly GCA_041181065.1). GTDB lineage: Bacteria > Verrucomicrobiota > Verrucomicrobiia > Limisphaerales > DSYF01 > DSYF01. The sequence continues at coordinate 1,036 of JBEGQI010000163.1, read as the reverse complement.
CCAAGCCCGTGCGCGTCCTGGTGGCGGAAGATTCTCCCCTCAATCGCCAGATCGCCCTCAAGCAACTGGAGAAGCTCGGCTACGCGGCGGACGGCGTCGGCGACGGCTTGGAAGTTTTGGAGGCGGTCAAGCGCGCGAGTTATGGAATCATCCTGATGGATTGCCAGATGCCGGAGATGAACGGCTACGAAGCGACCTTCAACCTCCGTGAGAACGAGAAGAACGCGCCGGTGGACGAGCTACGCCCGCGCGTCTATATCATCGCCATGACCGCAAACACGGAAGCGGACAATCGCGACAAATGCGTGGCGGCGGGCATGGACGATTACATCAACAAGCCCGTCGAACTCGCAGAACTTGAGGCGGCGCTGCATCGTGGACTTGCGGATCGTGCCTCGCAGAAGGCGCTTGATGAGGTGGTTGATCCCGTGGTCATCGCGGGTTTGCGCCAGTTGCGGATGCCGGGCAAGCCTGATCCGTTGGTTGAGATCATTGAATTGTTTTTCAAGGAAGCTCCGGCGCAATTGGAGCTGCTGCGGTCGGCAGTGAAGCAAAACGATTATTCGTCGCTGGCCCGGACGATCAGCGCGGCGACCAGCCTGAAGGGCAGTTCCGGCAACCTCGGTGCGCGCAAACTCGCCGCGCTTTGCGATGAGATCGAGCAGACGGCGAAGAATTGGTCGCTTGCGGAAACGCTGCCGCTGATTGACCGAGCGGGGAAGGAATTGGAACGCGTCTGCACTGCGTTGGCTAAGATCAAGGGAACTTGCAGTGGTTAACCGCCGATCGCAGTCATGGGACGGCAGGGCTTGAACTCGTTGCGGAAGGAATGCTCCAGCGGCTTGCGGGCGAGGGCGGCGAGCAACACCTGTCGCACGGCTTTATCTGACTTGTCATGGCGCAACGTCTCGCGAAGGTCCAGTTCGCCATGGTCGCCGAGGCAGGGGCGGATCTTGCCATCTGCGGTGAGCCGCATCTTGTTGCACGTCTCGCAGAAGTGGAGGTTCGTCATCGCGCCGATGAAGCCGACGAGCGC
>JBEGQI010000162.1:0-49267 GCA_041181065.1 Verrucomicrobiota bacterium | reverse complement strand
GAGCGCCCGCCACCGGAGTTGATGGGTGAATCAATTACCTGCGAAGACGATGTTCCCCGACGCGTCACTGATGGTCACGCCCGCGACACCGACATTCGGGTAGATGAAGTAGTGTTGCGAGCTGCTGCACGCGCCGCCCACGACGGTCATCGGCGTGGTGATGTAGGGATAGATGCCGCTGCCGCCGGTGCCGACGGCGTTCACGTAGAGCACGGTGCCGTCCGGGACGTTGAGGCCGCTGATGCTCACGTTCACGACGAGGTCGAGCAACGTCGGGTAATACGGGAGAATCTGGTAATTGCCCGTGCACGTGCCGCTGGAGCTGGCAGTGAACGTCAGCGTGGCGGAACTGATCGGCGTGGTCGTAGTTCCACCACCACCGCCGCCGCCACCACCACCGGAACCGCCGCCACTGCCGCCGCCGGACTTGGTCCCGCCGCCACCTGAACTGGGCGTGGTATCCGTGCCGCCGCCCGTTTTACCGGAGGCGGAGGCATTGTTGATGGTGGTGATCAGTGCCAGAGCTGCGAGCACTGCCGTCATCGCCGTCAGAAGGGAGGCGAAACCTTTTACTTTTTGGTTCATGTTGTTGTTTGTTTTTGGTTCGTGACCGTTTTCTTCAGGCGCGCCTACGGCTCACGACTTGCAGGGCCCGCCTGATTCCCTTGCGGGAATTTCCGGTTTGAACCTCGCGTTCCGACTCCCATTGGATAACGAGCTTCGACACCCTCCTTAGCACGGACGTTGCCATGCGTTGCTTTTCCGGAAGCAACTTTTAGCCGACGAACACAATCCCCAATGTTTCCAACGTGAAACTGCGCACGAAAATTTTTGGATGAACAAACGCCTCCCGAACTTACGCTCCAACGGAACACCGTAACGTTCCGCTCGCGGAACAAATCGCGGGTTTGCGGAACACCGTCCGGCATTTGCCTAACCGCCGCTTCGCTGCTTTAATACGCGAGCGATGCATTTCTTCGTTCAACGCAGTGAACTCCGCGACCTCTACGACAAGGTGGCCGCCGGTCAGCGCATTTCCGAGGCTGACGCCCTCCGCCTCTTCGAGACCAAGGACCTCAACGCCCTTGGCGCCATCGCGGACCTTGCGCGACAGAAGAAAGTCGGCGACCGCGCCAGCTACATCGTCAATCGCTACATCAACTACTCCAACTACTGCATCCTCAGCTGCCAGTTCTGTTCGTTCGCGCGCAAGAAACGCGACGCCGACGGCTTTGAACTCACCGTGCCGCAGATGGTCGAGAAGGCGCGCGAAGCGTTGAAGCTCGGTATCACCGAATTGCACATCGTCGGCGGACTACACCCCTCACTGCCGTTCAGCTACTACCTCGACATGCTGCGCGAACTCCGCGCGCTCGATCCCCGGCTGCAATTGAAATGCTTCACCGCCATCGAAATCCTCCACCTCGCGTGGCTCGCGAAGAAGACCGTTGAGCAGACGCTCATCGAACTCAAGGAAGCCGGGCTCGCCTCGTTGACCGGCGGGGGCGCGGAGATTTTCCGCAAGGAAGTCCGCAGCGCCATCGCCAAGGGCAAGGAATCCGCCGAGGAATATCTCGACGTGCATCGCACGTGGCACCGGCTCGGCCAGCGCAGCACCTGCACGATGCTCTTTGGCCACGTGGAGACGCTCGCGGACCGCGTGGATCATCTGCGCCAGCTCCGCGCGTTGCAGGAAGAGACCAAAGGCTTCGTCGGCTTCATACCGCTCGCGTATCAGCCGGAGAACAACGACATCCCGGTGAAGACGCCGCCGACGGGCTTTGATTCGTTGCGCACGATTGCCGTGAGCCGCATCTACCTCGACAACTTCGACCACATCACGGCCTACTGGGTGGGGCTGGGGATGAAGCTGGCGCAAGTGGCGTTGAGCCACGGCGCGGACGATCTGCACGGGACAATCATCGAGGAACATATCTTCCGCATGGCGGGCGGACAGGCGCCGCAATTGCAGGCCGAAGCCGACCTCGTGAAAGCCATCCGCGAAACCGGCCGCACGCCCGTGCAACGCAATACCTTCTACGAACCCATCAAAGTCTGGGAGGCTTTGCCGGCGGCGACCAACGGCGGCGATGCGAGCGGCAAACCATCCGCCGTGCTGGAGAAGAATCTGGCGACGGCGTAAGTGTTTCACGCCGGTAGGGACGCCGCGCTGCGGCGTCCCCGTCGCCGAGCGCAGCGTCAGGCGACGGAACCGTTGCGCGTTCGCACATCCTACCACGTTCGTTCCGCCCTTCACTGCGTTTCGGGCGGGGACATCGCAGCGCGATGTCCCTACCAACATTCAGTCCAGCATAGCCCGACGATTTCCGCGCGCATACCGGCGCACGGTCTTTCCAAAACACGGCGAGCGTGTCTCCTTCTTCTGGTAGGGACGCCGCGCTGCGGCGTCCCCGTCGCCGAGCGCAGCGTCAGGCGACGGAATCGTTGCGCATTCGCACCTCCGACCGCGTTCGTTCCACCCTTCGCTTCGCTGCGGGCGGGGACATCGCAGCGCGATGTCCCTACCAACACTCAGTCCAGCATAGCCCGATGATCTCCGCACGCATCCCAGCGCACGGCATTTCCAAAACACGGCGAGCGTGTGTCCTTCTTCTGGTAGGGACGCCACGCTGCGGCGTCCCCGTCGCCGAGCGCAGCGTCAGGCGACGGAACCGTTGCGCGTTCGCATCTCCCACCGCGTTCGTTCCGCCCTTCACTGCGTTTCGGGCGGGGACATCGCAGCGCGATGTCCCTACCTTTGTTTGTTATCTCGCTGATTTCTCCAACGACCGAACCCGCGTTGGGAACGTCATTGGATTTTTTCTCAGCGTCTTCGCCAACGTGGGGATGGTCGTTTTTATTTTCGCAGGTGGCTTGCCAGCTTTGGAAAAGTCGTCGGCGATTTTCCCGGCGGCTTTCCCAAGCCGGGGGAAGTGGCTGTGTTTTTTCGAACGGCTTTCCCAAGCTTGGAATGGTCGTTGGTGATTTCCATGGTGGCTTTCCCAACGTGGGTTGGGTCACCTAATTTTTTCACAGGCTTTTTCCCAAAGGTGGCTCTTTTTCGATTTAAGCGGCTGATGATGAGTGTTTTGGGTGATAAAATGGCGATTGGGTCAGTTGGGGGTTGAATACCCAGAAGTGGGTATTTACGGGGGAAATGGATTTGGGGTTAACTAGGGCGGACCAGAGGACGGGGAATCATCATGACGCGTTACAATTCAGGCATGAGTTGGGGTAGCGGCGCTCGTTATGACGAGTCGGAGGGGGGTCTTCACCACAATAAACATCAAAGCGACGAGTATGATTGATCTACATAAATTCCTGATGAATCCATTCGACGATCCGGCCATCAGCATGGCGGAGTTGCTGGCGTTCGCAACGGATCATGTGCAACGGCTGTCGGCGAATAATCCGGGCGCCATTTTCGCCGCGCGCATCACGGCGACGTCCGCGGCGCTGAACGGCGTGGGGAGCTCGTTCACGGATGACCAGACGAAGCTCGGGGTGCGCAAGGCCCGGAAGCAGGCGAAGGATGCTTACCGCAAGGGTCTGCCGGAGATGGTCGGGAAAATCCACGGCGCGTTGACGGCGAAGTTCGGCACGAAGGGGTCGGAGGTGGCGGAGTGTTTTCCGCTCGGGCGCAGCATCTTCAAATCGGCAACGGATGACGCGGTCACGAGTCATCTGCAGACGATGATCAATGGCGTGACAGCGCATGCGTCGGTGCTGGGCGGCGCGGTCGTCACGGATGCGACGGCGATCCTCACGGCGTGGACGGCGGTGTATTCGGGGAGTGAATCGTCGAGCGGTGCCAAGACGACGACGAAGGCGGCGAAGAACGCGGCGCGGACGGCGTTGCAGCTGGAGCTGTTCAAAAACCTGCTGACGATCGCGCTGCAATTCCCGCGTCAGCCGGAGCAGCTGGACGTGTATATGCAGCAGTCGTTGCTGGAGGATAAAGCGGCGCCAGAGGAGGAGACGCCGCCGGGACCGTAATGAAGATTTGTGCCGCTGGTTTGTGTCGTGGAGCGGACCCACGCCGGTGAGGTGGCGGCTCACTTTCTAGCCTCATCGGGTTCCTTGGCCACCGCGGGCGACGGTGTGATGTTCGCATCGCCCACCAAAATAATTTGGGCTGCCTGTAGTCGGTGGAGCGGAGAGGGCATCGCTTGATGGGGAGCCGGCAGCTGAACTGGGTGGACTCCCCACTGGCATAGTAAAAAACGCTGCGAGCGACAGTGGTAATGTCCTCATCGCTCTTTCTTCTTTTATTTACCCATCGTGGTGCAACCGCCGTCGGAGCTGCCCGCCGAGCATTTGACAAGAGGCTATCATGGGTGAAATTAAATCACGAAATGGCCGGATCAGGGTGTAAGAAAATTCACCGGTGTCCGACTGAATTCCGAAACAGGCCATGATTGAAGTGCGGCAAAAGCGGGTGTTGGTGGTGGATGATGATGACGGTGTTCGCCAGATGATTGCGAATCTCCTGTCCAGTCTGGGTGTCGCCGTAGTGACAGCGCGGAACGGGGTTCAAGGACTGGCCATGTTTCTCAGCGACAATTTCGACGTCGTCTTGACCGATTTTGAGATGCCCCAGATGCGAGGCGATGAGCTGGCGCGCCTGATCAAGGCTACGGACCCACACCAGCGCATCGTGATGGTCACAGGATCGATTGAGGATATTCTGGACCACGGAGCCGCGCCTTCGTTTGTCGACTTGGTGGTGCCCAAACCTTGCACATTGAACCAGCTGATCGACGCCTTGAACGGCCCCCAACGTTCATTGGACGAGTTGTCGCACCACGAACTGGCGGCTTGATTTGACAGAGCCGACAGCCATTGGCGGCTCAAGAGGAAGACGGAATCTTCACCACCTGACCGACCTTCATCTTTTTCGGGTCAAGGCCGGGGTTGAGTGTGAGCAGGCTGTCGAGCTTCACATTGAACTTCCGAGCGATGGAAGAAGGTGTGTCCCCTTGCTTGACGGAATAGGTTCGCGCCGCAGAGCGCGAATCAGCATCAGCTGCGGAGCGCGTTGCGCCGCTGCCAGACGACTGGGTGGATTGTCCGGATTGAGCCGTGTCAGAGGTGCGGATGAGACGTTGCGGAATTTGTCCACCGCCGGGATTCGAGGTGACAGGGCGGTTCTGGGCGGCCACAAGATCCGCTTTCAGCTTTTCGTTGTCGGCGCGGAGCTGGCGGATTTCATCGTTAAGCGCGTCGAACTGCTTCTGGGTGTTCTGCGTGAGTGGCGCGTAGGTGGTGGTCTTGGCCAGCTCCATCTTGTTCTGCATGATGCGGTCCTTGACGATTTGCATCCGCTCCGAATCGGGCCGCAACTTCAGGTAACGCTCGAAGTGATAGATCGCCGCGGCGTTGTCATTGTCCTTCTCGTAAAGCAGGCCGAGTTCGAAGTGGGCGGAGCCGTTCTGCGGGTTGACCTCGATCGCCTTCTCGTAGGCTTCGATGGCGCCCTTGAAATCCAGCGTGCCTTCGAGCGCCTTGCCCTTGAGAAAGAATGACTCCTTCTGCTCATCCGCAGGCCCTTGGGATGAAGGCATGCAGCCGGATTGCAGGGCCGCCATGACCGCCACAAACAAGCTGAGAAAAAATCGAAGTCGCGCACTCACACAGCGAACCTAAACAAAGCGAATCGCCCGCGCAATCGCAGGCTGCGATTCGCGGGCGATTTGGAGGCGAATTTGTCGGCGTCAGTATTCTTTGTAACCCCGCACTGACCGCGAAGCGGCGCGGGCGTCGAAGAACAGGAAGTTGCGTGTCCTGCCGTGAACCGGCTTCACCGCGACGGAATCCTTTTTGTTTTTGCCGTTCAAAGTCCCAAGGCTGTTCGGATCGGAGACGCATTCCCAGTCGAAGTCAGCGATCGCCCAAACCATGCTGGAGTTACGGACTTCGCCGAGCTTGTGGGAGTATTCCGGCGGCGAGGCGCTTTGCTTCCCGAAGGGCAGGAAATCAATCGTGTAGTCGGACGTGCTTAGATTGCGCAGGGACGAGTAGGACAAGGCATTTTTGTAACCATCCGACGACGGAATATAGGCGCCGGAGGAGTTACCCGGCATCCCCTTTTCATACGCGGGACAGACGAAGACGCGCGACACGACGCTGGTGCCAGCCGGCACCGCCGCCGCTGCCTGCGCACCCATGTAGCCCACGAGATAATATGGTAAATACTTGCGGTAAACCGTGTCGCTGCCGTAGGCGGGCGATTGCGTCTGGTCGAGGCCGTTGACAATGCCGCCGGGGCCGCCAGGCGGAAGCCAGTCGGAGTTTTCGTCCGTATACATGAACAACGCCGTGCCCATTTGCTTGAAGTTGGAGATGCAATTGATTTGAAGTGCCTTCGCCTTCGCCTTCGCCAAGGCGGGCAGCAACATGGCTGCGAGAATGGCGATGATGGCAATCACGACGAGCAACTCAATCAGCGTGAAAGCGCGCCGTTTCAACGGGCATTTCCATGCGGCGACAGATGCGGAAGGGGTGTGCATATTCAATGGCTGTTTTGTTTGGTTGACGCTTCATCCTCGCAGACGGACGGCCAAAGTTGAACGGTGCATTTCTGCATTCTCCGCGCAAAAAAGCGCACCGCTCACACAACTGCTCAATTCACCAGCGAATCCCGGAAGCTCTTGGGCGACATGCCGGTGGTTTGCTTGAAAGCCACGCAAAAGCTGTTCGCGCTCTGATAACCGCACATGCGCGCCAGCACTTCCATCTTCTGGTTGGACTCCGCCAAAAGGCGGCGCGCGCGGTCGATGCGGACGCGATGCAACTCCTCGCCTGGAGTGCGCCCAAGGTGTTCGATGAACGCCTTGTGCAACCCGCGGCGCGACATCGCCGCCACGCTGACGAGGTCTTTCACACTGATCGGCTCGTGGCAATGCTCCAGGATGAAACGCACCGCCTTGCCCACGCCCTTGTGCTCCACCGCCATCAAGTCGCTGCTCTTGCGCACGACCAACCCCGCCGCCGGCACGCGGATGGGCTGCTTGGGCGAGGCCTTGCGTTGCATCAACTCATCCAGCAAGGCGGCGCCCCGATAGCCGAGCAGTTCAAGATTCGTGTCCACGCTGGAGATCGGCGTGGGCATTGTATCGGGTGCGAGCAGATAATTCTCCGCGCCCACGATGGCCACCTGCTCCGGCACGGAGATGCCCGCGCTCTCGCAGGACTCAAGGACATCGAGCGCCTGCTCGTCATTGGCGGCGAAAATGCCGATGGGCTTCTCCGCGCGTTGCAGACAGGAGGCCAGCCAATCGCGCTTGCGCCGCCATTCCTGACGGCCCGAGCGATAGGCGATCGATTGGTGCCAGCGCAACCAGCCGCAATGATGCCCGGCCTCGCGCAACGTTTCCACAAACCCGCGCCCCCGCTCCTCGTAAGACCAGTTGTCCGCGTCACTGTAGAACAGGAAATTGCGGAAGCCCCGCGAAAGGAAATGTTCGGCGACCAGTTTTGCGGCGTGGTTGTGATCCTCGAGGACGCGCGGAAAGCTTAGATGCGGTCGGCGAAAGCTAAAGTCCACCGTGGGCAACTTGGCCTGCGTCACAAACTCCGCCAAATCGTCGCCGGCGCCGAGCCACGCGAGGATGCCGTCGCCCTCCCAGCCCCACGGGATGACCTTCTCCCGCGCGTAATTCGCGGTGAGATGCCAATTATGGTCCGTGGCGAACTTCTCGATGCCGCGATGCACGCGGTAATCATACCAGCCAAGCGTGACCAGAACGCGACGGATCGCTTTGCGCGGGGAACTCATGACTGATGTGCATGTTGTCACACCACCGCAGGCTTGTCAGCCGACAACTTCGCGGCGTTACGGCGCCAGCCTTAGCCGAACTTTGAACCCAAACCGCCGTCCAGCTTTTCTGCAGGACGGCGGCTTTTTGCGCGGACGGCTTACCGCTTCTGGTTGAAGTCGCGGGTGGCGTAGCGGCTGTTCTCCAGCGCTTCGGTGCGGGCGAGGAGTTCGCCTTCCACCACGAGTTCATCCCAGCCAGTGCAGTATTGCCCGATGGCGACGATGCAGAGCGCAGCTTGCCAGTCGGCTTTGGCGAGGTTCAACGGCGGCGGTTGCACGGAGCCTTGGATGAGCAGGCCGTGTTTGGTGCGGCGTTGTGCGGCGCCGGCAATCTTCCTGCCCTGCCACAGCACGTCGGATTTTTCGTAGCCGACGAAGCATTGGCCCGGCGCGGTCTTGCGGCAGCACGGCGCGAGCTCGGTGGCGACGCCAAGTTTGGTGAAGGAATCGCGGACCCACTCGTGGACGCGCTGGTAACTTTCCGTGGCGGCGAGGGAATACCATTCGTGCATGGTGGGAAAGGCGAGGCTGTAGGTCCAATCGGCGTCGTGCGGCACGAGGCCGCCGCCGGTGGGCCGACGGATGAGGGGACGCAACTGGGTGGTGCGTTCGATCTCGGCGTAGTGTTGGAAGTAACCGAACGTGGCGGCGGGTTGCGTCCAGCCGTAGAAGCGGAGCGCGGGCCGGCCAAGGTGGGGCATGGATTCAAGCAAGGTCTCGTCGAGCGCCATGTTGAACGCGGCATCGCAGGGGCCGGAGTTGAGGAGGTGCCAATGGCTCATGCGGATTCTTTCCCGGCGCTTGGGCAGAGCTGCGCGAGCTCGCAATGGGCGCAATCGGGTTTGCGCGCGGAGCAGCGACGGCGGCCGTGCCAGATGAGCCAATGGCTGAAGAGCGTCCACTCGGCTTGCGGCACGAGCTGGATGAGTTCGAGCTCGATCTTCTCGGGTGCGGTGGCGCGCGTGAGGCCGAGGCGTTGCGAGAGACGGGCGACGTGAGTGTCCACCACGACGCCGACGTTGATGCCGAAGGCGTTTCCGAGCACGACGTTCGCGGTCTTGCGCCCGACGCCAGCGAGTGCGTGGAGTTCGTCCATGGTGCGCGGGACTTCGCCGCCGTGACGTTCGAGGAGTTTCTGGCAGCAGGCGCGGATGTTCTTCGCCTTGTTGCGGAAGAAGCCGATGCGGCGCACGTCCGCCTCAAGCTGCTCCTGCGTGGCGTTCGCGAAATCCTCGGCGCGGCGATATTTCTGGAACAGCTCCGCGGTGACGATGTTGACCTGCTTGTCGGTGCATTGCGCGGAGAGGATGGTGGCGATGAGCAGTTCGAGCGGCGTGGAGTAATTCAGCTCGCAATGCGCCTCGGGGTAGGCGCGCTTGAGGCCCGCGATGATCTGCTGCGTGCGTGCGGTCTTGGCTGGGAGGCTTTCACGCGGCATGTCAGGGCTTGGTGGCGGGGTCGCGGCGAATGATCTTGTTCAGAAACGCGCCGACGCGTTGCTCGTATTCGGCGGGGCCGAAACCATACATGTCCGTGTGGTGTGCGCCTTCAACGAGCCAGAGTTCCTTCGGTTCGGCAGCGGCGGCGAACAGCGCCTTGCTTTCCGCCAGCGTTGTGTGCTGGTCCGTGGTGCCCGCGATGAAGAGTTTGGGGATCGTGTTGCTGCGCGCGTGTTCGATGGGCTTCAATTCATCCACCCCGATGCCGAGGCGTGGGCGCAATTGCCACGTGAGCAGCGGCGCTAGGAACTTGCCGGTCCAACCGAAGCGGATCGCGAGCCGGTCTTCGGTGGCCTGTTGCAAGGTGGGGAAAACCGATTCCAACACGAGCGCATCAACGTTGAGGGGCGGTTCGGCCAGCAACGCAGCGGCGCCACCGAGCGAAGTGCCGATGACCGCGATACGTTCGCCCGGAGCGTTGGTCCGCACAAACGCCACCGCCGCGGCAGCATCCAGCGATTCGAGTTTGCCATAGGTGATGTGTTCGCCCCTGCTTTCGCCGTGCGCTTGCAGGTCGAAGAGCAAGACGGAGCAACCTTGTGCGTGGAGAAACGGGACGCGATTGGACACGCCGGCCCGCGTGCTGCGCACGCCATGCAACAAGATGACCGCGCCTTGGTGAGGTTCGCCGGGAATCCACCAACCGCTCAAGGTCGCGCCGCTTGAGCTGGCGAGCTGGATGGTTTGCGCGTGCCATTCCGTCGGAGCCGGGCCGACCTGCACGCGATGGGCCGCGATGAGGCTGGTGCCGATTGTCCAGATCAAAGCCAACCCCGCCAGCAGCAGCAGGCCAAGGGCGAGCAGGATTTTCTTCTTCCGATTCACTCGGAATGGGTGTTATCGCGCCACGGCCGTCATCCCGATGTCGGCGCTGATCTTGTCGGCAGCGTGGGCGTCCACCCAGCGCACGAGCGAGATGAAGTTCACGAGCGTCGGGCTGTCGGGCTTGGCCTTGAACATGTTCTTCAGGCTCGTGGTGACTTTGTTGTAGGTGGGCGCGTATTTCTCGTGCGTCAGGCGGACGACGTAGGATTCGAGCACGGGTTGCGCGATGGAGTCGGTCTTGCCGGTGGAGAGATACGGCAATTGGCAAAACGTGCGGATGAACGACATGGGGTCGGCTTCGGTGAGCACCACCCAGCTTTGCTTGATCTCGTCGGACTCGTATTTCGCGTGGAGGCGGTCGCGGATGGCGGCAGCGATGGCGGTCGGATCGGCGCGGCTGGTAACCATGTCCTTGATCTTGCCCCAGGCGAGCTGACGTTCCATCTCCGGCGTGAGCGTCGCGGCGGCCTTGGTGGCGACTTCGAGACTGGTGAGGCCGAGTTCCTTGGAAAGCATCTTGGTCAAGGTGTCAGCCTCGGATTTGTTGAGGCGGTCGGTGTTCATCAACGCCTTGAGCACGAGCTTCTGGAGATCGGGGATGAGAAACTTGAGGACTTCGAGCACGGCTTGCTGCTGCGCGGGTTGCTGCGGCGTCGGGGTGCAGAGGTGCTTGATGAAGTCGGGTAACACCTCGGTGAGCACGATGGGGTTGTCGGTCGGCGCCTTTTCGTTGCGCAGCCGCAACACGAAACGCAGCGAACGTCCCGCGCCACCGGACTTGCCGATGTTGTTGATGATGGAAAGACGGTGGTCGTTGTTGATGACGTGCGCGAGCAGGCTTTCAGCGAGGACGACGAGCTTGTCGTTCAAATTGTCGGCCGGATTGCTGACGACGAGCTGCTCGATGATGGGCGGCATGCGTTGCGCGAAGACGACCTCGGGGCTTTCCGTGTTCTGATTCTCGTAATAGTGCAGCAGCTCCAGCACGAATGACAGCCGGAGGAAGGCTTGTTTCTGCGCGCGCGCTTCGTCGGTCGTGGCTTTGCTGCGCTGGATGCGTTGGTTCAACGCGCGCAACCCGGCGTGCTTGTCCGGCACGACGCTGGGGTTCTGCGCCAGCAACGCGTCCAACGCCGGATTGATGACGAGCATGATGTCGTCGGGGTTGGGGCGCGGGTTGAGCTTGGGGTCGGTGGTGACGTCGGTGAAGAAAGCCAGCGAGGCTTCACCAAATTCGCGGAGGATGCGTTTGCGCGGCACCTGGCCTTTGACGTAACCACGATTCGCGCGATTTGCTTGCGGCGTGAAGAACAGTTCTGGGTTCACCGCGAACGATTTGAGCAGCTCGTGGTCGATCGGCGAATCCAGCTTGATGAGTTCCTCGATCAACGGCGCGACGGCGGCTTTGAGATTGCGCTTGGCTTCGTCGAGCTGGCGCATCATCTGCGGCTGGATCTGGGTCGCCTCGATCTTGCCTTTCGCAAGCGCGGCACAGACTTCGCCGACGTGCGTGTTGTGTTCCATCAACCGGGTAATGATGACGCCTGCATCGTTGAGCGGCAATTTGCTGACGAGACCGGAAAGGAGATTGATGAGGTCGGTGTGCGACTTGGCGCGATGCTCGACCGTGCGTTCAAGAAGCGAGCGAAGTTCCTTGTTTTCCTTCTCCATGGCTTCACGTTCGGCCTCCAGTTGGGCGACACGCACTTTAAGGTCGTGCCATCCTCTCTGGATGTCCTCCACGGAAACCTTCACGGTCATCAAAGTATCGGACTCACTCATGGGTTAAATGTTCCACAAGGACGAGGGAAGTTGCCAACCATTTTTCTGGTTAAACGGTCCCGGAAGGCGCCCGTCAGACCAATTCAGGTTCCTCGACAGAGTGCGGCGCCTTGAACAGCGGGGTGCCGTCAGCGGCCTCGGGGTATTCGAAGATCTTGCCCTCGTAATTGCGGATGACCACGCGGTCACCGTTGCGGCTGAGGACGTATTCGGGCGACACGGGCACCTTGCCGCCCCCGCTCGGGGCGTCGATGACGTAGGTCGGCACGGCGTAACCGGTCGTGTGACCGCGCAAATCCTCCATGATCTCCAGCCCGCGCCGCACGCTCGCGCGTAAATGCGAAGAGCCAGCGATGAGATCGCACTGATAAAGATAATACGGACGCACGCGGCACATCAGCAGCTTCTGCACATGTGCTTTCGCGATGACCGGGTCGTCGTTCACGTGGCGCAAAAGGACGGATTGATTGCCGAGCGGGATGCCGGCATCCGCCAAACACCCGAGCGCTTCGCGCACTTCCGCGGTCAACTCGCGCGGGTGGTTCGAGTGAATGCTGATGAACAGCGGATGATACTTCTTCAGCATCGTGCACAGCTCGGGTGTGATGCGTTGCGGCAGGAAGATCGGGATGCGCGTGCCGATGCGGACGAATTCCACGTGCGGAATCGAACGCAACTGCGCGAGCAGATGCTCGAGCTTCTCGTCGCTGAACAGCAGCGGGTCTCCGCCGCTCAACAGCACGTCGCGCACTTCCGGGTGCGACCGGATGTAGGCGATCTGCTTGTTGAACTCAGGATGGAAATCGTAACCCGTCGCATTGCTGACAAGGCGCGAGCGGGTGCAGTAACGGCAATAAGAAGCGCAGCGGTCCGTCACAAGGAACAGCACGCGATCCGGATAACGATGCACGAGGCCGGGCACCGGCGAATGCGCATCCTCGCCGCACGGGTCGGTCATCTCCCACTCGGCGGTGTGGGTTTCCTCGACGCGCGGTATCACCTGCCAACGGATGGGGCAATTCTCGTCGGCGGGATTGATGAGGTTGAAAAAGTAGGGCGTGATGCCGAGCGCGAGCTTGTGGTTCGCGAGCTTGGCGCCGGCGAATTCCTCCGGCGTGAGTGAGGGCATGAGCCGGTTGAGCTGTTCGGGCGTGGTGATGCGATGCTTGAGCTGCCAGTGCCAGTCGTTCCAGTCGGCGTCTGGAACATTGGACCAGAACCCGCGCCCGACAGACTTGAACTCCTTGAGCGTCTGCGCGCGGGAGGTGGGCGCACCAGGTTCGTCGGCGGTGGCCGGTGAGGATTCGGTTTGCATCAAACGTGAGCCGAAGATAGGCGCGAACGGAGGGCTGTCAAGGTAAGCGCCCGTCGGCCTTTGTTCGCAGGCTCGTCAGACCGCCGCCAGACGGAGCAATTCCTTCACGCGCTTCTCGATGTCGGCGCGCGTCGTGCGGGTGGTCCGGGTGAGCCCGAAGCCTTCGCAGCAGAACGACGCCGTCACGCTGCCATAAACCATCGCGCGGCGGAGATTGGTTTCGATCGGCCCCTTGGAGCCCGCGAGATAACCCATCAAACCACCGACGAATGAATCGCCAGCGCCGGTCGGGTCCACGACCTTCTTCAACGGGAAGGCTGGCGCGATGAACAATCCGTTGGGCCCGGAGAGGATCGAACCGTGCTCGCCTTTCTTGATGATGACGTATTTCGGTCCGAGCTTGTGCAGCTTGGACAACGCGGCAACGACGTTGTCTTCCTTCACCAACTGCGCGGCCTCGCTGTCGTTCAACACGAACAGGTCCACGCGCTTGAGCAGGCGCAGCAAGTCGGCCATTGCGATGTTCAGCCAGAGATCCATCGTGTCTGCCGCGACGAACTTCGGCTTCTGCATCTCGTCGAGGACGTGATGTTGCAACGCCGGTGCGATGTTCGCCAGCAGCACGAACGGCGACGTCTTGTAAGCTTCCGGCAGATCAGGCGAGAACGTCTCGAACACGCCCAACTCGGTGGCGAGCGTGCGGCGACGGTTCATGTTCACCTCGTATTCGCCGGCCCAGTGGAACGTCTTGCCCGGCTTTACCTGCAAGCCCGTGAGGTCGAGCCCGTGGCGTTGATAGAGCGCAGTGTATTTCTTGGGAAAGTCTTCACCAACAACGCCGACGAGGTTCACGTCGCTGAAGAAACTGGCCGCCACGGCCGCGTGGCTCGCGGAACCGCCGAGCAACTTCGGATTGGAAGCCTTGGGGGTCTTGATGGAATCCAGCGCCGTCGAACCGACAATCAATACGCTCATGTGATGCTTTTTAAAATTGTGAGCCGCGAAGCTAGGCGAACCCGCGACGGCTGAAAAGCGAAAGCTATTCACCGCGCGTTCACTCCGGCATTGCAATCGCGCAGCCCATGCCCAATTTTTCGCCGGGCAACCATGTCAGCACTCTTGCGCAACCATTCATTCGCCTCGGCGTGGCGCCGGCTCCGCGCCTTGCTGGGCGGTCTCGGGCTGGGCGGGACCTGTTCGTTGCTCGCCGGAACGATCGATGACCGCTGGTTCAAGACGTTCGATCGCCGTTACCGCGTGAAGACGAGTGGCTTCATCGTGCTCAACCAGACGTCGTTCAATCCCGAACGGCTGCGTGACGCCACCCAATATGGCCCAACCAATGGCTGGGCAGTGCGCCGCATCTTCAAACGACTGAACCTTCCGCGCGAATCGCGCTTCTGCGACGTGGGTAGCGGGCTCGGCCGCATCTGCATCCTCGCGGCGGAATACGGCTTTGCAAAGACCACCGGGGTGGAACTGGCCGCCGAGTTCTGCGAGGTCGCGCAGGCGAACATCGCGACGTGCCGTCTGCCGCCAGCGCAACGAGCAACCATCGAGATCCGCCAGATGGACGCGCTCGATTATTGCGCGACGTCGGACGACGACGTGTTCTTCATGTTCCGCCCATTCTCCGGCGAGTTCCTCGGCAAGGTGCTGGACAAGCTGGCGGCGCGTTCGCGTGAGCGCCGCCGACCTCTGACGATCATCTATTCTGAACGGGCGATGGTCGGGGTGAATCATGCCGACACCATCGCGGCGCACGGTGCCTTCCAGAAAAAGCTCGAGGCAATCCATTGGGGACAGGCGTTCTACGTCTTCGAATCCGCCCGATCAAATCCCGGCACTGCGAAATGATCCCGCTGCACAGACCGGCGTTTGGCGTGGGTGCCGTGCTTGCGGCAGCGCTGATGCCGCATCGCGATGCCAAGTCGTTGCAGCTTTGCGAGGCGGCGCATGCCCGGGCCAGCGGATGCTCCGAAGCGGTCTGGCTGCCCTCCGCGCGGGCGGGCATCGGCTGGGCATTGCGGGCGGCAATAGCACCGAACACCAAGGTGATCGGCCCGGCCTACACCTGCTCGGTCGTGCACGAAGCAATGGTCCGCGCAGGCGGCAAGGTTCAAATCATCGACGCGGCGGCGGATTCCTTCGCGATGCACCAGGAATCGTTGCAAACCGCGATGACCGGTGCCTACGCTCTCGTGCTCTCGGAACCTTTTGGCCACACCTACGACCTCGACTGGCTCGCGGCCGCCAGCGCATCCGCGCCATGCATCCGCATCGTGGATTCTGCGATGGCTGTGCCGCAGCCTGAATTATTTCAGCGCTTGCGTGGAAATGATTTTGCCGTCGTCAGCTTTGGCGCCGGGAAAAACTCTTACGCGGGTTGGGGCGCCATGGGCTTCACGCGCGACGCCGCACTGGCGTCGAGAGTCCGTCAGCTTCGCGACGTGATGCTCATGTCGGGTAGCTTCCAGCTCACTGCAAATCGCGCCGCGGGCATTACGCTGCGCACCGCCGCGCAGAACCCGATCGTCTTCTCGCTCACGCGCAAACTTTGGTATCAGGCGCGGGCATTGCGTTCGCGGCAGGCGGCAGCGAGCGCGCCGCAAACAATTCAATCGACCCCAGGCTTTCCGCCCGCGTGGTTAGACGACTCCACTTGCAGCGGCGAATGGCGCATCCCATCGACGCGTATTGATCGCGGTCTCTCGCTGAAGAATCTGGAACTGGCCGAAGCCGTGCGGTCGAAGCGCGTGGCATTGGCCCGGCGGTATCAAACAAATTTAGCGGCGGTGGCTGGGGTTGGTTGCCCGCCTGCGTCGTCATTTGCGTTAAGCCATTACACGGTGCGAGCGGATGCGCGAATTCGCGACCGTGTGAAGGAGGAGCTGTATCGGCGCGGCGTTTACACCATTTCGCTTTGGGCCTTCAACGAGCATCTGAACCCAGCGGACTTCCCGAACGCGCACCGGCTTTGTGGCGAAGTCATCTGCTTGCCGCTCTCCCCGTGGATGAATGAAGCGCAGGTGGATGCAGTCTGCGCGAAACTGAAGTCCGTGGTGGCGCAGGTGAGCGCTTAACTCTCCGCGTCCTCTTTTTTCGCGGGGATCTCCACGTATTCGCCCGGCTTGGATTTTGCGCCGCCCTTCAACCGCCACGCCAAGCGCATCGCGGCTTTCTTCATCGCCGGGGCTTTCTGCCGCACAAAACCGATGAACGCGTTGCGCGACTTTGAGAGCTGCGGCACCGCCGTTTCGCGGCCGCCAAACTTCTGCTTGAATTCCATGTTGCCGACCATGTTGAACACGCGGGCACCGCGCTGCTTCCATTTCAACATCGCCGTCCACAGCATCAGCTCGTTCGGATACAACTTCTGATGTTCGCGCCAGCTCGCACCGATGAGGTAGAACGACGTGTGGTTCAAGCCGGGATAAATGCCCGTCGCGATGCAGCGCCCTTCGGGATCGCGCGCCCGCAACATGAGTAGTGAGCCGGCGGGTTGCAGGTGTTTGATGAGCGCCCGGACGCGTTCGGCACCGAAGTGCAACGCGAGCCCATGCTTTGAGAATACCTCGGCGAGTTGCGCAGCGACTTCATCCGCGAACTCAATATCCGTCGCTTCCTCGATCTTCACGCCATTCTTCTCCGCCTTGCGCACGGTCCAGCGGCACGACTTGGTCATGTTGGCGAAGAGGACGTCCTCGGGCTGGGTGAGATCGACTTCAAGCGTCGGGTTGAGCTTGTGCGTGAAACTGAGCCCCGCGATGTCGTTGGTGTTAAGGAACGAATCCACCAGCTCGACGTGCGCGCAGCCGAGTTGCTTGAAGGCGAACTCCTGCACGGCCTCGATGGCCACGCGGCGCGGCACGTCAGGCTTGAGATTGAAGCCCATGTAGGGGGTGGACCAGCCGGGGAACGGTGTGCCCAAGATGCGCAGGCCCATCTTCTTGAACACCATCCCGGCGAGCCAGCCGAGGGAATTGTTCCCGTCTTTGAGCTCGGCGAAAACTGGTTCCGCGCCTTGTGTTTCAGCGAGAAAGGCCAGCCACTCCGGCGACTGGAAAACAATCCGGTCGTCGAAGGTCGCGAAAATTTTTCCCCATTCGGCAAGCGAAAGGGGAACGCGTTCGAAACGGGCCATGCGGCAATGATTGTCCAGCCGAGCGCAGTGGAAGCAAGTCGATTACAGCATTGCCAATGCAAAACCCCGCACGGCTAAGCCGTGCGGGGTGTATTGACTGCATTCGGTTAACTGACTTTCACGTCGATCTGCTTCGGCTTGGCCTCTTCGGTCTTGGGGAGCGTGATCGTGAGCACGCCGTCCTTGTAGTCGGCCTTCACTTTGTCGCCGGCGACGGGCGCGGGCAGCGTGATGGCGCGTTGGAAGCGGCCATAGAATCGCTCGGTGCGATACAGCCCGCCTTCCTCATCCTGGTGCTCGCTCTTGCGTTCGCCGGCGATGCTCAGGATGCCCTCGTGTAACGTCACCTCAATCTCCTCTTTCTTCATGCCGGGCAGCTCGGCCTTCACCACGACGTTGTCCTTGCTCTCGACGAGCTCCATCGCGGGTGACCAGCCCTCATACGAACGGCTGACCTGCCCGAACGGCGCCTCGAAGAGACGATCGAGTTCCTCACGCAGGTCGGAGAGCCGGCCAAACGTGGGCCACGGATTCATGACGGGATTCTGGAATCGAACTAGTTTCATAGTTTGTGTCCTTTCGTTGTCGTTGTTGTTGCGCTAAACGCGAGTCCTTAATTGCTTAACGGATGCCAACGTTTGCCCCTGGGTTTTATGCACATTTTTGGTGAATTTTGCGGGATTTCATCGATTCTGGAACGGCAGGCTTGGTCGAAGTGACACAGTTGAGTCGCGCGGCCATGCCGAGTTGGCACAAATCCCGATCAACCGCGGGTCGGAGTTGAACTTCCTTCGCGACTTGCTCAACGTGTTGCGCACATTGCCATGAAGCATTCCATCCTTATCGCCACGTTGCTCGCCGCCATGGTCGTCGCGGGCCGCGCTCAAGTTCCTGATAACCTAGTCGCCGAGAGCGTGCCAGTGCCGACGGCGGAATTGAAGGCCGAGGCCGGACGCTATCTCGAATTTCGCGCCGCCGCGTTCAATGGCTGGCATCCGACCAAGCGCGAGCTGCTCATCACCACGCGCTTTGCCGACGCAGTGCAACTGCACGAGGTGCGGATGCCGGGTGGCGCCCGGCGACAGCTGACATTCACGCCCGAACCGGTTGGCGGCGGGCACTGGCAGCCGAAGCACGGTCGTTACATCGTGTTCTCGCAGGACAAGGGCGGCGGCGAATTTTATCAGTTGTTCCGACTCGACCCGGACACCGGCCGCATCACGTTGCTGACGGACGGCAAGTCGCGCAACAGCGGCGCGCGCTTCACCCGCAGCGGCAGTCAGATCGCCTACACGTCCACGCGCCGCAATGGTCGTGACACGGACATTTATGTGATGAACCCCGCCGAGCCGAAGACGGATCGGTCGCTCTGCGAATTGAGCGGCGGCGGCTGGAGTCCGTCGGACTGGTCGGAGGACGAATCGAAGTTGTTGCTGAACGAGCTGATCTCGGCGAACAAAAGCCGGCTGTGGTTGTTGGATGTGAAGTCTGGCACGAAGGAATTGCTCACGCCGGACGAAAAGGAATCGGTGGCCTATGGCGCTGCACAGTTCGCGCGTGACGGGAAGACCATCTATTTCACGAGCGACAAGGGTTCCGAGTTCCTGCAACTCGTCCAGATGGACCTGAAGACGCGCGCGGTGCGGGCGCTGAGCGGAAACATCGCGTGGAATGTGGATGAGTTCGAGCTGTCGCCGGATGGCAAAACCATCGCGTTCATCACGAATGAGGATGGCGTTGGCAAATTGCATCTGATCGATGCGCGTTCGGGCAAGGGGCTGAACGGGCCCAAGCTGCCGATGGGTATCCCGGGCGGCGTGGCGTGGCATGAGAACGGGCGCGAGATCGCGTTCAACTTCACCTCGGCACGTTCACCGGCGGATGTGTATTCGTTCGACCTGAAGTCCGGCAAAGTGGAGCGCTGGACGGAGAGCGAGACCGGCGGCATGCCCGTGACGAACTTCATCGAGCCGGAATTGATCAAGCTGAAGAGCTTCGACGGCTTGCAGGTGTCTGGCTTCCTCTATCGCCCGGACCCAAAGAAATTCCCCGGCAAACGCCCGGTCATCGTGAACATCCACGGCGGGCCCGAAAGCCAGTCGCGGCCCATCTTCCAAAGCCGGAACAACTATTACCTCAACGAGCTGGGCATCGCGATTTTCTATCCGAACGTCCGCGGCTCGGAAGGCTACGGCAAAACTTTCCTCGCGCTGGACAACGGTTTCAAACGCGAGGATTCCGTGCGCGACATCGCGGCGTTCCTCGACTTTACCGCGCAGGACAAGGCGCTGGATGCGGACCGCATCGCGGTGGTAGGCGGCAGTTACGGCGGCTACATGTCGCTCGCGTGCCTGACGCATTACAGCGACCGGCTGCGGTGCGGCATCGATGTGGTGGGCATCTCGAACTTCCTGACGTTCCTCAAGAACACGCAGGATTATCGCCGCGACCTGCGCCGCGTGGAATACGGCGACGAGCGCGATCCGGCGATGGCGGAGTTCCTGCAACACATCTCGCCGTTGACTAATGTGGAGAAGATCCGCAAGCCGCTCTTCGTGGTGCAGGGATTGAACGACCCGCGCGTCCCGGTGACCGAAGCGGAGCAGGTGGTGAAGGCGGTGCGCGACCGCGGCGGTGTCGCGTGGTATCTGATGGCCAAGGACGAGGGCCACGGCTTCCAGAAAAAAAAGAATGCAGACTTCATGTTCCTCAGCATGATCACATTCTTTCGCGCGAACCTGCTCAACTGATTGGGCGACCAAAAATCTCCGCATGCCGGGTTGCGCCCGGCGGAATCTGAGTTAAATAGGGCGGGTCAATTTCAGAACATGAGAAACATAACGAACGAACAATTGAACAACGCGCTGGAATGGCGCTATGCGACGAAGGTGTTTGATGCGACGCGGAAGATCTCTTCCGACGCCTGGGCCGCGCTGGAGCGCGCCCTGATTTTGTCACCGTCCTCCTTCGGCCTGCAACCCTACCGGTTCCTGGTCATCACCAATGCCGAGTTGCGCGCCAAGCTCATGCCGGCGACGTGGGGACAGAAGCAGGTGGTGGATTGCTCCCACTACGTCGTCTTTACCTCGCGCACGAAACTCGGGGCCGAACATATCGATGCGTTCATCGCCCGCACGGCTGAAGTCCGCGACATCCCGGCGGAATCGCTCAAGGGCTATCGCGACATGATGACCGGCAGCCTCATCACCGGCGGCACGCTCTCGAAGATGATCCCTGAGTGGGCCGCGCGTCAGTCTTACATCGCGCTCGGCAACTTGATGACCAGTGCCGCCCTGCTCGGCATCGATGCCTGCCCGATCGAGGGTTTTGAGCCGGATAAATACGACGACATCCTCGGTCTGAAGGGCAGCGGGTTCGCTTCCACGGTCTGCTGTGCGCTCGGTTATCGGGCGCCAGTGGACAAATACGCCACGTTGCGCAAAGTCCGGTTGCCGGAAAAGCAACTGGTGCAACACCTCTGAGATCTCGTGCGAAAGGCATTTCGCATTGCAACGTTGGTGCTGGCACTTGCCACCCTGGGCGCGTGGCTGGCGACCGGCGCACATAGCGGCTGGACCAAGACCAGCGTCACGGTCGTCGAAGTGGACGCCGTGACTGGCTTGGAAAATCCGGTGCAACAAAAGAAGTTCGTCATGGGTGTCGAACTTCTCGGTGTTGGGCTCATCGGCGCAGCCGTGTTGGCGGGCGCCTCTTTCCTTTTCAAGACAACCAAAACAAACAACCAGCAGTAACATGAACAAACAACTCATCCTCAGCATCGCAGCCTCCTTTGCGTTCGCCGGATCGGCTTTCGCCGGTTCGCAGGCGTTCGACTTCAAAGACCCGAAGGGCGTCAACAACGCTGTGTTCAAGCTCGATGCGCCGCTTGAAGCCATCAACGGCACCGCGCACGGCATCTCCGGCACAGTGAATTACGATCCGGAAAAGCCGGAGTCACTCGCCGGCAAGATCGTCGTCGATGCGAAGTCGCTCACGGTGCCGAACCCGACCATGCTCGGGCACATGCAAGGAGCTCAATGGCTGGACGTCGAGCAATTCAAGGAAATCACCTTCGAGGCGACGAAAGTCGGAAAGGTGAAGCACGAAGGGGCGAATGTGACGGCAGACGTCACCGGCAAGTTCACGTTGCACGGCGTGACCAAGGAAATCACGGTGCCGGTCAAGCTGAGCTATTTGAAAGACAAGCTCAGCCAGCGCGTGCCGAACATGCCGGGAGACCTGCTGGTCATCCGCGCCAAGTTCAACATCAAGCGCACCGATTACGGCATCAACCCCGGCGCACCGACCGACAAAGTCTCGGACGAGATCGAGCTCACGTTGAGCCTCGCCGGCGCTTCGCCGAAGAAGTAACGCGGTCCATTTTAACCTAGGCGCGGCCTGACAGCCGCGCCTTTTTTCTTTCCCCCACATCCGCCGCCGCCAAACTCGCCCCATGAAATCTGCCTACGTTCCACCCGATGCTCGCCCGCGCTGCCCGTGGTGCCTGAACAGTGACCTCTATGTGCGCTATCACGACGAAGTCTGGGGCGTTCCGGAACATGACGATCAACGGCTGTTCGCCAAGCTCATCCTCGATGGCGCGCAGGCTGGTTTGAGCTGGATCACAATCCTCAAGAAGCAAGACAACTACTATCGCGCGTTCGACAACTTCAATGCGGAGAAGATGGCGCGTTACTCGGAAAAGAAGATCGCCGCGCTCCTCGCCGATCCGGGCATCGTGCGAAACCGGCTCAAGGTGAACGCCGCCGTGACGAACGCTCGTGCTTATCTGAAGTTGCGGGAAGAGCTCGGCAGCTTTGACCAGTTCCTCTGGCAGTTCACTGGCGGGAAGACCAAGCGCAACGCGTGGAAGTCATTGAAACAAATCCCCGCGCGCACGCCCGAATCGGATGCGATGAGCAAGGCGCTCCAGCAACGCGGCTTCAAGTTCGTGGGAAGCACGATCTGCTACGCGTTCATGCAGGCCGTCGGGATCGTGAACGATCACACCGTGGATTGCTTCCGGCACAAGCAGGTTTAAGCCCCGCCCTTCAACGTGCGATACGCCCAGCGCGCCCAGCGCCGCCAGCCGCGCGACGCCCGTTCGTAGGCGGCGTAGTCGAATTGTTTCGCAGCCTCAGCGAGTTCGGCCTCCGTCGGCACGGATTGACCGAGATGATCCATCCGCCCGCGGCGCCACGAGCGTTCGATGAACCGGACCCGCTCCGGGTAATGGTTCTTCACGAAGTGCCCGCAGGTCTCATATTCCGAAAAGAGATTCAGCCCCTGATGCGGCAACGCGGTCATCAGCTTCCACGCCCAGTTGCCCTCGCCGGGCAAACGCGCCTCGACGCGACCGAGCAGCTCACGCACAACGGACTTCTGCACGACCATGTGTTGCGCGATGAACGAGAATTCGAAGTTCGCCTCCTCGCCCAAGATCGTGCGGTAAGTCTCGAAGTAAGGGGCGTGATGCTCCGTCGCTTTCGTCAGCAACATCCGGCCCTGTTCGTCAAAGAAACGCATGGGCCGCAGCGGCACAGTGTCGCCATCCCAGATGAGATAGTAATCGTCCGCAGGGTCGGCGAAGGCGAATTGCAGCTTGAGCAACTGTTGAAAATACCAGCCCGCGGCGCCGGGAAAACGCTCCATCGGCAATGCCCGCACCCGCGCAATCGTGACGCCGGGAATCATCGAGTCTTCCGCCAGCACATTGGCCCGCGAACCGAGCCGCCGTTGCATCGTCGCACATTCACTGTCGGGCGCGCACACGATGAATTGCTTCAGCGGGACGGTTTCCGGGAGTTTGCGCGCGACGATTTCGAGCACCTCGATGTCGCGCATACGGCAGGACGCGAACACTTGCAACGGGCGTTCGGCGAGCGGCGGAGCGGATTTCGTGGCGGGCTCAGGCATGGTCGCTGAGTCGCTTTACCGGGAGAGGACCTTTTCGTAAAGCTGGATGTATTGCCGGGCCACTTCGCTCCACGTGTAAACCGGGAAGGTCTGCGTCGAGCTGCGATGCGCCTGCTGGTAGAACGCCGCCAGTTTGGCCGCAACGCTGCCGGCACTGCCGAGATCGGCGAGGCAAAGATTCTTTGCGGCGGGATAACTTCGCGCAGCCCACGGGAGGTTGGACAGGAACAACGGCAACCCTGCGGCCGCCGCCTCGTAAACGGCGATGCACCCGCTCTCGTAACGGCTGAGCAACGCGAAGCCGCGCGCGCCGCGCAGCCAGCGATACTTCTCAGCCTCGGTCACGAAGCCGGGATAGCGGACGTATTTGCCATCGATCAGCGCCTTGAACCGTTGGAAATAATCATCGTCCTGCGAGTAGGGTTTGCCAAGGAAGACGACGGGAACCTTCGCGGCGTGCGCGGCCTCGGCGAGCAACAGGGGATTCTTGCGTGGATGGATCGTGGCGCACGAGACGAGGTAATCCTCCTCCGGCGCCGTCTGCGACAGTTGCTCCAGCGCGGCAGGTTCGAGTCCGTGGGGAATCACGGTGCAACGCTCAGGCGTCGCGTTGAAGAGATATTTCGCGACCTCCCATTCATGCCCGACGCAGAACACAATGCCGTCCAGTTCGCGATAGATGTCCCAGGAGAACGCGCCGACCAACTTGGGGAAAAAGGTGCGAGTGGCGCGGATGGCGGTGCGTTGCACAAACAACCGCGAACGGCTGCGCGACGCAGTCTGGTCGAGCAGATCGGTCATGACGACCTTGATGCCTTTCTCATGCGCGAAACGGATCGCGCTCATGTTCGGCCGGCAGACGTGGTGGACGATGTCGCCGGTCTGTTTGTCGTCCCACCAGCGAACCGGTTCGACGGCGACGCCGTGATTCGCGACCTCGCGCATCAAAGCTTCGATCAACGTCTGCGTGCCGCCGTGGGCGAGAGCGAACGGCAGCGTGTGTGAGAAAAGGACCTTCATGCCGTTTCAACGGCCGTCGGACAACCGCACGGACATTTTGCGCGGCAACAGCCGCAGGATGAAGCCGCAAACGCTGGAGGGAAGATACGTGGCGGCCAGTTCCGAGGGCGCGAGTTTCATCTTCAGCAGGCACTTCGCAGCAGCCTTGCGGCTGGCTTCGGAGGGCTTCTCCGCGACCTTCACCGCGGTCAGCAAACCTTCGGCGCTGATGTCATGCACCTGAGTCTGCCAGTGGTCCAGCTTCATCAGGTAAGGCACGAGCCATTTGGCTTTGCGCAGCTTGGCGTCGTGCGCCATCAACTGCCCGCCCACCGGGATGTGCGGGTCGAGCAGGTGAAATTCATCGATCTGCTCGCGGGGATTGTTGCCACCATCGAGGAACGCGAAATCCACTTTCACATTCGGGCCGCGCTCCTTGAGCCATTGCGGGATGATGTCCTGCGAAAAACCGAAGATGGGTGTGAACCGCTTGCTGGCTTCCGGCGCCGCGGCGCGGATGTTTGCGAGCATGCGTTCGTAGATGGAGCGGTCCGCCTCGACGCCCCACAGGTGGCCGGTGCCGTTCTGTTCGAGCGCGCGGAGGAAATGCAACGTGCTGCCACCGCCGAGCCAAGTGCCGACTTCGATCACGACCTCGGGCTTCTTCTTCGCCTTGGTGATGCCTTCGGAAAGGATGCGGCGCTCGGTCGCGTTGAGCTGGCCTTCGATGATGGCAGGTTCCGTCATAGTGATTGAGCGCGCTGGTTTTGCAGGACTTGCCGGTAAATGTCCAGATGCTTCCGCGCCACCACCATCGGGGCATAACGCTCGCGCATCGTGGCGGCCGCTTGGGTCGGGCGTGGGTGACCGGCGCGCGCCCAGCCTGCGATGGCGGAGGTGATGCCGGCCCAATCTCCATCGCCGAATACCTCCGCACCTTCAACCTCCTTCACGATGTCGTTCACGCCCGCGACGCCGAAGCCGATGAACTTCACATTGCGCGCCAGCGCCTCGGCGACGACGAGCCCGAACGATTCAATGCCTGAAACATGGACCAACGCGCCTGCTTGATCCAAGGCCGCGATGACTTCACTCGTCGAAAGCGATTTATGCCACGTCACCCAATCCTTGTTCCGGATGCGTTCCAAGAACCGGTCCACGTAGGCCGTGCCCGGCGTCGCTGCACCGACGAATTGCAAACGCACATCCACACCGTTGACGCGCAGCTTTTCCGCGACATCGATGAGTTCGTTCTGCCGCTTGTATTCGACGATGGTGCCGATGTTCAACACCACGTTGCGCGTCCGTTTCGACGAGGCGGCGATGGGCGTGTTGAGGAATTCCTGGCGCAGGGCATTCGGGACGAGCCAGGTTTGCGGCGTGCGATGACGGACGCAGGCTTCGGTGAAATTAGAATTAGCAACAACCCCGCTCGTGCGTTGCAACGCGAGGCTCTCCATCAGCGACGCCATCCAGTAAAAGCTGCCCGGGCGGGCGTTCAAAACCTCTTTCATCTCGCGCATCACCCCGAGCAGCGTGATGACGTTGGGATAGCTGGAGAATGCCGCGCAGATGCCGGATTCAAGTTCGGTCCCCTGCCCATGGACGAGGTCGGGCTTGATCTCGCGCAGTTTGCTCCGCATGGCGCGGATGCAACCTTGGTAGCCGGTGCGGATCCACCCGAGACGCGGAACGTGCAACGCATGGAACCAGACGTTGTCCGCGAGCTTGGTGGGCGCGGCCACCGGCTGACGGACGCACGAGAGGACATGAACCTCCAGCTCCGGCATCGCCATGAAGCCGGACAGCAACGCCGCCGGAGCTTGGCCGAAGATCGGCGCAGGCTCAGCGTAACGCTTCCACACTTCGCGGTTGTCGGGAATCAGCAGGGCAATTCTCATGGACACGCAGCCCAAGTCATTTTGTGGAAGTTACGGCAGCGCCCCGCAGCGGGACAGATTTTTTGAACCGGCGCCCTTCTTCCGCCTTCAATCTTCCGCTGGAGGACAGTAAGCTCCGCCCGCAATGACGCCTGCGACCGCCAACCCGAACCCCGCGCAAATCCTCGCCACCGAGGAAGCACGGGTTCCGGAACTGTCTCAGTTTCTCATCGACGGCTTTCAATTGCCGGCGTCCGGTCGCTCCGCCTTGATGCCCGCGTCGTTGCGCTGGCGTTACTTTGAACCGCGCGGCACCGGCCCGCGCAGTTTAGTCGTGCGCGAAGGCAATCGCTTCACGGCGCACATCGGCGTCATCCCGACTTCATTTGTTCAACCCGGCAATCCGACGTTCAACATCCCCGCCGTGCATCCGGTGGACTGGCTCTCCACCAAGCAAGGCGGCATGCTGGGGACGCTGCTGATGCTGAAGGCGTTTGGGCGCGCCGACGTGCAGTATTCGCTCGGCTCGACCGCTTCAGGCGAACGCATCCTGCTGGGCTGCGGATTCACCAAAGTCTGCGCCGCGCCGGTTTACTACCACTTCTTCCGACCCGCCAAGGCTGCGGTCTGGAATTTCATCCATGGCCCGCAGGGCTTTCCGCGCAACATCGCCATGTTCGGGCTCGACTGGTCGCGTTCGGTGACTGGCCGATGGCTCGCGCCACGCTCCGCCAACATTCAGTTGCGATCGGTCGCGGCCTTCACGACCGAAGTAGAGTCAATCTTCCACTCCCGCCCACAGAACATCATCTATTCGTCGCGGTCCGCGGCATTGCTGAATTATCTTTTGCAACATCCGGACAAACGATTCCACGGATGGATGATTGAAATGGACGGCCGCAACATCGGGTTCGCCCTGACCCACATCGTCGAACGCGACGGCTTGTTGCAGGGAAAGATTGCAGATTGCTTCCTCGCGAGCGACGAACCAGCCGTCTGGAATCAAACGGTCCGGCTGCTGACCACGCACCTGCGCGACTCGGGCTGTGATCTTGCGCGAACGGTCGGGAATGCGCCGCACTTACAGCGGGCGCTGCGGGCCAGCGGCTTTTTCCCGCGCGGCAAGGCGACGTTCTTCCTGCGGGACACGCGCAACCTGCTGCCAAAGGACCGGCCCTTTCACCTGAGCCTCATCGAAGGCGACATGAGCTACTGACGGAGCAGGGTCAGAATTCTATGGCTTCATTCAGCTTCCCGCACTGGGGACAGCGCGAACGGTCCACGTCCGGATCATCCGTGTAAACGGAACCGCACTTTGCACAGCGGAAGATGCGGTCGCGGCTGGCGTGTGGCTCGAAGTGACGGCGCCGCAATTCGGTGAAGATGACCAGCGCAAGCATCCCGCCAAGTGTGATCACCACGAATCCCAAAATGAGAGTGTTGATGGGCATATCAACGCGGGTTGAGGGGCGGGGTGCTAGGCCCGTTAGCGGGCTCGGTGCGCCAAAAGAAAATCATCGTGCCGGATGTCTCGCCCGCCGCAGGCTGGATGCGGCTTTGCGCGAGCGCCTCGCGGTCAGGCGCGAATTGCGTGTCCCACGCGAGAGCAACGGCCAGTTGGTCCGCCAGCTTGAGCCCGCTGCTGCGCATCAATAGGACAGACACCGGATTGCCGCGCGCATCGACTCGCAACTGCACTTCACTCGGCTGGAGAACTTCGCTGTTCGTCTGCGCTGGCGGCGGCGAAAAATGTAACAGTGCACGTCTGGCAAGGTCTCCCTCGACTTGGAACGTTGACACTGGCAGCACCTCAGCCAACGGCCCAATGCGAAGGGGTGGCGATGTCGGCGGCGTCAGCATACCACCCCCAAGCGTAACTGGCGCATTCGTCCGGATGAATTCCCGAAAGTGACTACCGAGTTGCGCGGGAGCAAGCATCAGCCAGCGAGGCGCCTGATTGGTTCGAGAGGCGGTAAAATCCACGGCAGAAATCGCCATCCAAGCAGCGGCAGAGAATTCATCCTGCTGGGCGCGCGCAAAGAGAGTGGGGTCCGTCAACGCGAGCATCTCACTGCGCCCGCCGATGGGAAGCTGGACACCTGGGCGCGAACTTACCGTTCGCGGCTGCACGGGCGTCCGATCGCTTGCAAAATGAATCAGCACGAACTGTGCAAGGATAAGCATGACCGCCAGGACCCAAAGCCGGCGTGGCCCCCACATCTCCGGGACTGTGGCCTGATTGTTCATGGTGCCGGCGAGCGCTTGTCGAATGGCCGTGGGAGCGTGGCGAGCACCGTGGTTTCAAAGCCAACGGCCCGGCCCAGCTGCATCAGGCGGACGAGATTTTCGTAACTGACGCTTTTATCGGCATCAATGATGAGGACTGGCTTCTCGCTGGCCGACTTGATGATTTCGCGCCAACGATTGGTCAGTGCGGTTTCGCTCGTAACGAGTTGCCCTTCGAAGAAGAGCCGGTCGGCATTGCCGATCGCGATGTGCACGGGCAATCCATTGACGCCGGGCAATTCGCTGGTCACAGGCAATTGCACATGCACGCCCGGCGTGTAAAGCCGGTTGCCCAGCAAGATGAAAATGACCAGCACGAGCATCACCGCGGCCCAAGGTGCGGCTTCGATCCAGCCTCTCGTCACTTGCGTTTTCCGCGGAAACTTCATGGCGCTTTGTGGCCGTTCGTATCGGTCAGGATGTTCACGATCTCCGTCGCTGAAAGTTCCATGTCGAGCACGATGGCATTCACGCGACTGACGAGGTAGTTGTAGCCCGCATGCGTCGGGATGGCCACGGCGATGCCCGCACCGGCGCTGATGAGCGCCTGCCAGATGCCTTTGGAAAGCTGGCCGATGTTCGCGTAAACCCCCGCGTCCTGAAGCTGCATGAACATCGTGATGAACCCGAGGATTGTCCCGAGCAGCCCCATGAGCGGCGCGATCTGTGCGATGGTTGCCAACAGGTTCAAGCGCGCTTCCAGTCGTGGCACTTCGATGCTCCCGGCGTTTTCGAGGGATTCACGGAGGCTTTCCTTGCCTTTGTCCCGGTTCACGATGGCGGTGCGCACCAGCCGCGCCACCGGACCCGGCGTGGCGTCGCAGATGGCGAGCGCTTCAACGACATTGTCACGCTTGAGCACGGTGCGGACGCCGTTGAGGAACTCGGAGGAGTTGATGCGCGAGCGGTGGCAATACAACACGCGTTCGATGAACACGGCGATGGCGATGCCGCTCACCACGACCAGCAACCACATCATTGGTCCGCCGCTGCCGAGCAGCGTGCGGATCATCGAGTGTTGGGTGACCGGTGCGGGCGATGCCGCGGCCAAGAACATCGCAAGTATCATGGGCTTGTTATACGGGGGCTTTTGGGCGGTTCAAAGTTCAAATCTCCACGCCTTTGGGCTTGCTTCCCCATCGCGTCCGCCGATTCTTTCGCGCATGGAAAAACCCGACCAACTGCGCGAACTCTTCCGCATGCAAAAGGCGCTCAATGAGCGCATCGGCGTCAAAACCGATGGCATGAGCGAGGAGGAGAAGACCAAGTGGATCCTCAACTATTGCCGCGCGATGTCGCAGGAGATGGCCGAACTCACCGACAGCGTCCCGTGGAAGTGGTGGGCCAAGTATCAGAAGTTCGACGAGCAGAACGCGCGCGTCGAAGTGGTGGACCTGTTCCACTTCCTCATCAGCATGGCACAGGTGCTCGGCATGAGCGCGGATGACGTGTTCGCCGCCTACGTGAAAAAGAACGAGGTGAATTTCAAACGCCAGGACTCAGGTTACGCCGTGAAGGATCACGACGATTCAAAGCACATCTGACATGCATACCGGTTGCGATTGCCACAGTCACACGCCCGTCCCGAAACGCTGGACCAAGGAAATCGAAGAGGTCCTCATCTCGCAGGAGCAACTCGCGGAACGCATCAGCGAGATGACCCGCCAGATCGAACGCGATTACAAAGGCAAGGAGCTCGTCATCGTCTCGTTGCTCAACGGCACCGTGATGTTCCTTGCCGACCTCATCCGTCATCTGGAACTCCCGCTCCGCCTCGATTTCATGGGCGTCTCCAGCTACGGCTCCGGCACTGAATCCGGCGAACTCGTCTTCACCAAGGAACTCCGCCTCGACGTGGCCGGGCGCGATGTGCTGCTGGTAGATGACATCCTTGACACGGGCAAAACAATGAATCGCGTGCTCGCCAAACTGTGCGCGCTGCGTCCTCGTCGCATCAAGACGTGTGTGTTGCTGAACAAGCCTTCCCGTCGTGTGGAAGATGTGAAGCCTGACTATGTCGGCTTCGAGATCCCGGATGTGTTCGTCGTGGGCTATGGCCTCGATTACGCCGAGCGCTATCGCAACCTCCCCTTTGTCGGCGTGCTGCATCCGCACGTTTACAAGCAAATCGCCAAGGCGCCTGCGAAGAAACGGAAGAAGTCTTCCTAGTATTGGCCGGTTTAGACCTGCTTCACGGTGCCCCAATAGACGTCGAGCCGTTTGGCGAGGTAGAGCTTGATGGCCTTCACGAGCACCTTCGATTCGAGCGACTGACCGGCAGCAACGATATTCTTCAACGCCATCTCGGGCCCAATTTCGAACGAGCCTTGGGCAATGATCGGCCCTTCGTCGAGGTGCATCGAAACAAAGTGCGCCGTAACACCAGCGATCTTCACCCCATGTTCGTAAGCCTGTCGATAAGCCTGCGCTCCCGGAAAACTCGGCAACAGCGACGGATGGATGTTGATGATCTTGTTCTTGAAGCGCCACACGACGTTCGGCGAAAGGATCTTCATGAACCGCGCCAGCACGATGAAGTCGATCTGCCGCTCTTCCATCAACGCGAGGAATTTCTCTTCCGCCTCGGCGCGTTCATTCCACGGCACATGCACGAACGGCAGCTTGTGTTTTTCCGCGAGCGGCTTTAGGTCCGTGCGGTTGCCAATGACCACCGCTGGCTCGGCTTCCTTGAATTGCCCCTTCTTGAACGCCGCCATGATGGCATCGAAGCAATGCGTCTCCCGCGTCACGAGGATCGCCATCCGCTGGCGCCGGCGCGGATCAGTGAACGCCAGCTTGATCTCCATCCCCAACGACTTCGCCAACGCCACCAGCCCCCGCTTGAGGCCAGCTTCGTCGAATTGACTGACCTTCCACGAAGCCTGCAACGTCATGCTGAACTGGCCGCGCGTGACTTGTTCCTCCAACGCTTCGATGTTGGCCTTCTGCTCGAACAAAAATCCGGTGACGCGAGCGATGACGCCCGTTTTGTCGCGCCCGATGACAGTGATGGTGGCGAATTTCTTCATGGTCCGGCGTGAGGAAACGGCATCCGCGCTGGAAACGGAAGCAGAAATTCTCAGTGTTCGCCAGCTGTCGTGGCCGCACATTTCCCGGGGTGCGGACGGTAACTTCATGAGTGAAAGTCGCGGCCCTTTTGTTGGGGAGCCTCGGTATTCCGATCTAGTGGCGATGGGAATTGTGAATAGTGGCGCGTTGACAGGACCACTTTCCCGCATACACTCCCCGCCCCTGACCGGAGTGGGCGCATACAACCATGCGTTCCGTAGGTCGTTTGGAAGGGAAGTGACATACATTGACTGAGATTAAACTCAAAAAGGGCGAACCGATCGACAAGGCGCTGCGCCGGCTGAAGAAACGGCTGGATCGCGAAGGCACCCTCCGCACCGTGCGGGCGAAGCGGACCTACGAGAAGCCGAGCGAAACCCGTCGCCGCAAGGAGAAGGTTTCCCGTTTCTCCGCCATGCTCGCGCGTCGTTACGCCGACTAAGTCACTCTGCTGACTTTCCCAGCCGGCTGCCGTCTTCGGATGGCAGCCGGTTTTCTTTTTTCCTCGGTGCGGGTTTCGTGTATTCCATGGCCAACATGTATTCGCTTTCCACCTGTTGGAACGGTCATCGTCACACTGACGGTCGCGCCATGCTGCGCGAGGTCCGCGAACTCGGCTTCGAATACGCCGAACTCAGCCACAACACCCGCATCAGTCTCGTGCCCGGCATCCTCGAAGCCGTGGACGCGGGTGAAATCAAGATTTCCACGCTGCATAACTTCTGTCCGTTGCCGATGGGTGTGAACGGCTCCGCGCCGAACCTCTACAAGTTTTCCGCCGAGAAGGACCGCGAACGCGAGCTGGCAATGCGTTACACGATGAAGACGCTGGAGTTCGCCGAACGCGTGAAGGCGCCGCTCATCGTGCTGCACATGGGCTGCATCGAGATGAAGGATTACAACGAGAAGCTTCTCAGCATGGTGGCCGACAACCAGAACGACACGCCGAAGTATCAGAAGCTTTGCGCCGAGGTGGACGAGAAGCGTGAAGCGAAGAAAGGTCCCTTCGTCGAGCGCGCCTATGAATTCTTGAAACAGCTCGCCACCGAAGCCGAGAAGCGCGGTCTACGGCTCGGCATTGAGAACCGTCAGGCGGTCGAGGAGATCCCGATTGATAGCGATTTTCCGATGTTCTTCCGTCAGTTCACCAGCCCGGCGGTTGCTTATTGGCATG
This sequence comes from Verrucomicrobiota bacterium, assembly GCA_041181065.1. Lineage (GTDB taxonomy): Bacteria > Verrucomicrobiota > Verrucomicrobiia > Limisphaerales > DSYF01 > DSYF01. The sequence goes on along the minus strand of JBEGQI010000162.1, from coordinate 16,559 downwards.
ACACCGGTCACGCGCAGATCAAGGAGAACCTAGGCTTCATTGGTCATGTGATGCAGTTGGAATCGTTGCAGGCGCGCATTGGCGGGTTCCACATCCACGACGTGCAACCGCCCGGCAAGGACCACTGCACGCCGGGCTCCGGCTGCATCAACTTCGCCGCGCTCAAGCCGTTCGTGAAACCCGAGCACATCAAGGTGTTTGAGTTCAGCCCGCGGCTCACGGTGGATGAGCTCAAGTCTGGCGTTGCGCATGTGAAAAATCTTTGGGGCGCGGAGTAACACGCAAGTCGTCGCCTGAATTGGCGACTGGCGAAACTGCCACGACCCGCGCTAACGTCCGTCATCCTATGCGCCCTTCACCGAACCGGCTTCAACGTCTTGCGGGTTGGTTGCTTTTGTTCTTGGCCATGGGCGCGTCGGCGTTCGCGCTCGAACGCACCAACATCACCTTCCCGATTTTCCAGTTCCCCGCCGACAATATCCCGACCATCGACGGCCAGACGAGCGACTGGGCCATCGTCCCCACGAATTACATCATCGGCACGGACCAGCTCGTGGACGACAACGGCAAGTTCCCCGCGCCCGACACCAACACGCTCGATATCCGCGTGCGCGTCGGCTGGGTGAAAGGTTTGAACCGGCTCTACTTCCTCTACGAAGCCGACGATGACTACTGGGATTTCTCGCTGCCCGGGTTGCACAACGACACGTTTGAAGTGGTCGTGGACGGCGACCTCTCCGGCGGTCCGCTCATCGAGAAATGGCACCCCGCGCTCAGCCTGATAGGCACCAACGAGGCTTACTTCAGCTTCCACGGCGCGCACGCGCAGAATTACCACATCTTCACGCCCGCCGAGGGCAAGGACTGGTGCATGGCGTGGGGCCCGGCGCAGTGGATCAAGGAACTCCCTTACGCGAACGCCGCCTGCAAATACAACTCCAAGCCCGGCCAACGCGGTCACCTCACACTCGAATTCTGGATTACGCCCTTCGACTATGCCGGCGCCGAAGGTCCGCAACGCGCCGTCGAATCCGTGCTCAAGGAGAACAAACTCATCGGCCTCGCGTGGGCGGTGATCGACTACGACGACGTGAATTCCGGTGGCACAAACAACGGCTTCTGGAATCTCAGCCGCAAGCACACGATGTATGGCCAGGCCAGCGAACTCTGCGCGTTCAAGCTCATGCCGCTTGAACCGCAGTTCCGCAAGCCCATCGCTGCGCAGTGGTCTTTTCAAGTCGTGGACATGGACCGCCGCCTCGTGGCGTTCAAGGATTTGTCCGAAGGTCAGGTCACGTCGTGGGTGTGGGACTTCGGCGATGGTCAAACTTCTATCGAACAAAATCCGCAACACACCTACAAGGAATCCGGCAAATACGTCGTGGTCCTCACGGTCAAAGGCCCCGCGGGCGAATCACGCCGCGCCAAAGTTTGGGACGTAGTGGTGAAGTAATTATCGAAACCAAAAAAGGACACAGATGAACACAGATAAAGAAATGTCTCGCTTCAAATCTGTGTTCATCTGTGCCCATCTATGGTTTCCCTTTTTTAATTCAGGGAACATTGATTAAACCATGAAAGCCCCACGCCTCCTCATCGCACTCGCAACTGCCCTTTCCACGCTCTGCGCTTCCGCCGCCGCCAAAGTCTTCAACGTCCTCGACTACGGCGCACGCGGCGATGGCACCACGCTCGACACCGCAGCCATCCAAAAGGCCATCGATGCCGCGGCCGCGACGGGCAACGGTGCGCGAGTGCTCATCCCCAAGGGGCGCACGTTCCTCATCAGCACGCTGGAATTGCGCGCGAACATTGATTTCCACATCCAAGGCGGTGCTGAACTCGTCATCAGCACCAACCGCGCAGATTACGCAAGCGACGGAGTGCTCACCGCGTTGAACGCCGAGAACCTAACCATCAGCGGCAAAGGCAAGTTCATGGGCCGCGCGCTCTCTTTCATGACTGGCTACGATGCCAAGGACGAGTGGTGGCTGTTCAAAGAGTGGCGTCCCAAGATGTTCATCCTCACCGGCTGCACGAACCTCGTCATCCGCGACATCACGTTCGGCGACGCGCCGGAGTGGGGGCTGCACATGCTCGGCTGCCACAAGGTGCTCGTGGACGGGATCAAGATCCGCAACTACCTCGACGTCCCGAACTGCGACGGCATCGACCCGGATCATTGCACCGACGTGCTCATCAAGAACTGTGACATCCGCTGCGGCGACGACGCCATTGTCATCAAAGCCACGCGGCCCGGACAGGCTTACGGTCCGTGCGCCAACATCCGCGTCCAAGACTGTGTCATGGAAACGCAGGACTCCGGGCTCAAGATCGGCACCGAGACGACGAGCGACATCCGCGACATCGTGTTTGAACGCTGTGAAATCAAGACCAGCAGCCGCGGCCTGACCATCCAGCTCCGCGACGAAGGCAGCGTGTCAAACATCGTCTTCCGCGACATCAAGTTCACCTCACGCTACTACTCCGATCCTTGGTGGGGCCGCGGCGAAGCCATCTCTTTCACCGCCATCCAGCGCACAAATTCCATCCCACTCGGCAAGATCCAGAACGTGCTCGTGCAGAACGTCACCGGCCTGGCCGAGAACAGCATCCGCGTCTATGGCGCCGAACCCGGCCACATCGAGAATGTCCGCTTCGAGAATGTCGCCGTGAAGTTCAACCGCTGGACGAAATACAAAGGTGGCCTCTTCGACAATCGGCCGACGAAGATTTACGAGCCCATCCTCACGCATGACACGGTTGGCTTCGCGTTGCAGAACGCCAAAGACGTGACGCTGCGGAACTGCCGCGTGAGCTGGGGCGGCAACCTTCCGAACTACTTCACGCACGCGCTGGAAGCCGAGAACGTGACGGGTTTGAAACTTACGGGCTTCAAGGGCGAGGCGGCGCATTCTGACCGCGACGCGGCCATCTTGATTCGCTAAGCTGCGCGCGTGAGCCCACTCGCGCCCATTGAAATCCGGAACCTGGCGACGGCGATCGTTGAACGATTGCAGGGCGCGGGCTTCGAGGCGTTCTGGGTCGGCGGCAGCGTGCGCGACTTCCTGCTGGGCCGCGAGCCTGGAGATTACGACATCGCCACGAACGCCGTGCCCGATGAGATTGAGCGGCTCTTTCCCAAGACCATCGCGGTCGGGCGCAAGTTCGGCGTGATGATCGTGGTTGAGGGCGGCGAGCAATTCCAAGTGGCCACCTTCCGCGCAGAATCCGACTACAAGGATGGCCGGCATCCGTCCCAAGTTGCCTTCGGCGATCCGCAAGCGGATGCTACGCGCCGCGATTTCACCATCAACGGACTCTTCTATGATCCGGTGAAGCAAACGTTGCGTGACTGGGTCGGCGGCGAAGCGGACCTGAAGGCGCGCGTCATCCGCACCATCGGCAAACCTGAGGAACGTTTCGCGGAAGATCATTTGCGCCTTTTACGAGCAGTGCGTTTTGCGGCGCAGTTGGGATTTGAGATCGAGCCGGCGACATTTGCAGCCATCCGCGCGCTCGCGCCGCAGATCAAATCCATCAGCGCCGAACGCGTGCGCGATGAGTTGGTGAAGTTGTTCAAGCCGGCTGCCCCACTTGTAGTCCCGCCTTCAGGCGGTCCCTTAGACGCAGCCGAACCGCCCAAAGGCGGGACTACGAACAAAACTATCGCGTCGCGCGGGTTGCAACTACTCCACGAAAGCGGATTGCTGGCGGAGGTGTTGCCCGAGGTCGCCGCGTTTGTGAAGTGCGAGCAGTCGCCGGATTTCCATCCCGAGGGCAGCGTGTTCAACCACGTGAAGCTCATGCTCGGGCATTTGCCCCCGGATGCCGACGAGTTGTTGCCATGGGCGGTGTTGCTTCACGACGTTGCCAAGCCGAAGACAGCCGAACGCGATCCGGTCATGGGCAGCATTCATTTTTACAGTCACGAAAAGATCGGCGCCGAGATGGCCGTCGAAATCATGACGCGGCTGAGGTTCCCGAAAAAGCAAATCGAGGATGTGGCAACGGCAGTGCGGCACCACATGCAATTCAAGGACGCGCCCAAGATGCGCAAGGCGACACTGCGTCGGATGCTGCTGCGACCCACGTTTCCGCTGGAATTGCAATTGCACCGGCTGGATTGCCTCGGTTCGCACGGCAAGCTGGACATCTACGATTTCATGGTGACGCAAGCTGAACGGCTGGCTCAGCAACCACAACTGATCGCGCCGCTGCTGACGGGCGAAGATTTGAAAGCGCTGGGTTTAAAATCCGGTCCGGCCATGGGCGCCCTGCTCCATGAGGTGCGCGACAAGCAACTCGCAGAAGAATTGAAGTCGCACGAAGAGGCGATGACGTGGGTCAAGCAGCGGATTCCGTTGCCTTGAACAACCGCGCCTCTGGAAACAAAAAAGCCCGCCAATCGGCGGGCTTTGAAATCTGCGGAACTGACGCTCAGGCGCGTTCCATGTATTTGCCGGTGCGCGTGTCGATCTTGATCTTCTCGCCGGTCTTGATGAACAGCGGCACCTGAACAGTGAGGCCGGTCTCAAGCGTCGCGGGCTTCTGCACGTTGTTGGCAGAGTCGCCGCGAATGCCTTCGGGCGAATCGGTCACCGTGAGGACAACGCTCGCGGGCACTTCGAGAGAGACAGCCTTCTCTTCGATGAAGGTCACCGTGACGGGTGCATTCTCGACGAGAAAATCCTTTGCCTCGCCGACAAGTTCAGCGGACAGCGTGACCGTCTCGTAGGTCTCGGGGTCAGTGAACACGAAGTCTTCGCCGTCCTTGTAGCTGAATTCCATCTTCGTGGTCATCATGGGCACGACCTCGATCTTCTGCTGGGAGCTGAAGCGGATGTCGGAGGACTTGCCGGTCTTCACGCTGCGAAGCGAAGCCTGAACAAAAGCGCGGAGGTTGCCCGGCGTGCGGTGCTGGACGTCGAGGACGACGCAGACGTCGCCATTGAAATCCACGGCCATGCCGCGGCGGAGTTCGGATGCATTGACTGCCATAACGGTCTTAAAATAACGGTTTGTTTGACTTGCCCCAATGGGGAGCCGCGAAAGCTAGGTGAACCAACCGCCTTTGCAAGCCTCGATTTTGAAGGGGAAAGCCGTGAAACCTCCGGCGGCAGGAGGCGCTTTCGTGATCCTGCATGCGCAGGAATCAGGTTGTTGCAGTGGATGCCAGCGCCTCGCTGATCAACTTGATCAATTCCTCATTGTTGACCGGCTTGGCGAGATAAGCCACCGCCCCAAGGCTGAGGACTTGGGCGCGATATTTTTCCGGATCCTGGCCTGAAATCACGATGACCGGAATATTTCGCGTCTCTTCCATACGCTTGAGCCACTGCATGATCAGGATGCCATCCCAAGTCACGCCCATCTCAATGGGGAACCCAATATCGAGCAGGATCAAGTCTGGGCGCTCGCGACGCACAGCGCCAATGGCAGTGCTGCCGTCAGCGGCCGTCGATACTTCATAGCCCGCCTTGGTCAGCACCATCGCAGTGGTTTTGGTCACCACCACACTATCGTCAACAATCAGTATCTTTTTCGCGCTCATGTTCAATCGCCTCGAAGGCAAAATGTCACTATTGAGCCAGCAGCCGCCATGCCTTGAGACAAATTATTTTACCCGGCCAAATGCCGCCGCAAATGGCCAGTTCCGCGCCCCGCAACCAGAATGGGTTCGCGTCGGTGTCCTGTTTCTACCACTATCCAAAGGAATATTGGGCAGTCCTGCCATGGCCAACGCATTCTTCCAACCCGGCGACCAGCGCGCGGCAAAGGTCAATGACCTGTTTGCTGCGATTGCACGACGCTACGATTTCATCAATGACCTGCAAAGCTTCGGCCTGCATCGCCGTTGGAAGAACCGGCTCGTGAGGCTGGCCAACCTCCGCCCGGGCTCCCCCGCGCTCGATGTCTGTTGCGGCACCGGCGACATCGCCCAACGCCTCGCCCGCGCCGGAGCGCGCGTCACCGCACTGGATTTCAGCGAGCCGATGTTGGACGTCGCCCGGGAACGGAACCGTCGCCCAGCGCAAACATCGGCCAAACCTGAGTTCATCCAAGGCGACGCGATGAAACTTCCGTTCGGCGACCAAAGCTTCGAAGTCGTCACGGTGGGTTATGGATTGCGGAATCTGTCCAACTGGGAAACGGGTGTCGTGGAAATGTTGCGTGTGGCCAAACCCGGCGGACGCATCCTGGTCCTCGACTTCGGCAAGCCGGACAACGCGCTGTGGCGCGGCCTTTACTTCAGTTACCTCCGCCTCTGCGTGCCGTTGCTCGGCCTCATCTTCTGCCGGAACGCGGCCGCCTACGCCTACATCTTGGAATCGTTGAAACACTACCCCGCGCAAAACGGCGTGGCCGCCAAAATGCGTGACCTCGGCATGACCAACGTTCGCATCGTGAATCTGCTCGGCGGGATGATGAGCATCAATTACGGCGAGAAGCCTGCCGCCTGAAGGTAGGAACCGCTAACGTTTCTCTTCCACCGCTGACGCGTCGGGCCGAGCCGCTTTTGCCAGCAGAAGAATTCCGCTTCCCCCCACGAGGCAAGCCGCCGTGTCGCCATAGAAAGGAAACGGCGGCAAGTTCAACCGCGCACCAGCGCTCAGCAAGATCACGCCTTCAACAATCATCAGCGCACCAAACCACGGAATGGCCGCGTGAAACTTCTGCGGTTTCAGCATCAAGATGAAATACCAGATGCCGATCAACCCAAACGCGCCTGAAGCCATGCGCAGCCAGTAATCCAGCATCGGATCATACGCGATAGGTTTAGCGCCCAGTCCTTGTAATGCCTGTTCCGCCGCTGTCCAGCTGGCGAACGTGCCGTAGAACGACACGCCCCATGCCAGCGCGGAAAAGCCAAGAAACATCCGGAGCAATCGTAGTTTCATCTAGAAGCCTTATCGTTTCCCGTTTCCTCCAACTCCTTCACCCATTTCCGGCACCACCACAGTGGCACGGCACCAAAGACGCCAAACGAGCAATCAATCAGCCGCCACCAAACGGGAATCTCCCGGATCGCTCCAAACACGAACGCCCACGGAATCACCATTGCGCAGGCGATCAGCCCGAAGTCGAAGAGCCATTTGTTGCGCACGGGATCGCGCAATGCACCGATGAACACGACTGCGATGACGATGTGCCCGAACGCCAGCCAATCGGTGCCGTAGAAAAGTTGCGGGTGAGCCGACTGAGTTCCCCTCAACGATAGACGTATTCTCTCAAGCCAGATCGCCCACTCTGGAGCATTGGTTGACATCGGAGTGGCAACCAACTGCTGCGCACCTGTGATGTTCGACAACCACTCTACCTCCGCCACCAACGGAATCGCCGTCACGCCGCTGATCACCAGCCCGACGATGAAGAACCACGTCAGCCAGCGGATGCGGCGGCGGAGTTGTTGTTCACGGTTCATGCCAATCATGGTAAGGGGCGACGCGACGCGGCTCTAACTTTTTCCCAAAGCGCCAACAGCCCGGCAGCGATCAGCAAGATCGGCACGAACACCACCGCGCCGAAATAGAGCGCCATGTAACCCATCCCCAGCAACGCACACGTCCCCGCGCCCAGAGCCGGCGACGCCATCGTCCCGCTGATGATGGTGGTGAATTCCCTGAGCCCACAAAGATGCGCGACGGCGAAGAGGACAAGGATCAACACCGCATGCCGCACAAAATCCTTCGGCGATAAAAAATCTGCGCCGATCAACCGACCGAACTTGCTCGATGTTTCTTTCATGGCTTCACCTCCGCTTTGGCCCACAGCGGGCCAAGCACGGTCGCATACAACATCACCGCGTCGCCCACTTGATTACTCGCGCAATATTGCAACTCGCCACGTTCCCCTTTGGGAAACGCCGCGAAGTCGAGCGTCGCCGCCAGCTTCGCCAGATATTCGTCATCGCCGAACGCCGCCGCCCCCACCAGCGCCAGTCCGCTCGAACCCGCGCTGATGTTCAACACCGGGATGATCGGCCCCGAATCGATGTCCGCCGGACCGTGCCACGACGCCGGCCATTCGCGGGCGCTGCCAAATCCGCAGTGCGATTGCGCCAGCTCCCGGCGCGCGCGGTCGTATTGATCGCGCGCGAACGCGGGGTCCAGCACCTGCAAACAATGTGCCACCAGCCAGATGCTCGATCCCTCCGGCCCATCCAGCGGCGTCCCATCAACCGTGAAGCTCGACACCAGCAAACCCGTTCCCGGATGAACCAACTTTCGTTTCGCGAACGCCAGCCAGTTGCTGATGATTTCGGAGTGGTCGCTGCCATCGAGGTTGTCCGCCAGCCGCATCGCAGCAAGCGCAACCGCGTGATCAAATGTCCAGCACTCGTTCGGATAACTTTCCAATACTTGGTTCGCCTGCAATCCGTCCGCGATGCACTTCACGCGCTCCGCCAGCAACGGCTTGAGTTCAACCTTCTCCTCCAGCGTGCGGCGCGCCGCGAGCATGAGCGCGATCTCGCCGTCCACGAACAAGCTGCGCGCAGGTTGCACGCGGTAGATGTCTGGCTTGGCGTAGTTCATCAGGAAGTGGCACATGCCCTTTTCGCGTTCGAGCTTCAGCGTCTCCTCGATGATGCGGTCCATCGCGTTGAGACACGCCGGCTTCTGCGCTGCGTCCCGCAGACCGATGTTCGCCAACGCCCACACGAGAAAGCTGCGGCCCATGAAGTCCCACTCCGCATTGCTCCCGCGCATCCGGCGCAACTCCACTTCACGTGACGCCAGGTCCGTCCACAGCTTGAGTTGTCGCGCCGCCAACGCTTTGCCCATCGGCGAAACTCCCACAGCTGTGCGGAACTCCGTTGCGGGTTTCTGGAAGAACAGATGCACGCATGGCAGCCAGAGGGCACTTGCCACGATCACCGCCAGCAAGCCAAAGCCGATTCGTTTGAAGAGAAGTTTTGCCATATCGCTTCCTATTCAACGCTGCGGTCGCGGAAAGTTGCGCCGTCATCTTTGCGCTGCGCCAGCGCATACAGCATCGCGTAGCCGAGCAGCAGGAAGAGGCTGAAGAGGATCAGGAACTTCGTGTGCTGCCATTGCGTCGCGAGGTTCCACGCGCCGAGGCCGGTGCGATGCACGAGGCGCAACGGATTCCACAGCACGTCCCAACTATTCAAACGCGTGAAGCGACCAAGATAAACGCCGAACGCTGCGAGCCCACACACGATCGTTACAAACATCCAGCCGACGACACGGCCCCAGATTCGCGTGACAAACGCGTGCATGACTTGCAACGAGAGGAAGCCCGCGAGGAAACCCGTCAAGGCCGCAAGCAGGATGAGCATCAGCTCCGTCCAGAACGTGGGACGGCCCTTCGCCAGCACGTGCACGAGGTCGGTGAAGATGTATGGCGCATTCGGAAAAAACAACAGCCACGCAACGCCGAGCGCGAGAAACTTCCGGTCGCGAAGGTCGGCAGTTTGGTGGAACCGCTCGACGGTGTGGAGGGCGAACAGCAGCGGCAACCACGCGAGGAAAAGATTCCAGATGAGATACGCATGGCGCACTTCGCAGCCCGCAAAGATGCGATACGCGATGAGCGCGCAGCATGTGCCCGAGGCCACGACGAGCCTGAACACCGGCAGGCCGAGGTTTTGTTTGAGGACAAGGCGGAGGAATTTCATGGGGAAATCAGGTTTAGTTCACGATGAGGCGATGCAACGCTTCGAACACCGTCTCGAAAAAGCTGCCGCTCAATCCGTCGGGGCCGATGAATTCCTCGGGGCGATTGGGGTCCCACAGGAACGGACGCAGCACCCAGCAGATCTGACTGCCGAGGAGAAGATTCACCGCCAGCCACGCGAACAGGACGCGCAACGACACGCCGAGGCTGTTCGTCCAGCGCCGCAACCACGGCAGCAATTTCACCGTGCCGATGATGCCCGCCGTCGCAACGAACACCGTGAGCGTCAGTTGCAGGAATCCGTATTCGGGCGAGACGCGTGTGGTGGCGAGCGTGAGCGGCGGCGTGCTGAACACGACGAACGCCGCGATGGGGCTGAAGCCACCCAGCACAATCGCGGTGATGGTGAAGCTGAGCAGGATCGCCATCTGTGATTGGCGGAACGTGAAGTTCAGGCCAAGCAACGGCGCGAGCATGGCATTCAGTAGCGCATTGCCCAGCGTCGTGCCGAGGATGGCGAGCGGCAACTTCACCGCAGTGAACACGGCTTGCACCGGACTCCGCCACCACCCCATCGCCGCGCCGTAAGCACCCGCGCCCACCGCGATGAACACAACGCAACAGAGCGCCGTCCGCAGCCGCGCCTCGACCAGCCAATGGTCCACCACCTCCGCTCGCGCCCGGAGCAATTCGGGCGCGCTGCGCAACGTGAGTGGTGGAGTTGAAGTGTCGATGGTCATCCGTTGTAGCAGCGGACGTGCTTCCGCGCCGCTTGAACTAGTAGAGCGAGCAGAGCCGCATCACATCGGCAGCTACACGTCAGTCATTGTTATTCTTCCGCGTGCTGTTCGTTTCGCTGTCGAGCGAGTCGAACCAGTGCTTGATGAAAAACTTTTTCTCGGTTGCGCCCGGGAACAGGGTGTCCGACTTGCCGATGATGGGTCGCAAGGACGTCGTCAATTGGAGGCAGACCAGGATGAAGATGAGCGCCCAGACGTTGAGCCCGGCGTTCGAGCGCGCCTGCGTTCCCGCGAAGCCCGCGCTCAGGAAGCGCATGCCGAAGATGGTCGCGATGCCCCAGAACAACAGGTGCAGGAAGCCCATCCAACCGAGGGAGTTGGTCGAAGCCGAGAAGAGCCACGCCACCGGCGCGAAGCCGATGAGCAGCAGCGTCATCAACAGCAGCAGGCCCGCGAGCAACCCAGCCATCTCGACGAGCCGCGCGCGCGAACCGCTGAGGCACGCGAAGATGTAAAGGCTCGGCAGACAGATGATCGCGGCCACCAGCAGTCCGCCCGCGATCTTCAGCGGCGCGATCCAAAGTTGCGGCCAGCCGGAGAACGTGCCGACCACAACCCCGTAGATGATCGCACACACCAGCGACACCACAACCATCGAGCCGATGACGCCGGTTACGCCGGGTTGACGCAGCGCGTTGTGGATGCGTTTCGGCTGGCGCAGGATGCATTCGATCACAGACGCGACGCCATTGACGGGCTCGCGATCCGCCGGGTCTTCGACCGGTTGCGGTGGCGTGTATTGCATTTGCGGCGGTGTTTGGTTCATTTCATTCATAGGTCAGTTCGTGTTGTTTGATTCAGTTGAAAATTTGGACCAGGGCATGGAAGACATCATCGAAAAAGCCGCCCTTGAAAGCATCGGGCCGCAGAAATTGAACCGGCAAAAGGGGCGAGCCGATGAACGGTCGCAACACCCACGAAAGCTGACTGCCGAAAAAAAGATTCGCGGCGAGCCAAGCGAACAGAACCCGCAACGCGGCCGTCTTCCCGCCGGCAAGACTGCGGAGCAATTGCAGCAGCCGCACGTTCGCGGCGATGCCGGCGAACGCAATCACCACGACCAGCAGCAGCATAATGGCGGCGCGCGTGTCGGCATTGTGGGCGCCTTCGGTGAGTGGTGGCGCATTCCAAATCACGAACGCTGCCAAGGGACTGAACGCGCCGAGGATCGCCGCCGCGAGCGCGAAGCTGGCGAGGATCGCGAGGAACGATTGTCGGAAGGCGATGCGCAAACCGAGCAACGGCGCAAGCATCGCGTTGAGCAGGCCATTGGCCGTGGCGGTGAGCAGCAGGATGAGCGGAAGTTTGATGCCTGCGTAGAGCGCCTGCCACGGATCGCGCCAGCAACCCATCGCCGCGCCGAACAAGCCCGCACCCACAACGATGAGCGTCACGTCTCGCGAGAAGTGCAGCGCGCGCCAGTTCGCCGTCCACGCCGTGAGCGCCGCCACTTCGCCACGCAGCAGCGCGCCGAGCGAACGGTCTTCAGTTTGGACGGAAGTCGTGTTCATGTTCAGCCGCACTCAGGCAGCGCCGTGGTTACGTTTGCGCTGCGCTCTCTCCGTTGGGTTCGCACCAGTTGTGCCACTGGAGCAGACATCAAGGCAAGCGCCATGATGAACCACGGCCAGTTGAATTCCGTCGGCAACACTTTGCGGACGACGGCGGTTCCTTGATCCGCGACGCGCAACGAATCGACCATGAACACGTAAAGGGCGAGCACGATTCCGAGGGCGTTGAGCGACCAGGCCACGAAGGTTGAGACCGACGGCGCATGCTTCGGTTCAAATTGGGCCGCGAGTGTGCCCCACACGATCATCAACGACGCAATCAACACCGGCGCCAACACCGGTCCCCACCACGGCAGTGGCAGCAGGAAGAGGATGTCCCAATCGAACAGCGAATGCGGCCAGCCGCACATCACTTTCAGGAAGACGTAATAGAAGATGTCCCACACGCCGAAGGCCACCATCGTGTAACCCCAGCGCGCCCGCCACGTTTTGCCCGCGAGCACGCCGACCGTGAACAGCATCACCATGGTGGCGAATTCGCGCACAAGCTCAACGGGGCCGAGCTTCCCGACCAACGGCAACGGGTCGGGTTGATACGGCTCAATGCGATTCACGAAGGTGCGCAGGTCGAAAACGACAGCGGATTCCACCCACGCCATCGCGATGGCGAAGAGGCAAACGACGAGCCAGCGATTCAAATTTGAGAGGCTTGATTGGGACGTATTCATGGTGGCCGGGTTTAACGATGATTGGTGGCGGCGACTTTCTCGTGTCGCGCAGCGATGCCTTGGAGCCAATGCTCGACGCCGTGAATCACCACGTCCGGCGTGGATGTGCCCGCAGTGATACCGACGGTGCCCGCAGTGAAAAACCATTCCTCACACAAGTCCGCCGCGGTTTGGACGTGATGAACCTGCGCGCAATAACGGCCGCACGTGGCCACGAGTTCGCGGGTGTTGTTACTGTCCGCACCGCCGATGACCACAACGACGTCGCAGCGCTGCGCGAGTTCCACAGCCGCGTGCTGACGTTGCTTCGTCGGCTGGCAGACGGTGTCCACGAAGCGCAAGTCGGAATCCGGGAAGCGTTGGCGGATGAGCGCCGCCAGCTGCCGCACGCGCTCGATAGGTTGCGTAGTCTGCGCAACGACGCCGAAGCGCGGGCGCTCGCGAAGTTGCGCCACGTCATCCTCGTTCAAGACGATGTCGAACTCGGGATAATCTTCCGTCAGCCCGCGCACCTCGACGTGGCCACGTTTGCCAATAACCACGGGATGAAATCCTTCGGCCACCAGCTTGGCCAGCGCGCGGTGCGCCACGTGAACGAGCGGGCAGGTGGCCTCCAGCACATTCAGGCCGAGCGCGCGAGCGCTGTGCTTCGCTTTGTCCGACGCTCCGTGCGCCGTGACCATCACGGTGGGCGTGGAAGCTTCAGCGGGTTGCTGTGCTACGCGCACGCCGCGCTTTTGCAGGTCCGATACGACAGTCTGGTTGTGGACGAGATCGCCGAGAATGGTGAGCGGTTCGCGCACGGAATGGTCCAGCGCGAGCGCGATGGCGTCACGAACGCCAAAGCACATACCAAGATGTTCTGCTCGTAGGATTTTCATGATTCAGATTGGCAGTAGCCGACGTAGCATTGGCGTTTCGGCATCCACTTTGTAATACAAAGTTAAAGACCAGCAGCGTTGGTTTGTGTTCAAAGAATCTTTCACGGGTTCAGGGTTTCTTGGTTTGCTGGACGATTTGTTCCAGCAGTGAGATGTAATCGGCGAAGGCTTTGCGCCCCGCAGCGGTCATGGAACAGGTCGTGAGCGGGCGGTTGTTGTGATACGACTTCGCCACGGCGACGTAGCCCGCCTCCTGCAACGTGCGGATATGCGTGGTCACGTTGCCGTCGGTCATCTCCAATGCATCGCGCAGCTCGGTGAACGCGAGTTCGGGCGATGCAGCGAGCAATGACATGATTGCCAGCCGCCCCTTCTCGTGGATCACACGATCGAGTTGCAGGAAGGGTTCCGGATTCACGACGCGTGCTTCTTTTCGGTGAAGTGCAGGTAAATCCCATACGCGAGATGCAGTCCGCCAAAGGCCGCGCCCATTGCGACATGCGTGAAGCGGAACTCCGGCGGTTCCGGCGAGAAAGCCAGGCCCAGCAACAGCAGCGTTCCGCCGATGATGAAAAGCCAGCCAAACACCTTGATGCCGCGAGGCATGAAGAATCCCGCCGCGTGCAACGCCGCGCCGTAGAGCGCCATCCACACGGGGATGATCATCCACGTCGCCTCGATGTCTTCGAGGTCAGCGCGTGCCCACAAGAGCGCACCGGCGATCAAACCAACGTAAAGGCTGGGCAACATCGCCTGCGCCACGCGCCGGGTCGGCGGCGACCAGAACGATTCCTTGTCACGCAACGCCTGCCGCCGCACGACCACGAATGCTCCCGCCAAAGCTGCGCACGCCACCGCGAACCAAAACTGGATGAAGCGCCGCGGCGAATCGCATTGCGTCATCCAGCCCACGCCGCCCGCCGCCAAACCGACGACGCCGGTGAGCATCGTCACCGGCGCAAGCGCCCGACGGTAGAGCGCCGAGCGTTCCATCAAGGTGCGGATGGTATGAAGATTCTCGGCGGCCCAGTTTGCGCTCATGGCACTTACTTTGCCACGCAAAGTTGTTCAGTCAAACGGAATATTAGGCCAGTTCGCGTTCGCAGGACATGTGACTTTCCCCACGACGCGACGGGCGGAGAAATTTGTCTAGCGCGGATTCGCGCTTGCAGCCCTGCCGAAGTGTGGCTAGCAACGCGCGTGGTTTTGAACTGCATCTTCGGCGCGCTAGCCTTGCTCAGCCTGATTCTATTGCTCTGGCAATGGATAGCCGCGCTGCGCTTTCCGCTTCATCGGCGGAGCGTGGACGCGCCGAATCGGAGTTCGGCGCTCCGTCCCGGAGTCAGCTTGTTAAAGCCGCTCAAGGACGCGGACGCGCATACCGAGACGTGCTTGCGGAGCTGGCTGACGCAGGATTTTGGCGGGCCCGTGCAGGTATTGTTTGGCGTGGCCGACGCGAATGATGCGGCGTGTGGCGTGGTTAAGAAACTGCTCGCCGAGTTTCCGCAAGCCGATGCGCAACTGGTGATCTGCCCCGAACCACTCGGCACGAACGCAAAGGTTTCGACACTCATAAAACTCGAACGCTTCGCAAAACACGAACTCATCTGCGTGAGCGATGCGGATGTGCGTGTGCCGGAAGATTTCCTGACGGAGGCGGTGCGGCCACTTAGTTCAGGAGCGCCGGCCCCCGGCCCGGCAGCTTCGGATCACGCCGGGTCGGAGGCGGGCGCTCCTGCGGCACTCGTGAACTGCTTTTACCGGATGGCCAATCCGACCTCGCCTGCGATGCAGTGCGAGGCCGTGGCTATCAACGCGGATTTCTGGAGCCAAGTGCTGCAGTCGTGCTCGCTCAAGCCGATGGCCTTCGCGCTCGGCGCGGTGATGCTGACGCGACGGACGGAGCTGGCTGGCATCGGCGGGTTCACGGCGATCAAGGATTGCCTGGCGGACGATTATCAGCTCGGGAACCGCATCGCGAAGCGCGGCGGGCGGATTGAGATCTGCCCGGTCGTCGTCGAGTGCTGGGATGCGCCGATGGGCTGGGCGGCGGTGTGGAGGCATCAGTTGCGCTGGGCACGAACCGTTCGCGTATGTCAGCCCGCACCCTACTTCTTCAGCATCCTAGGCAACCCGACGTTCTGGCCAGCGTTGTGGGTGGCGACAACGTTCGAGCCACTGGCGCTGGCATTTTTGGGTGCGATGTTGGCCGCAAGATTGGTGGTGACCGCGGATTTGCAACGTCGGTTGGCAAACAGCGGCAAGAATCCCACCACCGACTTCTGGTTAGCGCCGGTCAAAGACCTGATGCAAGTCGCAGTCTGGGCGGGGGCATTTGCGGGAAGCACGATTGAATGGCGGGGGCGGCGAATGAAACTGCGCCCCGACGGAACGCTTTCGAATGTATGACCCTGACTGGAAGCCAAAACAAGTCTTGCAATCAGCAGGCGCATACGTATTGTGTCGCCCGCTTCTGGAAGCGAGCGTAGCTCAGCCTGGTAGAGCATCACGTTGCCAACGTGATTGTCGAGGGTTCGAATCCCTTCGCTCGCTCCATTTTCTCCCTCAACAACTTACGTAAAAGACCCGGGGTTTTTACAACAGAAAGTTACAACACATTCAAGTTTTTCACCTGCGTTCAAAGCTGTTCAAAGGCGTAATTTTTGGGGTCGTGAGGCTTGAAGGGCACTTTCACCAATTGGAGAGACTTTGCTTTTTTGGTCTACTTCATCTTCTGATTTTTCGATTCCTTTTTGGTCTTGGAATACCCGAGAAGAGGCGTAGAAATGGATTGTCCGGTGTGGCACGTTTCTTCAGCGGCGTTCCCCACGTCCACCTCCTTGGCGTCCACACCGGATATTATTTCACTCTCGGCTTTCCAGCTCTCACTACCCGCAACGAAAATCCTTTCCCATTCTCAAACGGTTCAACTCGGGTTGGCGATTACATGGATTGCTTGAGTCGATGGGGTTTGCAGTGTCCGTTTAGTTTGCAGTT
>JBEGQI010000161.1:0-4659 GCA_041181065.1 Verrucomicrobiota bacterium | reverse complement strand
GCCGGCATAAGCCCCACTACCGCCAGGCAACAGTTTTTAAAGGAGATTGAAAACGAAGCCATGCATGATGCCAGCAAGCTGGCGCGGGGCATTGTCGAGGATGCTAAAACCAAAGCCGAGGACAAGGCCCGCCATATCATCGCGACAGCCATACAGCGCCACGCCAGTGATCATACCAGCGAAACCACAACCGCGACCATCGCTTTGCAAGACGTTGAACTTAAGGGGCGCATCATTGGTCGTGAAGGACGCAACATTCGTGCTTTTGAAGCAGCAACAGGCGTGACGGTTCTGATTGATGACACGCCGAATGCCGTCGTGCTTTCCTCCTTCGACCCAGTCCGCCGCGAAATCGCCAAGGAAGCGATGTCACGACTCATTCAGGACGGGCGTATTCATCCCACCCGCATCGAGGAAATTGTGGCCAAAGTCAGTCAGGAAATGGATGAAACCATTGTCCACTTGGGCGAGGAAGCTGTTGTGAGAGCTGGTCTACCACCGATGCATGGAGAGATCGTAAAATTGTTGGGTAAACTCCATTTCCGGCGGAGTTACTCCCAAAATATCCTCGACCACTCGGTGGAAGTTGCGCAACTCACCGGCCTAATGGCTGCTGAACTGGGAGTCGATGCAAACCTCGCCAAGCGGGCTGGTCTTCTGCACGACATTGGCAAAGCCTTGAATCACGAAGTTGAAGGTCCACACGCCATTGTGGGTGCCGACTTTGTCAAACGATTTGGCGAATCGGAATCTGTTGTGAACGCAGTCGCTTCTCATCACAACGATGTCGAGCCGATTGGTCCATTCGGCATCCTGGTAAGCGCGGCGGATGCCATCAGCGCTTCAAGACCTGGGGCGCGCTCAGAAAACATGGCGACATATCTTAAGCGCGTCGAAGATCTGGAACGAATCGGCATGTCATTCGCCGGCGTTGAAAAATGCTATGCCGTCCAAGCCGGGCGTGAACTGCGTGTGTTTGTCCATCCTACACAAACCACCGATGATCAGGCCTTTGGAATGGCGCGTAACATTGCGCAGAAAATCGAATCCGAGCTCCAATATCCCGGACAAATCAAAATCACGGTCATCCGTGAGACCCGTTGCGTAGAAGTTGCGAAATAGTGGCAAGACCAAAAGAAAAAGCCCGGAACGATTTCCGTTCCGGGCCTTTTTGATTCCGTAGAAATTTAGCGACCTTCAGTCATTCCAGAAGGAAGACCCGTTTCCCATCCTTTTGGTGCGTTCCACGGACGGGTTGATGCGTTGTCAGATTCAGTCGAAGCGCAACCAGCCAGCACAAGCAAACTTGTGCCAAGGAGGAGCAGAAAGAAAAGACGCATGACGATTAAGAGCCAGTGAACGCAGGAATGGCTGAATCGCCTTCAACGATGTCACCCAGCTTCCAACCAGTTACAATATTAGCTATGCTCCGGGTGCCCTGCACTGCTGTGATACGCACTTTAGCCACAAGCTTGCCGTTACGGCTAATCAACATCTCGCCATTTGGAATCGCCCCCTGGCTCTCTCCTGCGTCCAGAACAATGAATTCCCACTTCGGGTCAACCGCAACAACGGTTGCTTTGAGCGTCTCTGGAAGTGGGATTCTCGGGTCCTTACCAATCAGAGCCTCAAGTTGTGCCGCAAGACTCCGGTTTTTGTTTGCTAAAATCTTATTTTCCGCCCGCTGAACTTCCATGTCCCTTTTGGAGTCCTTGAGGTCGGAGATTATGCCCTTGACCTGATCAACAGAAATCCCAAGAACCTTCCAAGCAGCCAAATCCGCCTGAGCAAGGTCGCGCTCGGAAGTGGTCTTGGTAAGCTTCTCTTGAAGACCGGCGGCGAGCTTCTTGTTGGATTCGGCCTCGGCTTGAGCCGCATTTCGCTCGTCTTCCGTCGTCTTCAAAGTGTTTTGAGTCGCGGTGAGTTGAGCCTTCGTGCCATCCAACTCCTTCTTCGTCTTGCGCAAATCATTTTGCGCTGTCACCAGTGAATTACTGGTGGTGTTGAGCGTGGTGCGCGTCGTGGTGATGACCTCTTTGACTTGGACGAAGTTGACCACAGCCACGGCCAGTCCGGCAATTATGGCAACAATCAAGCAGATGCGAATCATGTGATGTGAATAAGTTGAAAACTTGGCGCAGCCTAGTCCCGTGAACCCGGGGTGTCAACGTCGCTTTGAGCCAGTGAAAAAAGGTTCATGCAGCCTGCGTTACTCCCCTGCTCTGCAGGATTTAGCCAACGAATGCGGCATGCACCGCGCGCATCGCCTGCTCGCCCTTGGCAAGGTCGATGACAACGGAGATCTTGATCTCGCTCGTGGAAATCATGTCGATGTTCACGCCTTCCTTCGCGAGGGTCTCGAACATCTTGCCGGCGACGCCTGTGTGGCTCTTCATGCCCACGCCAACGATGGAAAGTTTACCGATGGATTCGTTGGCAATGACTTCACGGATCTGCAGTTCGCTCTTCAACCCGTCGATGACCTTCTTGGCTTTGAGCAAGTCCGGCTTGTCCATCGTGAACGAAATGTCCGTGGCGGGCGCGCCGCTGCCGTGGCTGACGTTCTGAAGGATCATGTCCACGTTCACTGTGGCGTCGCCCAGCGCCTTGAAGACGCGCGCCGCCATGCCGGGTTTGTCCGGGATGCCGATGAGCGTGACCTTCGCCTGATTCTTGTCGAGCGAGACGCCGCGCACAACGACGCCTTCCATGGATTTCGTTTCTTCTTTCACAATGGTTCCGGGGTTTTCGTTCAAGCTGGAGCGGACTTCAAACACGACGCCAAACTTCTTCGCGAACTCGACCGAGCGCGACTGCATGACCTTCGCGCCGAGGCTCGCAAGTTCGAGCATTTCGTCGTAGGAAATTTCCTGAAGCTTCTTGGCCGTCGGCACGATGCGCGGATCGGCGGTGTAGACGCCATCAACGTCCGTATAAATCTGGCAAAGGTCGGCCTTCAACGCAGCAGCCAGCGCAATCGCGGAAAGATCCGAACCGCCCCGGCCGAGCGTGGTGATCTGACCTTCGGCGGTCTCGCCTTGAAAACCTGCAACGATGACCACTTCCCCGTCATCAAGGTGTTTGTGGATCTGCTTCGGCGTGATGTTTTGAATCTTCGCCTTTGTGTGGACGCCGTCCGTCACGATGCCCGCCTGCGCGCCAGTAAGCGAAACGGCTTTGATCCCGATCGAGTGCAGCGCCATGGCCGTGAGCGCGATCGTCGTCTGTTCGCCGGTCGCGAGCAACATGTCCATCTCGCGTTCCGCTGGCAGCGGCATGATTTCCTTGGCCAGCTTGATGAGTCCGTCCGTCACGCCGCTCATCGCAGAGACGACCACGACGATCTGGTCGCCCTTCGCGTGATACTTGGCCACGCGCGCGGCGACGTTCTTGATGCGGTCGGTGTTGCCCACCGAAGTGCCGCCGTATTTCTGAACGATCAATGCCATAAAAACCGGTGAGCCGCGCCGTAAACTCGACGCCGCCCAAAATCAAAGGGCCGCGAAGGTAGTCAGCAGCCACCTTTTTGAAAAGGCTGGAATTCGTCACCCCACCCCAACATTGGTAAATGTCACTTGCTTCATAAGTCGCTTAATCGAATGCTCCCCTGCCC
The DNA here is from genome assembly GCA_041181065.1 of Verrucomicrobiota bacterium. Classification (GTDB taxonomy): domain Bacteria; phylum Verrucomicrobiota; class Verrucomicrobiia; order Limisphaerales; family DSYF01; genus DSYF01. The sequence goes on along the minus strand of JBEGQI010000161.1, from coordinate 1,046 downwards.
GTGCAAAGCGCTAGCACTCACTCTGAAACCGGCACCCCAAACCACGCGTCTGATGGCGGCGACGTGATCCCGCCTGCTGACAACCGACCGGTTTGGAGCCTGAAGGCCACCTACGCGGCGATGGTCATCCTGCCGGTCGCAGCGTTTGTCTGGACGCTCTTCCTCGGACGAGCGCTGCCGGAAGCCCTGGGTGTGGCGGCTACCACGAACGCGAACATTCTCACGGCTCAGGCAGGGTTGAAACTTCCGATATTCCTCACGCAAATCGCGATCATCATCCCCACCGCCCGCATCTTCGGTGCCGTGATGAAACGACTTGGACAACCGCAAGTCATCGGCGAGATGATCGCCGGTCTGGCGCTCGGTCCGTCCTTGTTGGGCGTGCTGTGGCCGAGTGGTTACGACTGGCTGTTCCCGTCAGGCACCGTCCGATTTCTCAATGCCCTCAGCCAGCTCGGCATCGTGCTCTTCATGTTCCTGGTCGGGCTCGAATTGGACCTGAGCAACGTTCGCGCACGCGGGCGACACATCCTCGTCATCAGCCACGCGGGGATGGCGTGGCCGTTGCTCGGTGGCGGATTGCTCGCGCTTCTCCTATATCGCAACTACTCCACCGCCAGCACGAGCTTCATCGAGTTCGCCCTCTTCTTCGGCTGCGCGATGAGTGTGACCGCGTTTCCCGTTCTGGCGCGCATCCTCACCGAGCGCGGGCTGGCCTCCACGCTACTCGGCAACACTGCGATGGCTTGCGCCGCCATCGCCGACGTGACCGCGTGGGCGCTACTCGCTTTGAGCGTCTCCATCGAGCGCGGCTCAGGCAACGCGGCCACTGTGCTCTGGCAACTCATCGGCGGGGCGATTCTTTTCCTCGGCGTGATGTTCTTCGCCGTCCGGCGCGCCTTGGAATTCTGGTGGCGGAAAAAAATCGCGCGCGAGACAGCTGAACTTAGCCGCAATGAATTTTCCGTCGTCCTGCTACTCGTCTTGTTGTCCGCGCTGGCCACCGAATTGTTGAACGCACACGCCATCTTCGGTGCATTCGTCGC
>JBEGQI010000160.1:0-8226 GCA_041181065.1 Verrucomicrobiota bacterium | reverse complement strand
AACGACGACACCTCGAAGTTCACGTAAACTTCATCCCACGCCAGCAACGTCTCCGCATCCGGGTCCTTGATTTTGAGACCGCCGATGGCGACCGAGAACGCCAGCGGATTCAGCCGCAACTTCTCGATGCTCACCTCGCGATTCAACTCTTTCGCCACCTGCTTGACGGCCACCGCCCGGATGATCGGTGGCAACACGAGGAACCCCAGCACCAGATAGATGGCAAACGCCCACGCCGCGCGCTTCAACCATTTGCGCGAACGCGAAGACGCCCGGCGGTCACCGGACGTTTCCTTCACAGCCTTCAAGTGCGACGACAAATCTTTCTTCCGCTTCATGCTCGGACGCACATCGTAATCAGAAACGAAGTTTTATCAATCGCCGTCCAAAGGAGAATTCCCAACCTACACCGAAGGACGCCAGTCGAGCACCTTGAGTTGAATGGTGGTGCGGCCGTTGAAGTGGTTGAATTGCGGCGCGAAGGCGAGGTCGAAGGTGCCCACGGGCAGCGCGCCGTCGCCGGCATTCCACCAGACGCATTCGTGCGTGGTCCGGCCATCGGTGACCCACAGTTTCACGTGCTGGCGTTCCTTGCCGACGCGTTGCAGGGGCTGGGCATGGGTCAGGTGGCGCGCAAAGAATTGCACGGGCGGATTCTCCTGTCCGACGGGATGCAGGCGGCCCAGTTCCGTCAGGCCGTTCAGGGAGATCTGGCCGAGCGCCACTTCCGCATCAAGCCGCAGGGGCGGCTGCAGGTCTTCGCGCTTGATGGCGCGGCGGGCGAGGTCGTTCAGGCGCGTGCGCAAGGCGTCGAGATTTTCCGGCTTGAGGGTGAGGCCCGCCGCCATGGCGTGGCCACCGTGCCGCACCAGGAGGTCGTCGCATTCGCGCAAGGCCGCCGCAAGGTCGAAGCCCGCGATGCTGCGGCCCGAGCCGCGCCAGTTGTCGCCGTCGCCGCCGACGATGACGGTGGGCCGGTAGAATTGGGAGAGCACGCGCGAGGCGACGATGCCGACGACGCCGATGTGCCAGAGCAATTGTCCCTCGACGATGACGTAGTCCGTGTCGGGGTTGAACCGGGCCTTGACCGCGCCGATGGCGGACTCGGCGATGCCGCGTTCGATCTTCTGGCGTTCGCGGTTCTGCGCATCGAGCCGTTGCGCGATGGGCATGGCTTCTTCAGCGTCGGGCGCGAGAAGCAGGTAGAGCGCTTCCTCGGCGGTCTCGAGGCGTCCCGCGGCATTGAGGCGCGGCGCAAGTTGGTAGCCGACGTCGAAGCTCTCCATCACTTCCGGCGATTGGGCGACTTCCTTCAACGCGACGAGGCCCGGGCGGGTTGTTTTGTTGAGCCACTCCAAACCGACGCCGACGAGGATGCGGTTCTCACCGGTCAAGGGCACGATGTCCGCGATGGTCCCGAGCGCGACGAGGTCGAGCAAGGGGCGCAGGTCGAATTCATGCGCGCCGGGGAGATCGGTTTCGCGCCCGCGTTTGAGGATCGCGTGAGCGAGCTTGAACGCGAGGCCGACGGAGCAAAGCTCGGTGAACCTCGCGGCGGGCTTCGACAGTTGGGGATTCACCAAGGCAACCGCGGCAGGCGCAGGATCGCTGACTTGGTGATGGTCGAGCACGATGACTTCAACGCCCTTCTCGCGCAGCCAGGCGATGGATTGCACGGCGGTGGAGCCGCAATCGACGGCGAGCAGCAGCTTGGCGGGGAATTTGCGCAGGCAATTCTCCACGCCTTCCTGGCTGAGGCCGTAACCTTCATCCATGCGGTGCGGCAGATAATGATCGACGAGCCAGCCCATGCGGCCGAGGAATTCGCACAGCAAGGCGGTCGAGGTGACGCCGTCCACATCGTAATCGCCGAAGATGACAAGGCGCTCGCCGAGTTCATGCGCGCGCAGGAGCCGGTCCACAGCCTTGGCCATGTTCGGAAGGAGGAAGGGATCGGCCAGCCGGCGAAGCTTGGGATCGAGGAAATGCCGGATCGGCGTGGGTTCACTGATGCCGCGGTTGAGCAGGCATTGCGCGAGCAAGGTAGTCACGCCGAGTTCATCGGCCAGTTTATCGCAAAGCAACGGCTGCGCGGGGGCGATGTTCCAACGGTATTTCATTTTTCGCGGCGCGACGCCATGACCGACAGGAGGATCGAGGTGAGAATGATGATGATCACGACGCAGAGCGAGGCGCCGATCGGGATCTCGCATTGCCACGACCACTTCGGTGTGCCGTGCGGATCGAGCAGCATCTTCACGCCAATGAAAACCAGCACGAGTGACAGGCCATACTTGAGGTAACGGAACAAGCCGATGGCCCCGGCCAGGACGAAATAAAGCGAGCGCAGGCCGAGGATGGCAAAGACGTTCGAGGTAAAGACGATGAAGGACTTCGTCGTCACGGCGAAGATAGCCGGGATGGAATCCAGCGCAAAAATGAGGTCGGTGGTCTCCACCAAGATGAGCACAAGCGCGAGCGGCGTCAGCGCAAAGCCAGTCGCCTGCCGGACGGTGAAGCGTTGCCCGTTGATCTCCGTGGCGATCGGAAAAAATTTGCGGGCGAGCCGGATGAACGGATTCTTCTCCGGGTGCAGTCCCTGATCATCGACAAACAGCATCTTGAAACCCGTGAAAACGAGGAACACGCCGAAGACGTAGAGCGTCCAATGGAAGCGTTGGATGAGCGCCGCCCCCGCAGCGATCATGACGCCGCGCATGACGAGCGCCCCCAAGATGCCCCAGAACAGCACGCGATGCTGATACTCCGATGGCACCCGGAAATAAGTAAAGATAAGCGCAATGACGAAGACGTTGTCCATGGACAACGACAATTCGATGAGGTAGCCGGTGAGAAACTCGAAGGACTCTTCACGACCACGAGCCAGGCTCAAGCCGCCCGCAAACAACATGGCCAGGCAGAACCACACCGCCGTCCAGCCAAGCGCCTCCTTGAACTTGACGACATGGGCGCGCCGATGAAATACGCCCAAGTCGAGCGCGAGGAAAAAGAGGACGCAAATAATGAAGCCCACCCAATGCCACGGCGTGATTTCAACCAACGCGAGCATTGGGCGGGAAGATTATCCCTGCGCAGCCATCGGATTCTCAACCGTCGCCTCTGCGGCAGCGAGCTTCGGGCGTTCGCCCTTGCTGCGCCACAACACCCAGAAGCTGGCGATGTAGATGGATGAGTAGGTGCCGGTGATGATGCCGACGAGGAAGCAGAACGCGAAGTCGTTGATCGGTCCGCCACCGAAGATGTAGAGCATCATCGTGGCGAGAAACACCGTGCCGGAGGTGATGATCGTGCGGCTCAGCGTCTGGTTGAGCGCGGCATTGATGATGTCACGGAACGAGCCACGCACCCCCATCTTCAAGTCTTCACGGATGCGGTCAAAGATCACGACGGTGTCGTTGATCGAGAAGCCGATGATGGTCAGCAACGCAGCCACCGTGGTGGCGTTCAATTCGCGGCCCGCGATAAAATAGCAACCGAGCGTCATCAACACGTCATGGATGATCGCAACGACCGCGCCAACGGCGAAGGTGAACTCATAGCGGAACGCGACGTAAACCAGGATGCCGAACATCGCGATGATGGAAGCCAGAATGGCCACTTTTTGAATCTCGGCGCCAACGGTCGGTCCGATCTTGTCCACGTTCAACTGGGTGAAGCTGGCCGCCGGGAAACTCGTCTTCAACGCCTCGACCACGGCCTTGCCGTGATCTTCACCCGCCTTCTCTTCGCCGACGGCGCGAATGTTCACATTCAATGATTCACGACCGCTAGCCGGGTCACGTTGAAATGAGACTTGCGAGGCGCCTTTGCGCAATCCGTCCACGACACCACGGACATTTTCCGTCGTGATGACCTTGCTTTCCTTCGCCTTCTGGTCGAAGCCGAGGCTGATGCTGTAACCGCCGACAAATTCCACGCCGAACACATCCTTGCCGCGTCCGAAAATGCCATAGCCGTTACCAATGATGATGAGGGTCCACGACAAAATAAACGCCGGCACCGCAATCTTCATGAAGTCGAGCTTCAGATGATTGGGAACAAGGTGCATCATCTTAAGCGACTTGATCAGGTTGCGATCCACCATGAAGTCGAAGATAAGGCGGGTCACAACGAGCGCTGTGAACAAGCTGGCTGCCACACCGATGGTCAGCGAAATACCGAAGCCCTTCACCGAACCGGTGCCAAGGATGATGAGGATGACCGACGAAATGAGCGTCGTGACATGCGAGTCTAGAATCGTGCTGAACGCCCGGTCGTAACCGGCGTCGATCGCGCCACGGATGGATTTGCCCTTGGCCAGTTCTTCACGAATGCGCTCGTAGATGAGCACGTTCGCATCAACCGCCATACCGACGGTTAGCACGATACCCGCGATGCCAGGAAGCGTGAAGGTGAAGGGCGCACCGGGAACGAGATGACCGCACATTAATCCGAGCAGGATGATGACGTTGGTGATGAGCGCGACGTTGGCGACCATGCCCGCGAGCATATAATAGACGAGCATGAAGGCCGCAACGGCCAGAATGCCGTATTTGGCCGCATTCAAACCGCTCTTGATCGCATCGGCGCCGAGCGAAGGATCGACTTCACGGGATTCAACGATCTTCAACGGAGCCTTCAAAGGGTTCTCCAGCACGTTCGCAAGTTCGATGGCTTTCTCGCGACTGAAACTGCCGGTGATCTGACCGCGACCGCCGGGAATCTCACCGTTGATGCGCGGCGCGGAATACAGTTCACCGTCAAGGACGATGGCCAGCCGGTGGCCAACGTTCTCGCGCGTCACGCCGGCGAAGATGCCAGCACCTTCGGAGTTCAATTCAAAGTCAATTTCCGGCTCGCCGAGATTGTTGCGCGAGACGAAGGCCCGCGTGACAAAGCTTCCGTTCAAGCCGCGTTCGGCCCGGCGCTTCACAAGCAGGGTCTCTGTGCTTTCGACGCCTTGCTTGTCCTTTTCCTTGAGCCGCATGATTTCGTAGCCAGGAGCGCTTTCGTTTCGGGAAATCAGTTCCGCACTTTGCGGGTGGACCATGCGAAATTCAAGGAACGCCGCCCGCTGGATCTGCGCCTTCGCACTATCCTTGTCCACTTCGGACAAGCCCGGCAACTGAACAAGGATCCGGTTGTCACCCGCAGGCTGAATGATCGGCTCGGCAACACCGAACCGGTCAACGCGCTTGCGGAGAACTTCAACTGCCTGGGAAAGCACATTATCCAAAGACTGGGCTGGAACGGGACCGTTCGTGCTGCTTTCAGCCGAGACAAGCTTGTTCGTATCCATCTCAACAAGGAACGATGTGCCGCCTTGCAAATCCAAACCAAGGTGGATGGAGCCACGGGTATCACGCTGGAGACGATTCAGGATGGCCGTGGTCTGGTTGACTTCATTGGTCACGCTGATCATCGGGAAATAGCCGGTGATGTCATTGGTCCCGATGGCGGTGCGAAGGGTGCCGTAAGGGTTCACCGAGTTGGTGACCTGCATGGCTTTCGCCGTAGCCACGATGTTCGAGAACGTCGCGTCCGGCTTGTAGGCGCGCGATTGAAACTCCTCAATCAAATCGCGGTTCCACCACGGATAGATTTCCAACAGTGAAAGAACGACAGCAAACAGAACGATAGCCAGCCGCCAAGTGTTATTGCGCTTCATGGAATGTGGGGTTGAAAGAAATTACGATTGAGCTGCGTCGCCGGAGCCTTGGGTGACTTCCGTGATCGCTGCGCGGGTGAACTCCAGCTTGGTGTCGCCTGCCGTGCGGATAGTGACGGTCTTGTCCTTCACCGCCACGACCGTGCCGACAATTCCGGCGCTGGTCAAAACGCGGTCGCCGGACTTGAGTTTTTCGAGCATCTGCTGATGTTCCAACGCCTTTTTCTTCTGGGCTCGGGTCTGCATCCACATGAAAACACCCATGATAACAATCATGGGAACAAGGAAGGTCAATCCCTGCAAACCGTTCCCCTGCCCCTGCCCAGACGCTTGAGCCAACATCAGATGAATAGTGTTCAAAGCCATTTTGTGTCCAATTTGAGCCGCCAACTCTATGCAGAAACCCCCTTTTGGCAAGCGTTATGACTTGGCTCAACGCGTTGACGCCCCCGACTCGCGCCACTAACTTTGCTCCGGACATGACAACCGTTGCAACCGCCCGCCCTGCCCCAACGCTGACCTTGCGCCCTGCCGACCACTCGCAGCGCAATGAATCGCTCGCCCGCGAAATCCTGACGCTCAAAAAGCAGTTGAACGCCGTCATCCTCGCGCACAATTACCAAATCCCCGAGATCCAAGACGTGGCGGACTTCGTCGGCGATTCCCTCGGGCTCGCGCAACAGGCGGCGAAGACCGATGCCGATGTCATCGTGTTCTGCGGCGTGCATTTCATGGCCGAGACCGCGAAGATTTTGAACCCGAACAAAATCGTCGTGCTGCCGGACAAGGACGCCGGTTGCTCGCTGGAAGAAAGCTGCCCCGCGACGGAACTCGCCAAGTTGCAGGCCACGAACCCGAACTTCTGGACCATCGCCTACATCAACTGCAGCGCCGCCGTGAAGGCGCTTTGCGACGTCATCGTCACCAGCGGCAACGCCGAGAAAATCGTCAACGCCGCGCCCAAGGACAAAGACCTCCTCTTCGTGCCCGACGAAAACCTCGGCCAATGGGTCATGGAACAGACCGGCCGCCCGATGACGTTGTGGAAGGGCAACTGTTACGCGCACGTCGAGTTCCAGCGTGAGCAAATCGAGCAAGCCCGCGCCCAGTATCCCGACGCCAAGATCATCGTGCATCCCGAAAGCCTCCGCGCCGTGCGCGACCTCGCCGACGCCGTGTGCTCGACCGAGAAGATGATCACCTACTGCCGCACTTCGCCCGCAAAGCAGTTCGTCATCGTGACCGAGTCCGGCATCATTCACCGGATGCGCAAGGAATGCCCCGACAAGGAATTTTTCTGTGCGCCCGTGTTCAACGCCATGAAGCTGCCCACCGACAATTGCCGCTGCAGCGAATGCAAATTCATGAAATTGAACACGCTTGAAAAATTGCGCGACTGCATGAAGAACCTCGCTCCGCGCGTCGAGTTGCCGCCGAATATCCTGAGCCGCGCGCGCCTACCCATCGAACGGATGCTGGAGATTTCCGCGAAACCTTGAACGTCACAGCTCCGTTAGCTGGCGCCCATACGGTGCATCAAACGTAAGCTTAAACACATCCGGCTTGAAACCAAAGTAGTTCAAAAACGGTCCAGTTGGCGCAGTGATCCTGACAGGCTTGCCCGTGAATGGATCCCGATACGCGAGCCCTACAGCTCGCAAACCCATCGCCGCATCCTCCGCTTGGCCGTATAGTTCATCGCCAATGATCGGGCAACCCGATTCCGCCAGATGGATTCGGATTTGATGCTGCCGCCCGGTCGAGGGCCGCGCCTCGATGAGATGCACACCATCCACGCTCGCCACCACCCGAAACTTCGTCTCCGCCTCCTTGCCTTGCTGGTCCACGCGCATGAGACCGTGCTGCTCGGGATGTGGCCCAAGTTTCAAGCGGCAGGTCCACTCCGCCCGCGGCGGGTCAAAGACTGTGGTCGCAAGGTAAACCTTCTCGATTTCGCGTGATTCAAACAGATCACCAAAGGCATCCAGCGCACCCTGACTTTTGGCGAACAACAGGATGCCCGTTGTCTCAGCATCGAGCCGGTGGATGTATTTCAAAAACCGGATACCGCGAGACCGCGCCCAAAAATGTCCGGCGCCGATGGAAGAATTGATCGCCGCCTGCAGATTGCGATTTGTGCGCTGCCACGAAAACGGCACCAGCATCCAACCCGCCGGCTTGTCGAGGGCCAAGATGGATCGATCCTCGTAGAGGATGGGGATGGAACCCTCCTTGAACAGTTCGATGCAATCGGTCTTCGCCATGGATGTGTCGCGGCGCGAAACTAGGAGAAACCTGCGCGTCAAATCGAGCGGAAAGCCCTTCAAGAAAACAAACCGGGCTTGGCTGCCAGGGGGTGGCCACCAAGCCCGGGGAACTTTCGATGGTTCAGTAAGTATGCGTAAGTATCGGTTCACTGCGTCGAACCAAACTACAGTGACTCACGTTGAAATGTGTTTAGCGGCTAACGTGCCAACTCCGTCGTGTGAAAACATTTTCCACAAAATCAACGGATTCTCGCGGAATCAAACGAGGATCGCAGCAAACAGAAACAGACT
>JBEGQI010000159.1:0-21563 GCA_041181065.1 Verrucomicrobiota bacterium | reverse complement strand
TATTTTACGAGGACGGATGGATTACATACCATGAGAGGGAGAGTTAATTTAGTGCCGAATACCGAGACAGGCTACAAAATCTCCGCCCGCTAACCCGGCGATCACGAATTGCTGAACGACTTCCCCGATGCCTTGCGCATCACCTGCAAAATCTCCGCCATCACGCTCACGGCAATCTCCGGCGGCGAATCCGCACCCAAGTCCAGCCCGATGGGCGCATGCACGCGGGCAAATTGTTTCTCATCGGCGCCCGCAGCTTTCAGTTCGTCGAACACCTGACGCACCTTCTTCTTGCTGCCGATCATTCCGAGGTAACCCATCGGCGGCTGCTGCAACGCCGCCCCCAGCGCATCGCGGTCGATCAGGTAGTTGCGGCTGACGATCACCAACGCGTCGTTGGCAGTCCACGGTTGTGCCGCGATGTATTCTGCCGGTGACCGGCTAGCCACACGCCGATGGGCCGCCAGCGCCAGCGCCAGCCATTCCTCGCGGTCATCCACCATCGAGACGTGCCAGCCGCAATCCGCCGCGAGCTTCGCCAACGCCTGCGCGCAATGCCCCGCTCCGATGATGTGCAACGCTGGCCCCGCCTTGAGCGGCTCGAAGAACACCGTCACTTCGCCGCCACAGATCGCGCCAAACGACGACGCATTGCCCTCGTGCAGCGGATACGTCTTGAGCCACGGCTCCTCCCGCGCTATGCCGCCCAGCGCCTCTGCGATGACAAGCGATTCAAATTTGCCGCCGCCCACCGTGCCGCTGATGGCGCCGCCGGGATAAACGATCATCTTCGCGCCCGCTGCCCGCGGCGCTGAACCCGTCGCCACCGCCACCGTCGCCACGACACAATGGCGCCGCTCACGATGGGCGCGGGCGATTTCTTCGGCGATGGGCTGGTTCATTTCGGGCGCAAGTAGGTTCGCTTTATTTATCTCGCGCCACAAATAGCTTGAGCCTGTTCGCGGCGGCAATTACAAAAGCAGCATGAGCATTGCGCTCAGTGAAATAAACGGTCTCAGCCGCGAGGAATTCACCCGCGTCGTCGGGCCCGTTTTCGAACACTCGCCGTGGATCGCTGAGCAAGCGGCGGTGCAACGTCCCTTCCCCACCCGCGCCACGCTGCACACCGCGATGTGCACCATCGTCCAACACGCCGCCGAAGAAAATCAACTCGCGCTCATCCGCGCTCATCCCGACCTCGTCGGCCGCGCCGTGCTCACTGCCGAATCCAACCGCGAGCAAACCGCCGCCGGCTTGATGCAGCTCACGCCCGAGGAAGTTGCGGCGTTTGATCGTTACAACACCGAATACAAATCGCGCTTCGGCTTTCCCTTCATCATCTGCGCGCGGAAGAACAAGAAGGAAGCCATCCTCAACGCCTTTCCCGTGCGTCTCAAAAACTCGCGCGAAGCGGAAATCCGCACCGCGCTCGAACAGATTTTTCAGATCGCCGAACTGCGCCTCGCGGACCTCATCGCATGAACGCCAAACTCAGCACCCACGTCCTCGACACCGTGCGCGGCAAACCCGCCGCCGGCCTGACCATCACCCTCTCGCGCGGCGGCCAGCTGCTCAAGACGGTGAAGACGAACAGCGACGGCCGCACTGATGCACCGTTGCTGGCCGCGACTGAAATGGCCACCGGCGAATACGAACTCGTCTTCCACGTCGGCGATTACTTCGGCGCGCGCGAGTTCCTCGACCGCGTCCCGGTGCGTTTCACCATTTCCGACGCGACCGCCAGCTATCACGTTCCGCTCCTTTGTTCACCATGGGCCTACAGCACCTATCGCGGGAGTTGATGCGCCGCTGCGACGAGCTCGGCGCCATCAGCGACGAGCCCGGTTGCCTCACGCGCACGTTCAATTCGCCGGCCATGCGCCGCGCGAACGAACTTGTCGGCCATTGGATGCGCTCGGCCGAGATGACTGTCCACGAGGACGCCGCCTTCAACCTCATCGGTCGCTGGGAAAGTCCGCAGCGCAGCGCGAAGACATTTCTGCTCGGCTCGCATCTCGACACCGTGCGCAACGCCGGCAAATACGACGGCCCGCTCGGCGTGTTGCTCGCCATTGCGTGTATTGAGAATCTTCGTGATCAAAAGGTGACGCTTCCTTTCCATGTGGAGATCGTCGGTTTCTCGGACGAAGAGGGCGTCCGCTACCAAACCACCTACCTCGGCAGTCGCGCGCTCGCCGGAACGCTCACGCCCAAGGACCTCGCCACGATCGAAGAGAAAGGCATCGAGAAAGCCCGCCGCCGCGCGAACGAATTCATCGGCTACGCGGAAGCGCACATCGAGCAAGGTCCCGTGTTGGAAGCGCATGACTTGGGCGTCGGCGTTGTCACCGCCATCGCTGGCCAGAGCCGCATCCGCGCCCAATGGCAGGGCCGCGCCGGACACGCCGGCACCACACCGATGCATCTTCGCCACGACGCCCTTTGCGCCGCCGCAGAACTCACGCTCGCGGCGCGCGATTGTGGCGTCATCGCCACCGTCGGCCAACTCGACGTGAAACCCGGCGCGAGCAATGTCATTCCCGGGCTCGTCACGATGAGCCTCGACGTGCGTCATCAGTCCGACGCTAAGCGCGTAGCTGCCGTAAAGAAACTTCAAGCCCGTGCCCAAGCCATCAGTAAGCGCACAGGAGTGAAGCTCTCGTGGTCGGTAATCCAAGACACCAAAACGATGTCGTGCGATCCTGCGCTCACGAATCTGCTGCGCAAAGCCACGGCCAAGCATGAACGCGAAGTGCTCAGTCTGCCCAGCGGCGCGGGCCATGATGCGGCGGCGATCGCATCGCTGTGTCCGGTCTCCATGCTATTCCTCCGTTGCAAGGGCGGCGTGAGCCATCATCCGGATGAATCAGTGAAAACTGCCGACGTCGCGAAAGGCATCGCGGTGATGACCGACTTCCTCCTCGCGCTCAAAGAACGTCATGCCTGACTTCGATCTCCTCATCCGCGGCGCGCAGCCATTCGAGAACGTTGGCATCATCGACGGCAAGATCGCTGCCTTCAAAGCGGGTTCGGCACGCCAGGAGATCGACGCGCGCGGATTGCACATCTTGCCCGGTGTTATCGATGCGCACGTCCATTTCAACGACCCCGGCCGCGCGGAATGGGAAGGCCTCGCCACCGGATCCCGCGCCGCGGCCCTCGGCGGCATCACGGCGTTCTTCGACATGCCGCTCAACGCGCATCCGCCCACTCTCGACCGCGCGAGCTTTGAATTGAAGCGCGCCGCTGCCGAAGATCAATCCGTCGTGGACTTCGCACTCTGGGGCGGGCTCACGCCAATCAACCTCGACAAGCTCGAGGAACTCCGCGATTGCGGCGTCATCGGATTGAAGGCGTTTATGTCGAATAGCGGCATCAACGATTTCCCCAGCGTGCCGCCCGCCGTTCTCCGCGAAGGCATGAAGCGCGCCGCGAAGCTCGGCCTCATCGTCGCTGTCCACGCCGAGTCGGATGAAACCACCGCGCAACTCAGTGCCGCCGCGCAACACGCCGGACGCACCAGCATCCGCGACTACCTGAATTCCCGTCCCGTGAGCGCCGAACTCGAAGCCATCCGCATGGCCATCGACTTCGTCGGCGAAACCGGCTGCGCGTTACACATCGTTCATGTAAGTTGCGGCAGCGGCGTGGCTCTCATCGCTGAAGCCCGCGCCCGAGGCCTCGATATCACCTGCGAGACCTGCCCGCACTACCTTGTCCTGACCGACGCCGACATGGAACGCATCGGCGCGCTTGCCAAATGCGCCCCGCCCTTGCGCGACACCGCCGAGCAATCCTCGCTCCGCGAACATGTCCGCGCCGGGCGCATCCAGACCGTCGGCTCCGATCACTCTCCCGCGCCGGCCAGCATGAAGTCGGACGCCAACTTCTTCAAAGTCTGGGGCGGCATCTCGGGCGTTCAGCACCTGCTCCCACTCTTGCTCGACCTCGGCCTGGACACCGATTTGATCGCCCGTGTCACCGCCACCAACGTCGCCGAGCGTTTCCGCCTCGCACCCCGCAAGGGTTCGCTCACAATCCGAGGTGGGACAGGCTTCCAGCCTGTCTCTGCGGGCATCTTGCCCGCGATTCTTCCCGTTCGAGGGCTGGAAGCCCAGCATGACAGGCCAGAGGCCTGTCCCACTACTGAGCCGGCTGTCGGCACGGATGCCGATTTTGCGCTTGTCGATTTGGCGGCAGCGGAAACCATTGCCGCCGATGCGTTGCAGTATCGCCATCGGCACAGCCCCTACGTGGGCCGGCGTGTGCGCGGCGTGGTGCAACATACTTTTTTACGCGGGCAGCCCGTGGTGTATAATAGACGGCTGACCGGCAGCAAACTCGGACAATTGATCAAACCCAACGCATGACACATCCACTCGGAAGCACCCGCACCGTCATCAAACCCAACTACGCGCTCATCAGCCCCGACAGCCGCGTCACGAGCGTCCTGCCCGGCTGGACCAACTGCGTCGCCTCGGTGCAAATCTCCGCGGCCATGGGCGCGGGCCTCACGCAGCTCATCATCGACGTGCCGAAGAACGGCGCGGCCACGAGCAGCACCGGCGCCGACCAGATGTTCTTCTTCGTCGTCAGCGGCGGCATCACGTTGAACGGCCGCAAGCTCGGCGCCGAACATTTTGCCTTCATGCCGCCGGGAACGACCTTCGACTTGCGCGGCGACCACAAGCAATCGCAGTTGCTCATCTTCCAGAAACGCTACGAAGTGTTGCCCGGCCACGCCGCACCTGCGCCCATCTACGGCGACACCGCGAAGGTGAAAGCCACCGCGTTCCTCGGCGACCCGAACGCGCGCCTCCAGACGTTGCTGCCCGACACGCTCGCGTTCGACATGGCCATCAACGTGTTCACCTACGACCCTGGCGCCACGCTGCCGTTCGTCGAGTCGCACATCATGGAGCACGGCATGTTGTTCCTGTCCGGCGCGGGCGTGTATCGCCTCGGCGCCGATTGGTATCCCGTGCAAACCGGCGACGCCATCTGGATCGCGCCCTACTGCGAGCAATGGTTCGTGTGCATGGGCAAAACCACCGCCCGCTACATCTACTACAAAGACGTCAACCGCTCCCCGAAATGAGTTCAACCAACCTCCGCACCAGTTTCACCGTCGGCGATTTGTCGCTGATCAACTCCACCCTTGCCGCGGCCAACAACGCGTTCCTGAAATACTACCCCGGCGAATCAAATCGACGCCAACCCGCACATACCGTTTACGGCGGCGGCCATCTCTTCAAAGCCGACTCCGCCGCGAAGCTCGGTGCCGTGGCACTGCGCACACTGGACGAATACGCGCCGGATGCCATCACCTTTGCCAAGGCATTCGAACTGAGCGGCAGCATCGAGTTCGCAACCAAACTGCGCGCACGCGTCGCCAGCAAATTGCAGCGCGAAGCCGTTGAGGATTTCCGCCTCGATTACGAGGACGGCTACGGCAATCGCCTCGATGCCGAAGAAGACGCTCACGCCGCGCAGGGCGCCGTGGAAGTCGCCCGCGGCCTCGCTGCTGGAACACTCCCGCCGTTCATCGGCATCCGCGTGAAACCGATGAACGAAGACCTGCGCGCCCGCTCAATGCGCACGCTCGACATCTTCGTCACCACGCTGCTCGCCGAGACGAAGGGTAAGCTGCCGGAGAATTTCATTATCACGATCCCCAAGGTGCAAATTCCCGAACAAGTCACCGCCGCAGTGAAGCTGCTCGAACTCCTGGAGAAGAAGAACAATCTCGCAAACGAAACGCTCAAACTTGAGCTGATGCTTGAAACGCCACAGGCCATCATCAACCGTCACGGCCAACTCACGCTGCCTTCGCTTATCGAAGCGGCGCGGGGCCGCTGCGGCGGGGTGCACTTCGGCGTCTATGACTACACCGCCGGACGCAACATCACGGCCGCATACCAAGCGATGGGCCACGCCGTCTGCGATTTTGCTCGTGAAGTCATGGCGGTCTCACTCGCGGGCACCGGCATCTTCCTGTCCGATGGCGCTACGAACATCATGCCCGTCGCTCCGCATCGCGCTGAGCCCGGCGAGAAGCTCACCGAAGCCCAGATCGGCGAGAACCGCACCACCGTTCACAACGCGTGGCGGCTCGCCTATCGCGACACGCAGCACTCGCTCGTGAACGGCATCTATCAGGGCTGGGATTTGCACCCGGCGCAATTCGTCGCGCGCTATGCCGCTCTGTATCAGTTCTTCCTGAGCGGACAGGAATCCGCCTCCTCGCGCCTCAAGGCGTTTGTCAGCAAAGCCGCCTTGGCCTCGCTGCACGGTGACGTGTTTGACGACGCCGCGACGGGTCAAGGCCTGTTAAACTTCTTCCTGCGTGGCATCAGTTGCGGAGCGATCTCAGAAGAGGAAACTTTGGCAACCGGCCTGACCCTCGACGAGATCCGCACACGCTCTTTCCTGAAGATCTTGATGGGCCGACGTAAGTAGTATGGCCAACGCGATTGAATTCCATCTCAACGGTGAACCCATCCGGGTCACCGACGCCTCGCCCAACCTGACGCTCCTCGAGTTTCTCCGCCGCAGCGGGCGCACGGGCACGAAGGAAGGCTGCGCCGAAGGCGATTGCGGCGCATGCAGCGTCGCGGTGGCGGTTACTGGCAGCGATGGCAAAGCTTGCTGGCGCGCAATCAACAGTTGCCTCGTGCCGCTCCCGTCACTCGCTGGACGTCAGGTGCTGACGGTTGAAGGACTGAAGCGCGAGGAGCAGCTTCACCCCGTGCAATCCGCCATGGTGCATCACCACGGCTCGCAGTGCGGCTACTGCACGCCGGGCTTTGTGATGTCTCTCTTTGAGGGCGGCCATCGCTGCGATCTCAAGACCGACGCGCAGCTTGACGAGCAACTCGCCGGCAATCTCTGTCGTTGCACCGGCTACCGCGCGATCCGCTCAGCCGCGCTCGAAGCTTTCCCCCAGTGCGCGAACGACGGCTTCGCCCCCCAAGCTTCCGCACTCGGCGCGATGGATTACGCGGCTCAGGGCGAAACCTTTCATCGTCCCACCGCGCTCGCTGAGTTGTTCCCGCTGCTAGCGAAGTATCCCGAAGCTAAGATCTTCGCGGGCGGCACTGACTTCGGCTTGGAAATCAGCAAGAAGTTCAAACGCTTTCCCGCGCTCATCTCCCTCGAAGCCGTGCGCGAGCTGGGCGAGATATGCGAAACGCCAGACGCGTGGCACATCGGCGCGGCGGTGCCGCTCACAACGATTGCGGAACGGCTATGCCCGTTTGTAGTCCCGGCTTTAGCCGGTTCGGCGAGCGCGGCGGGAACATCCGGGGACCGGCTAAAGCCGGGACTACAAGCATGCGAATTCCCCGCGCTGCAAAATCTTCTCTGGTGGTTTGGCTCGCGGCAGATCCGCAATCGCGCGACATTCGGCGGCAATCTTTGCACCGCCTCGCCCATCGGCGATTCCGCGCCCGTGCTGCTCGCTTCCGATGCGCAGCTCGTGCTCGCCGCGGCGAGCGGCGAGCGCACGGTGCCCATAGCGGAGTTCTTCACCGGCTATCGCAAGACGGCGCTCATGCACGGGGAGGTATTGAAGACCATCGTGCTCCCGCGCAACGACGGGTTCCGCCGGATGTTCTACAAGGTTTCCAAGCGCCGCGAGATGGACATCAGCACGGTGTCAGCCTGCTTCGCGGTGAAGCTCGACGCAGCAAATCGCGTGGCGGACATGCGCATCGCTTACGGCGGCGTGGCGGCGACGCCGGTGCGCGCGCTGAAGACGGAAGCGGCATTGCGCGGACAACCGTGGACGGCGGAAACCATTGCCAAGGTGAAGCTGGTGTTGGCGACGGAGTTCACGCCCATCACGGATTTTCGCGGGACGAAGGAATATCGCGCGCAGCTCATCACGAATCTGCTGGAGAAGTTCTTCCGCGGCGATGACCCGCGCGAAACGCACTCCCCCCTGCCCGCCGCGACGCCCCCCATGGACGCCCTGCCGCACGAGAGCGGACACAAGCACGTCACCGGCGAAGCGATTTACGTCGACGACGCCACGCGCGGCATGTTGGAGACGTGGCTTGTGCTATCGCCGCATGCGCGCGCGAAGATCAAGCGTCGCGATGCCACCGTCGCGAGCCAGATGCCCGGCATCCATGCAGTGTTGTTCGCGGAGGACGTGCCCGGCATGAACGACGTCGGGCCGGTGCGGCAAGACGAACCGTTGCTCGCGACGGATGAGGTGCACTATCACAGCCAGCCCGTGGCACTCATCGTCGGCGATTCGCAGGAGCAATGTCGCGCGGCGGCGGCAAAGGTCGTTGTCGAATACGAGCCGTTACCCGCGATGCTGGATTTGCGCGCGGCCATCGAAGCCAAGAGTTTTCACACGCCCGCGAACGTCATCAAACGCGGCGATGTGGATGCAGCGCTCGCCGCGGCGCCGAAGGAATTCTCCGGCGAGTTCGAATTCGGTGGGCAGGATCATTTCTATCTCGAATCGCAGGCGGCGTGGGCGGAGGTCGGCGAGGATGGCACGGTGTTCGTCAACAGCTCCACGCAGCATCCGACCGAGGTGCAGGCGATGGTCGCGCACGTGCTCGGGACACAGTTCAACAGCGTGACGGTTCAGTGCCCGCGCATGGGCGGCGGCTTCGGCGGCAAGGAAACACAGGCGGCGGCTCCGGCGTGTTTCGCGGCGCTGGCGGCGACCAAGACGCGTCGCCGGGTGCGCGTGCGTTACAACCGCGATCAGGACATGGCCATCACCGGCAAGCGGCACCCGTTCCTAGCGCGCTTCGAAGTGGGCTTTGCGCCGGACGGCAAACTGCTCGCGCTCAAGGCGGAATTGTTCGCGGATGGCGGCTGGTCCCTCGACCTGTCACGCGCCATCGCGGACCGCGCGATTCTGCACATCGACAACGCCTATTATCTGCCCGCGGTGGATGCGCGCAGCACGGTGGTGAAGACGAACGTCACGTCGCACACGGCGTTCCGCGGCTTCGGTGGACCGCAGGGGATGCTGGTGATCGAGGAAATCATGGACCGCATCGCGCGGCAAACGGGGCTCGCGCCGGAAGTGGTGCGCGAACGGAATCTTTATCACGGCACGGGCGAAACCAACACCACACACTACGGTGAGGCGATCGAAGACAACCGCATCCAACGCGTGTGGCAGGAGTTGAAGGCGAGCAGCCAGTTGGCCGAACGTCGCGCGGAGATCGCCCAGTGGAACGCGGCGCATCCGCATCACAAGCGCGGGCTGGCGATGACGCCGGTGAAGTTCGGCATCTCATTCACGCTGACGTTCCTCAATCAAGCGGGCGCGCTCGTGTTGATCTATCGCGACGGCACAGTGCAGGTGAACCACGGCGGCACCGAGATGGGCCAGGGCCTTTACACGAACATGGCGATGATCGCCGTGCGCGAACTCGACATCCCGCTGGAGAACATCCGCGTGATGGCGACGCGCACGGACAAGGTGCCAAACACCTCGCCCACCGCAGCATCGAGCGGCACGGACTTGAACGGCATGGCGGTGAAAAACGCGTGCGATCAATTGCGCGAGCGACTCGCAGAATTCCGCACGCCGGAACGCACCTTCGCGCAGGCGGTGGAGGCGGCGTATGTGGCGCGCGTGAGCTTGAGCGCGACGGGTTATTATCGCACGCCGGACATCTTCATGGACTGGCCGAACGGACGCGGCAAACCGTTCCATTACTACGCGGTCGGCGCGGCGGTGAGCGAGGTGGAGGTGGATGGCTTCACCGGCATGATGCGGCTGTTGCGCACGGATATTTTGCACGACGTGGGCGAACCGATTAACCCCGCCGTCGCGCGCGGCCAGGTGGAGGGCGGCTTCGTGCAGGGCGCGGGCTGGCTGACGTGCGAGGAGCTGGTGTGGAACAAGGACGGCGTTCTGCTCACGCACTCGCCAGACACTTACAAGATCCCTGCCGTGGGCGACCGCCCGCGCGATTTCCGCGTGGCGTTCCTGAGCGACGCCGCGCAACCGCGAGTGATCCACGGCAGCAAAGCCGTGGGTGAACCGCCGTTGATGCTGGCCATCTCCGTGCGCGAAGCGATCCGGGATGCAGTGGCGGCGTTTGGCGGTGCGGGCAAACCGGTGGAACTGCGCTCACCCGCCACGCCGGAGGCGATACTTGGTGCAATTAAACTTCTGCGAGTCTAGAGTCCCGTTTGGCAGAAATGGAACGAAGATTGAATTCATTCCAAAGCCCAAGATCTGGCTCTCATAAAACGAAGTTGGTCACTGTGCCAGACCTCCTTGTCAACTTTCATCCCAACACGTTCAAACTGAGCTTTTGCACATACTTGATCCTTTGCCTGGTAGGCGAGATAAGCCAACTCGCTCGCCGCGCTGATCGAGTCAGGATGTTCGTTGATTACCTTTTCCATACCGCTCTTCAGCCGGGCCCACGAATAGCCGGAATCCCTTAAAAATCCGCTGTAAAACCTCCGTTCATGCACCCTCCACCCGATTCGTGCATAAAGAATATCACCGCGATCACCCCCAATTCTATCAGCCGCTTGGACCGCGAACCTCTGCCAGTCCCCTTCCTTCCCATGCCACCTTGGCTGTAGATACACAGCCCTGTTATTGTAAAAAAACACGTAAGCTGGATCAAATGCGACGGCCTGATCAAAAAGTTTGTTATAGGAGTTCAAATCCCAACTCAATCCAAGCGCCACGAATTGCATTGTATCCCACCAGACCGGACATTTCGGTTCTAAGTTGGTTGCGCCCCGAAGGACTTGCTCGGCCTGCGTCAGCCGCTCTTCAAACAGCTTGAAGCCCGTTTCCGACACTGTATCTGCAAAACCCTTCCCACGTGCGTGCCATGCATAGTCCTTGTAGTATCTCGCAAGCGCGACACGCGCAGTAATAGAACTCGGCATTGTATTGGTCCACGCCTTTAGAAATGAAAGGCGCGCGGTCCACACCTCTTCAGTTGGGGAATTCGTCGACAGTTCACCCAACGCCAAAACTCGGTAAAAAACCAGCAGATGCCACGTCCCATTGGCCGTTTCCTTCTTTGATTTCCGCAATTCATCAGCAATCCGATCAAGTTCAAGATAGTTCGTTTGTGAAACACAGTTGCTGATTTTATCGCTTAGTGTTTTGGTGACCACAGCCTCATCCCCGGGCACGACAGGGAAATCGCTTAGGCGAGTTATGCGACTTTTTCCTTGGGCGACTGCAGAGTTGCTGAATTGTGCATAACATTCCCCTGTGCCCAGGATGAGTCCGACCGCCAATGATGCTAAGAGATATTTCATGTTTGTTAGATTGCAGCTCCTACTTACTTTTAAGCTGAATATGCCCTTTGCGTGACAGTGGCAAGGAAACATCGCGCTGCTTCACATTGACCGTGAGATTTGGCTTCAGGCCGGCGAGCGCGGGGAGCAGATGGTTGAGGACTTGTTCCGCCGTGGCGCGAAATTTCCGGCGGCGCGCGCTGACTTTCACCCAGCCCTTTTTGTCGCGGTAGTAACGCTCGGTCCACGCCTTCCCGCTCAGCAGGATGAGGTAGGTGTCGTTGGTGAGTTTCATGGTGAGGAGTTTAGACAGAATTAACCGAATTATGCAGAATTGAATCGGGCCGGAAGCAGATTCTGAATTTTGTTCATTCTGTCTGCCCTCCCGGGTAACAACAACGGAACTAGAGCGCCTTGGCTCATCGGACCGCCGCCTCAGCCAAAAAGCCCGCCAGAGGAACTGAAGCGTGATCAAAAAGCGACACTGACTCGCAAATCACTGAAGGGAAACAGCTTTCGTTACTATTGGACGGCCAGACGTGTCGTTCGGAGCACTCGCCGTGTCGTTCGGACGAGTTCCCGTGTTGTTCGGAGAGGCTGCCGTGTCGTTCGGAACCACGGAAAATTCTGCGGGAAGCGCTCCCGTGTCGATGGGACGTGTTGCCGATTTTGCGGGAATGTCCGCCTCGTCGTTCGGAGCCATTGCTGCGTCGTTCGGACCGGCTGCCGTGGGCTTCGGCACGAGGGAACAGTCTGCGGGAATGGGTGCGGTGTTGGTCGGAGGAACGGCGGTGTCTGTAGCAGGGAATCCGGGGCTGCCAGGTTTGATTGAGTTGGTGGGCGATGGCGCGCCCACCAAGTTCCATCGCCTGACGCTGCGCTCGGCGATGGGGGCGCCGCAGCGCAGCGCCCCTACCTCAGGTGAGTTCGATCACCACGGGGCAATGATCGGAGCCCATGACGTCGGGGAGGATGCGGGCTTTCTTCAGGCGCGGGCGCAGGGCGGCGCTGAGGAGGAAGTAGTCGATGCGCCAACCGACGTTCCGGCTGCGCGCGCCGGCCATCGGGCTCCACCACGAGTAATGTCCCCCGCCCTTCTCGAATTCGCGGAAGGTGTCGATGAAGCCGGCGTTCACGAAGGCGGTGAAGCCGTTGCGTTCCTCGATGGTGAAGCCGTGGTTGCGGACGTTGGCCTTCGGGTTCGCGAGGTCGATCTCGGTGTGCGCTACGTTGAGGTCGCCGCAGAAGATGACGGGCTTGGTCTTCTCCAGCTCCTTGAGGTGCTTGAGGAAGGCGACGTCCCATTGCTGGCGATACGGCAGGCGCTCGAGTTCGCGCTTGGAGTTCGGCGTGTAAACGTTGACGAGGTGGAAGTCATCATACTCGGCGGTGATGACGCGGCCCTCGCGGTCGTGCTCAGCGATGCCCAGGTGGTTGGTGACTTTGAGCGGGCGCGTTTTGGTGAAGATGGCGGTGCCACTGTAGCCTTTCTTCTCGGCGCAATTCCAGTAGGTGGTGTAGTGCGCGGGCCAGAGCTGCTCGACGTCGTCGGGCGTGCATTTGGTTTCCTGCAGGCAAAGGATATCGGGCTTTTCGTCGGCGAGGAATTCGAGAAAGTTTTTCTTCATCACGGCGCGCAGGCCGTTGACGTTCCAGGAAATCAATTTCATGGGCGGGACGATACCGGGGCAAGAGAACGCGCGCAGCTTAGAATTGGTTAACGTCCGCCCTCACCCCCTGCCCTCTCTCCCAGGAGAGGGAGAAGCAATCGCATGCCACACTGGCAATCGGACGGGAATTGATTCGTGCGGGATTTCGGTATTTCCTCAGGGCAGGCTCAGCAAAAAAAGAATCCACATGTTGCCACGCGAAATCGTAACCGAACACGACCCGGAGTGGTCGCGCTTTGACCTGCCCCCGCGCCAACTCGGGCCGCTGCGTTTCATCGGACTCGTGCCGATGTTGTTCGCGGTGGGCTTCGCGTGGATGCCGGGGAAGCAATTGGTGCACTCGGTGACGGAGATCATCGCGGGCAGCGGCTCGGGTTTTAACTGGTTCCTCGTTGTGTTCCTGTCGGTGTTCGTCGTCGCGGCGCTGATGCCGTTCGGCTTCGGCTTGTTCCTGTTCGCCGGCCGGACACGCGTGGTGGTGAAGAAGGACCGGATCGTCACGACGGAGATCGCAGGGCCGTTCCGCTGGTCGCGGCGGTGGAAATTCGCGGAGATGGATCATCTGGAAATCAGCGGGGCAACGCTGGCCGACGGACAAGCGCAGGGATTCATCGGTGCGCTCTGCGGCGTGACGGTGATCCTGAAGAACGGCCGCAAGACGCCGGTGGTGGCGGGTTATCCGCGAGCGTGGCTGCAGCCGCTGGTGGCCGAGATCACCAGCTTGATGCAACGGCGGGGCAAGGCGGTGCCCGTGGAGGAAATCTCCGCGCTCCCCGACCGGGAAGACAAAACCATCACCACGGAACAGCGGGCGGAAAAACCGGCGGGGAGTGCGATTGAACTTTCGTCAACGGACTGGAGCGCGGAGTTCACGGTGCCGTCTCGAGGATTGTTCAAGGAGAGTTGCGGTCTCGTGGGATTTGGCGCTGTATGGTGCATCTTCGTAGGTGTCATCGGTTGGTTCGTATTCGGGAAGGAAGGGTTGAATGAGGGCGCGATATTCCTGCTGCTCTTCTTTGCGATTGGCTTTGTGATGTTGCTGACGGGCATCCATCTCGGCACGCGGCGCTGGACGTTGCGCGCGAATCATGCGCAGTTGCACGTGACGCTCAAGTCGGCACTGCGCTCGCGTGAATGGAAGTGGGCCGCCGGTGAAATCGCCGACATCCGCGTGGGCGACAGCGGGACAAAGGTGAACGAGCGGATGCTCGAGCAGTTGCAGGTCATGACCCACCAAGGCAAAAGCAAGACCGGACTGTTGACGGGGCGCACCCACGACGAGTTGGCCTGGGTGGCGACCACACTCCGGGGCGCGCTCGGGGCGCCAGCCGGTGAATCCCCCGAGGCGCCGCCCCGCATTGACCGGTCGAATCGGCACGGATAGTTTTCTGCATTAGTGCGCCAGCCAATGCTGGTTTGAATGCCGACGATTGACGAAACATCCAATGCTGCGGGTATGAAGTTGAAACTGGCTTTGATGGTGGGGACCGCATGGGTCTTGGGTTCCGCTACTTTGTGCGTGGCGGATGAATTGCCGTTGCCGGAAGTAAAGGACGTGCTGAAGCGGGTGGCAGAACAGGTGGAAAAAGTGGATGAGAACGAACGCCTCTTCAAAGAGTCCTACACTTATACACGATCCAAAAAAACGGAGTTCAAGAACAGCAAGGGAGAGGTAAAAAAGCTGGAGGAAAAGACCAGCAACAATGACCCCGCAAAGCGCAAAGCCAAAGCCGAAGTGGCGAAACCGAAAGTCGAGCAACCCAGCGACGACGGACAGGTCACGGAAACAAAGTCCAACGTAAAGGGCAAGGCGTTCGAGAAATCAGACTTCCCCATCGGCGAAGACTTGATGTCGCGGTTTGATTTCACGCTGGTGAAACGTGAGGTGGTGAACGGACGCCCCGCCCTGGTCATTGATTTTGAGCCGGCAAAAAAGAAAGTCCCCGAGAATAGCATCAAGGAAAAGTTCCTGAATAAAGCCGCCGGGCGCGTCTGGGTGGACGAACAGAATTCAGTTCCGGTGAAGGCCGACCTTCATCTGAGCAAGCCAGTCAGCGTGCTGGGCGGGCTGGTGGGTGCCGTGCATAAATTCAAATTTACGTTTACCCGCATGCTGACGCCCGAGGGTATCTGGTTCACACGGGACACCGACTGGCACCTTGAAGGGCGCGAGGTTTTCTTCAAACGCATTGTGGATTACCACGAGGAGACAACGAATGTCGTCCGCTTTGTAACGCAACCACCGAACAATGCGCCTGCGGCCAAGTAACGGGCGCGTTGACGCTGGCGGACACTGCCCTTAGTTTCATCCCGTTGATGATCGCTTCAGCCGTTCAAAAGACCGCCGCCACCACGCCAGGTTTCCGCGTGGGTGACGAGCGTTTGATCAAGCTCACTGAAAATGCCGGACGCAAGGTAACTGCGCTGCTTACCAAGCAAGGTCGGCCTGCGGGAGTGTTGCGCGTGTCGGTGATTGGTGGCGGCTGCTCGGGGTTGCAATACAAGATGGACCTGCAGGATGCCCCCGCGAACCGGGATTTTCTCGTCGAGAGTGCAGGCGTCAAAGTGGTCGTAGATCCAAAGAGCGCGCTTTATGTCACCGGCAGCGAACTGGACTACCTCGACGCGCTCAATGATGGCGGATTCAAGGTAAAGAATCCCAATGCGGCGACAACCTGCTCCTGCGGCGAAAGCTTCAGCGCATGACGGATTACTTCGCCCTTCTGGGCCAACCGCGCCGTCCATGGCTGGACGAGGAGCCCTTAAAGAATCAGTTCCACAAGTTGTCATCGCTCGTTCACCCCGACCGGAATCATGGACTGGATGAGGCTGGACGAAAAGCAGCCAACGATCGTTATGCCGAACTGAATGCGGCTTACCAGTGCCTGCGCCAGCCTAAAATGCGACTGGCCCATCTGTTACTTCTGGAAAGGGGGGCCAAGCCCGGGGACTTGCGAAACATCCCTGACGAAATTGCCAATCTCTTTGGAGAAGTTGGCCAATTGCTGAGGACGAGCGGGATAATCGCGGATGAAAAGAGCCGCGCCGTCTCGGCCATCCAAAAGGCGGGAGCGCTTGCGCGCGCCTTGCCTGTCATCGAAACCATCTCCACGCTCCAGGCGGAGATTCGGCGACAGCGCTGTGTCATTGACGATGGCCTCCGCACGCTTGACTCCCGATGGACGGCAGAACGGCAAGATCCAACCACACATAAGACGCTCTTCGCCGATATGGAACAGCTCTACCACCATCTTGGATTTCTAGAGCGCTGGGCCAGCCAATTGCAGGAGCGAGAGATTCAGCTCACCCTCTGAGCAGTCATCAGACACAAGTGTCCCCACCCAAGACACACGGCAAAGCATAGTTTCAAGGATTTCGCAGGAATCCGCCTTGGTATTGCGCCTGCTGTTATGGCCGGCATGAAGAAGCATAAAGCTCAAGTCACTCGGAGTTTTATGCCGCTTTCCGCCCGCGTCATCAGAGCTCGGGCAGCGGGGCCTTCGAACATCTGCTACATGCGCCAGCCGCAAGGTTGACGTTCTTCTCTTAACTGGGTTTGGTTTCTGGCGGGCCGCGCAAGCTGCCCGCCAGTTTTATTCTAGACGCAGAAAACACGATCTATCTGTCCAGCGAGGGATTGCAGACTACCCTCGCTCCAGAGGACGCGATGGGCACGGGAAATCTTTTCCTCGATGGGCAGCTGGGCAGCGATTCGACGATGTGATTCGGCCGCAGACCAGCCGCGATGCCGCAATCGCTGGAATTGGGTTTGTGCAGAACAGGCGATACAAACGGTGGTTTGAAAATCCGCCTCACATTCCGTTTCGAATAACAAAGGAATGACAACGACTGCGCGTGCAACGCCTTTGTCCCGCCATTCGGCAAGTTGCGCCCGCCAAGCAGCCTTGATTGCAGGGTGAAGAATGGCCTCAAGCTTCCTCAGCAAGACGGTATCGTTGAATGCCAAATCGGCCAACTTATCACGCCGAAGTTGCCCGGCAGAGTCGATCAATCCAGCGCCAAACACACTTTGGATTTCCTGCAAAGCAGGACTGCCCGGTTGCGTCAGGTCGCGAGCGATGTCATCGGTATCCAGCACGTTGAAGCCGAGCCGCTGTAGAATGTTGGCACATGCGGATTTCCCCATCCCAATTCCACCGGTCAGCCCTAAGACTTGCATTCGCTTGAATGAGACGACGAAAGCCGGCCCTACCGAAGTAGGTCGAATAACTCAGCCGCTTAGTGTTGACCAATTCGCAGCCGGTAGAACCGACCACTGGACATATTTGAATCCACAACGGTCTCAGTAGAGCTGCTGCCGCTTGCGGCAAAATTGGTGAAGAGCTGCCAGTTCCCTGCCGCCGCGTCCATGTAATACAGCCAGTATGTCGCCTTTGGCACAGCGTTCCACGAAATCAAAGCTCGAGGCGAAGGAGTCGGCTGAATGCTAACCTTGAGTGCCACCGGTGGAATGGACGACGCCACGCTGAGCGGCCCGTCATGAGGAACGTTGACCAGAGCACCACCGTTCTTGCCATTGAGGCTTGCGGTGATTTCGGTTAACCCGCCGTTCCCATCATCAACGAAGATCTTGCCGTAATAAAGTTTCATCCCAGGATTCAAATTAAGCGAAACCAAATTGCCGTCGGCATCAATTTCGGCTGCTCCGTTAAGCAAATAGAGGGTGTCTACATAGAGTGCATTGCTGCTGGGACCAGCACCCGAAAAGGTGAATAGCGTATAGAGGCCGCCATCGAGATCCAGCGCACCCAGAGCCGTATTGTTCGTAAATCCGGCAGGGGTTGGCCCCAAGTCGCGACCAGCCCAAGTGTGGAGCACCTCTGCATAGTCGTAGCCATAGTCGTAAATTTCTGTCTCCGCCAAATCACCCGTGACAGGCTTTTTCCACAAATTAAAACCGGCGTAGACCGGCCAGAAATTTGGCCCCGAAATTAAACTATTCGTTACGGAGAGCGAAATCGCGCGCCCCGGCCAAACATTATGATTGGTGACGGCAAGGTTGCCAGCCTCAATGGTCACGTCAGATTCATAGCCATACAAATACCCACCATCCTGCAAATCTACGTTGGCACCACGGAGGAAAATTTGGCCATAATCGACAAATATCGCTCCGGAATTAACAATCCGATTGGCATCGGCGGAAAGACCGGTCGCGCTGATGGAACCCGCGTTAACCAAAGACTGATAAGAAACCGTCTGGCCCGAAGCATTGCGTGCGGAAAAGTCCAAGACCGTGACGCCGACAATCGACCCGTTATTGGTAAGATTCTTCAGGTGTGGCGCATTGACCGCCCAATTTAAATTATCCGCCGACTGAAGATTGATCACACCGGTGTCGGCAATAGTCAGGTTATCTACATTCAGATTTAGGGACTCAACAATGTTCATCGTGTCGTTGAGGACCACATTTGTGCTGCGCACATTGACGGCAAGCTGCTGGGCCGGCTGCTCAATCGAAAGCTCACTGTCCACGTATAAAATATTAAACCCAACCCGGTTGGTTGAACCGTTGAAAAACACATCGTTCGTCCATACTGCGCTATAAAGTGAAACCGTGCCGCTAATTCTGGGAATGCTAGGACTAAGCAAATTGGCAATCTTCAGCTGGCCGTTGGTCGAGCCAATATTGATGTCAGAATAGAGCGCGCTGATTTGTGCGTTGGAAGCCCCTTTGAAATGGTTTGTGCTTTCAATCTTCAAGTAGGTATTTGCAGAAATCCGGGCCAAATTCAAGTCTACCGACTTGTCGCCAACGATTTCAATACGACCAGGGGAATAGCGGGCAAGAGTCGGACTCGTGGTGTCAAAATTCGCATTCGCGATATTCACACTCCAGGCTGAGTATAAATTTGTCGCCGTCCGCGGGGTTCCCCAAAAGGTTGGGGCTGGGTCCGTATAGCCCGCCGCGGCTGGGTTACCCACAAAGGATTGAGGAGCGGCTGGCAAAGAGAATGCAAAATTCTGCGGCTGGAGAGTAACGCCTGAAAGCCGGTTCGTAATAAATGCGTTGGTCGGATTGCTGCCAAATGTATCGGTCAGGTAGAGGTGATTGGTGAGCGGCATTCCGGTTGTGTCAACGCCTATGGCCGACCAATCAATTACGGGTATTCCGAATTCGGTGGGGGTGCCGCCTAAAAAGCTGATGGCTACGTTTAGGTTTGTATTCGGATTGAAGGGGTTGTTATTGACAAAGACAATCTGAACCATGCGGTTAGAGTCCAATTCACTGACCAGTTGAGTTGCAACAAGCGAGGGGGTCGCCCCGATTCCCGGTGCGAGCGAAAGGACGTTAGCCCGGTTGGTGAAATAGAAACCCTTAATGAGCTGTGATATCACCTGATGTGCCGGCGTGGTTGGCAAAGTTGACACTGCGTTTAAAGCTGGGTTGATCCGGTTTGTTCCGATGCCCCAATACTGATCAAAGAACTGCTGTCCTGAGCCTAAGGTGTCCTGAGCCGTCAATATGCCGCGCGATAGATCGAGGTTTTTGCCCTGGATGCTCAGCAAACCTGATGAACCTACTGTCAAGGCGCCACGATTGATTACGTTTGTTGCAGAAATGAGCAACTGAGAAGATGCCGTGACACTACCATTAGAAACAAAAGACGAGCCAAAGCCTGCGTTGTAGAAATTGGCCGCCATGATTCGCTGGCCGGTGTTTGGGAAAGCTGTATCGAAGCGAAAACCAGGAAACCCATCCATCACCCCCCGATTGGTAAAGTTTCGAGTGTTGGAAAAATCATATGGCAACAATAATGTGCTGACCGTGAAACTGCCATTGTTGACGAAGTTGGTAGCGTCGATAACAGGAGCCGATACCACTGTCCCATTGTTGATGTAAAAAGAGCTGCCCGCGCCGGCCCGGAACAGGGTGCAGCCAATCAGGAGACTCAACAAAAACTGTTTCATAGATTCGTTTAACAAAATTTTTCGGCCTGCCGACACCAAGGCCCTCAGGGTGTATTCGTGCTGGTAATCGAACTGTTCGGCACTACCCAAGCTCCACCAGTTCCGCTTCCGCTACCACCGCCGAAAAGAACTTGTTGCTCCAAGTCGTAAATAGAGTAGCCGTTTGGAAAAATAACGGGGGCATTAGTGGTGCCATCAAAGGAAC
This sequence comes from Verrucomicrobiota bacterium, assembly GCA_041181065.1. Taxonomy (GTDB): domain Bacteria; phylum Verrucomicrobiota; class Verrucomicrobiia; order Limisphaerales; family DSYF01; genus DSYF01. The sequence continues at coordinate 1,502 of JBEGQI010000159.1, read as the reverse complement.
CCCACACAGTCCCGCCAATGGGCTGAAAAAGGTCCAAAAAGGCTGGAGCTGAATTTATGTAATAGGGACCAACTTTACTGTATCGGAGCACAATTCCAGGCTGGATAACGCCAGGACCATCAAGCGTGGCCTGACCATTGAGCGCATCGTTGTTAACCCATCCGGAAGAATCGGTGATTTGGGCTAACAAAGGAACACCGCCAACTCCAATCCCCAAATCTTCAGCAGTCAATAGAATATCTGGCTGCAACAACACACGCTGAACGCTTTGCGTCTTAACCGTCGAGTTGCTCACATAGGTATCCGTGTAGGTGTTCGTAAACACAATGAATGCTCCAAGATACGAATCATACTTGGCCGGTTTAAATGTGATTTTGTCCACCCCGGGACGAAGGGCGGCACTGACAACATTGTTGGTCGTCGTAGTGTTCGTGCCGCTGCCCGCAGCCGGATCCCATACAGATCCAGAAGTCGCGGCAGTTGACCCTGGAACCAGATTCTCAATCTGGTAATTCGTCGGCCGATAAAGATACCTGAGCCCACCGACATCATCACGCGTCAAACCCGTGTAGTAGGATCCGGGAAAGAGAATATAATTCCCAAACAACCCACCGTATGCATCGGCAACGGAAGTGTATGGCAACTGCAACGGATCGACTTGGATTTCAACCGCATCGGCAAAGGTTGGGTTCTGGAATTCCTCCGGCTCAAATGTATAAAGAGTGCCATTGACAAAACTGGAGGGTATGAGAGTGACGGGATCAAAATTCCGCTTAACGACAGTATAGGTGCGTGGCGTATCAATCCGGTTACGCAACGTCCAAGTATACCGCTCCGGACTTGTTAGCCCCATCTCCGCCACCATCATTCCGAGCGTAATGGATTTGAGATCCACCAAACCAAGTGTCTCGGCTGTGGAATTGACCCGCAAAGTATCGGTCGGAAACTCATCGAGGTTTGAACTCATCAGCGAAACCTTAGGCAAGGCATTCAATATGGCAAAGGCCTTCTCCACCGCATTTGTTCCGGCTGTTCCAAAATAATTTAGAAACGACTCGTCATAGCCGTAGTAGACGGTTGGAATATTCCAACGATACTCCTCACCCAAATTCATCGGGCCACCCAAATCGAAGCCTAGCGGATTGTAGCCAATTGCCGGAGTCTGCCAGCTAGCGTATGGCCCCATTGGCGTGAAGGCTGACGCACCGCCGACAACGGACACCAGTGCCGCAGCAAGAAGAAGGCGTTTAATCAACTGTGACATAGAAAATTAGGGGATGCGGACAACACGATAAGCTACAAAGCCGTCAACCGGGGAAACATCGACCGAGTCAGTAACGCCAGTCGCAACTCTTTGTGCGCCGTAATTCGACCACGCCGCATAATCGGATGACTTTTGAACCTGATACCGGATGCCCGGCTTGGTATTCCACGAAACGCGAGCGCCTTGGAAGGACGCTGAGATACCTACCTGAATCAAGTCATACTCCCGCGCAAACAAG
>JBEGQI010000158.1:0-19099 GCA_041181065.1 Verrucomicrobiota bacterium | reverse complement strand
TTCGCCTCTTCAGCAGACATGAAATTATCGCGATCGCAATCCTTCTCCACCTGTTCAATCGGTTTGCCCGTATGCTTGGAGAGAATGCTGTTCAACCGTTGCTTCAACTTGAGCATATACTTCACGCGGATCTCCACATCGCTCGCCTGGCCTTCGGCACCACCGAGAACCTGATGGATCATGATGTTCGAGTTGGGCAACGCAAACCGCTTGCCCTTGGTGCCGCCGCTGAGCAACACCGCGCCCATGCTCGCCGCCTGGCCGATGCAATAGGTGTTCACGTCGCAGGTCATGAACTGCATCGTGTCGTAAATCGCGAGGCCTGCCGTGACGCTGCCACCGGGCGAGTTGATATAAAGATGGATGTCCTTCTTCGGATCCGTCATCTGGAGGAACAAAAGCTGGGCGATGATAAGGTTGGCCACCATGTCATCCACGGGCGTTCCAAGGAACACGATGCGATCCACGAGGAGGCGCGAGTAGATGTCGTAGCCGCGTTCGCCGCGGCCGGTCTGCTCGACCACCATCGGGACGAGGAAATTTTGTTCGTTCATAGTTTTAACCGGCGCGAAACGTAGAGGACATGGCCGGGACCGTCAAGGAATGGGGGCGAAGCACAAGTAGTGCAAGGTCATCTGTCAGTTGGCTTCAGGCTCCACGCGCGGACGAGTTCGGGGAAGCGGCAGGCGTCGCAGATGGCGTTCGAGTGGTCGCAGAAATCGCGGACGATCTGCAGCAATCCTTGTTGGGCGGCGGCGGTGCTGAAGAGTTTCCCGCTGGTGCTGCCGAGCAATCGTTGGCGGGCGAGCTTCAACGTGGCGTTGTCCTCGGCGGCAGGCCAGTAGGAGTAAGACGATTCGAGGGCGGCTTGGAGCGCGGTGTTGCGGCCTTCCTTCGCGCGAGCGTGGAGCCATGGCAGGATCACGTTGATGGCGAGGTCGGTCACGCGGGCTTCGCCGAGCAGGAGTTGCGGCTTGGCGCAACGCGCGGAACGGAGCGTGAAGTGGTGCGACCAGAAATCATCGCGGGGCGGGTGGAGGATTTCGAGGAGTCGCAGCGGTGATTTCGCACTCGAGGGCACTTTGCGGCTGGGCTCGGCGGCGCTCTGCGGAGACGCCGCAATGGCGATGCCCCAATCTTCGAGGCGCGGGATGAGTTGTTTTTCCGCGGCCCAATGAGCGGCGAGCGCGAGGCGGCGCTGGGGATGGTTCAACGGGCGGATGCCGTGCAAGCGCCAGAGCGTGCGCGGCAACTGGCAATCTTCAAACGTATCGCGTGCGCGCCACCAAATGTCCCAGAGTTGCCGCAGAAAATGGTCGGCGCCCAGCTCGGCACGGGTGAGTTCGGTGGGTAGCAGGTTGGCGAGACCGAGCAGACGCGCTTGCAGTTCCGTCGCCGAGCCGGCGCCTTCGGTCCAGCGCGGGCGCAACTCGGCGAGGCGTTGCATGGGCCAGGTGTTGTGTTTGTAACCGAGCGCGCGGAACAGGCCTTCCCACAGTGATTGTTCCCAGCCGCTTTCGCGGGCGCGTGCGGCGAATTGCGCAGCCTTGCCGGCGAGCCGGACGAGGGCGGCCTGCCGCAACAATTCGAGCAGCGAAGTTTCATCGAGTTCGCGCAACGGCGCAGCGCAGCGTCCGCGGAAGGCTTCGGGCAAGGGTGGGGCCGTTTCGCCGCCGAGCCACGTGGCGAGTTCGGCCAACGGCGCATCGAGCCGGTTGCTGATCGTGATCGCTGGCGGTGTGGCGGAGGGTTTCTTCGGCGCGGACCAGACGACGTGGAGGATGACGGATTTGAAGTTCGGATTGGTGGCGTGGCCGTGTGCGTGCCAGCCGGAGGTTTGCAGGTCCACTTCGATGTCGCCGGTGGCGGGCGGGGCGTCATCGAACTGGACGACGGCGTTGCGGAAGTCGGGTCCGCCTTCGGCGTTGTGAAATCCGGGGTGAAGGATGCGGACGGGCCGACCGTCCAAGGTGCGCAGGTCGTCGCGGCGGAGGCGTTGCTGCTGCCAGATGGCCTGGAGCAATCGCTCAGGCGGCGGCTCGGTGATTTCGTGGAGCGTTGGGACGAGGCCGCATTGCTGGCGCCAGCGTGCGTAGAAATTGGAATCGTCCCCGGACACGTGGATTGCTTTTGCGTGCGACGGGTCGCAAAGTCAAGCGTGGCGGTGGAAATAAGTTTGAACGCAACTGCGGCAAGTTTTGACTGTTGAATATGAATATGAAGCGAAATGGTCTTCGTTGGGGGGCGGGTTTTTTTGCCTGCATGGCACTGGCTGGAATCGGTCTGGCCGCGGACGCACCGGTGGAGATCAAGCTGACCAAGGAGTCTGAGTTGGCGGATATCCGCCGCGACCCGACGGTGAACGCCGTCGAGAAGGTGATGCCAAGCGTCGTTAACATCGCGACCTCACACCTCGTGGAGTATCGCGATCCCTACGATGAACTCATGCGGCAGTTCTTCGGCCAGCCGCGTCGTCGTGGGGAGACGAAGGAGGAGCTTTACAGCCTCGGCTCCGGCGTCATCGTCGATGAGAACGGTTACATCCTGACCAACTGGCACGTCATCCGTGGGGCGACGCGCATCCAAGTGCAGTTATCCGATGGGCGGGTTTACGAGGCGGAGCGTGTGGTTTACACGCCGAACACGGACGTGGCATTGTTGCGGTTGAAGGCGAAGGAGGGCGAGAAGTTCACGACGATCAAGTTCGCGAAGGACGATGATTTGTTATTGGGCGAAACGGTTATCGCGCTGGGGAATCCGTTCGGCTATGGCGGGTCCGTGTCGCGTGGCATCCTGAGTTCGAAGAATCGTCGCCCGACCAGCGGCGATGAGAAGTTGATGCCTGCAGATTTGTTGCAGACGGACGCGGCCATCAATCCTGGCAACAGCGGCGGGCCACTCGTCAACATGCGGGGTGAACTTATCGGCATCAACACCACCACGGAGGAACGCGCGCAGGGCATCAGCTTTGCGATCCCCGTGAAGCAGATCGCCTCGGTCATGTCCGAATACGTCGTGCCTGAATTTGTGCCGGGTTTTTGGTTCGGGGCAAAGCTCAAGTCGGGTGAACTTCCGTTGACGGTCACTGAAGTTCAGCCTGGCAGCCCGGCGGCGAAGGCGGGGTTGAAAACCGGCATGCAAATCGCGGAAGTGGACGGCAAGGCGCCGCGCACGCTCGTGAACTTCCTCGAACTGATGGTCGGTTCATCCAACATGATCGCAAACGCCGGACCGACGAACAACGCGGAGACGGCGCGGTCGTTGGTTGTGCGCCGGGCGGTGGGGTCGCAGGACACGCGGTCAGCGAGACTGGTTGTGCTCGATGGCGGCACGCGACGCGTTCTGGACATCAAGATGGAGCCGTTCGGTTTGATTCTGTCGCGCCGGGCGGGATTAGTGTTGGATCAGATCGAGCCGAAGGATGCCGTGCGGCTTGGGCTCCAGCCCAATCAAGGTTTCCTCGTCACGGCGGTGGAAAAGGGCAGTCCAGCGGATGTCGCCGGACTGAAGCCGGGTTTGTTGGTGTCGAACATCGAGGGGATGCAGTTGAAAGATCTCGGCGATCTGGGGCGGACGCTGATCTCGAAGGGGCCAAATGAATCGCTCGGGCTCCTCGGCATCGCGGTGCAGCAGGTGAGCGCGAACCTGGTGCAAACCATCAACTGGCGCGCGGAGCTGAAGCTGCGCGATCTGTGAGGTGGACGGGAGTGAATAAATTTTTGTTCGCCCGTAGTCCTGCGGATTGACTAAGCTCCGCGACACTATTTGGTGCCGCATTGATGATTGAGGTTTCCAATTTAACGAAGCGTTACGCCGGGCGCACGGCGGTGAAGGGCATTTCCTTCACCGTGGAGCGCGGCGAGATCGTGGGTTTTCTGGGCCCGAACGGCGCCGGCAAGAGCACGACGATGCGCATCCTCTCGGGCTTCATGCCGGCAACGAGCGGCACGGCCCGCGTCGCAGGCTTCGACGTGTTCAACGAGTCGCTCGAAGTCCGACGGCGGATCGGCTTCATGCCGGAGAACAACCCGCTGCACCCGGAGATGCGCGTGCGCGAGTATCTCAAGTTCCGTGCCCGACTGAAGGGGTTGGGCATGCGACGATCACGCGAGCGCGTGGATGCGGTGATCGACCAGTGCGGTTTGGGAGATGTCTCGAAGCGCATCATCGGGCAGCTTTCGAAGGGCTACAAACAGCGTGTCGGTTTGGCCGATGCGCTCGTGCATGAGCCGGAGTTGATCATCCTCGACGAGCCGACCATCGGCCTGGACCCGAACCAGATCCGCTCTGTGCGTGAACTCATCAAGGGCCTCGCCTCGCAGCACACGGTGTTGATCTCGACGCACATCCTGCCCGAGGTGGAACTGACCTGCAGCCGGGTGTTGATCATGTTCGAGGGGCAGATTGTCGCCGCAGACACGCCGGACAACCTGCAACGTTCCCTGGGTGAAGCGGGGCAGATCGTAGCTGAGATCTCGGCGACGCCGCAGGAGTTGAACGATTGTTTTGCGCAGATGCCGGAGGTGGAACGTTACGACGTCTCCGCGATCGACGGCTCGTTTGTCCGGTGCGCGATGACGCCGCGAAATGGTTTTGATCTGCGATCCAGCATCTATCATCTGGCGTTGGAGCGGGGCTGGGTGTTGCGCGAGTTGACGCGCAGCCGGGCGACGTTGGAGGACGTTTATGTGGCGGTAACCAAACCGCCGGAGGAGGAAGGCTGATGCGCGTGATGCTCACATTGATCCGGCGCGAGCTGGCGTCCTACTTCCTGTCGATGACCGGCTATGTCATCGTTGCCGCTGCGGCCCTGCTGATGGGTGCTTGCTTGTGGGACATCATCGGCAAGGTGCTATTGAAGCCGATGCCGGTGCCGCTGAATGAATTCTTTTTTGGAACGTGGTATCCGTGGCTCGTGCTGATTCCCATTGTGCCGCTGATTTCGATGCGCTTGTTCGCGCTGGAAAAGGCAACGGGCACTTACGAAACACTCATGACGGCGCCTGTGCGTGACGGCCACGTGGTGCTCGCAAAGTTCGCGGCGTCGCTGCTTTTCTATGCCATCATGTGGTTGCCCTTGTTCGGTAGCCTGCTCACGGTGCATCACTTCAGTTCACATCCGCCGCCGCTTGATTTTGCCGTGTTGGGCTCGACTTACCTTGGCCTTCTCTGCGTGGGCGGAGTGCTGCTTTCATTCGGTTGTCTGGCGTCGGCGTTGACGCAAAGCCAGGCGATCGCAGCCATCGTCTCTTTGGGTTTCAATCTCGGACTTTTCCTGATCGCGGGTCGGGCGGGAGACTGGAGTGCGAAGTTTGGCTCTTTGGGCCACCTGTTCGACTGTCTCGCGGTCACGGATCAGATGCAGGATTTTGCGCGCGGCATCGTGGACACCCGGGCGCTGGTTTCGAGCGTCACGCTGTCGCTCGTATTTCTCGTGGTGGCATTTCGCGCGGTGGAAAGTCGGCGCTGGAAATAACATGGAAACCGAGCAGCAACTTCCTCCCAGTTTTTCGCGCGGCCGCCGCTGGCGCATCGGGTTCAGCGTCGTTGTGGGGTTCCTTGCGCTGCTCGCCATCGTGGTGATGGTGAATTACATCAGCCACAATTTCTTTTTCCGCCGCCTTTTCCTCAGTTCGCATTCGAGCGTGCAGCTTTCGGGTCAGTCGCTGGCGTTGCTCCGTTCGGTGACCAATCAAATCAAGGTCACGCTTTATTATGATCGTGAGGATGAATTGTATCCGACCATCTCAGCCTTGGTGAATGAATATCGCCTGGCGAATCCAAAGTTGGCGGTGGAGACCGTGGATTACCGGGCCAACCCCGCCGATGCGCAGAAGATCAAGTCGCGTTACCAACTCGATGGCCCGAATGACCGCAACCTCGTCATCTTCGATTGCGATGGCAGAGTGAAGATGATCAGCGGCGACGGCTTGATGGAAACACGCAAGGAGCGCGTGGCCGGTTCCCGCGAATTGGAGTTCCGCAACCGGCCGGTTCAGTTCAACGGTGAGGTGATGTGTTCCGCGATGCTGCTGGCGGTCACGAGCCAGAAGCCGTTGCGCGCATGTTACCTGATGGGGCACGGCGAGCCGTCGCCCGGCGAGTCGGAGAAGGAGGAGGGCTATGCGAAGTTCGCGGTCGCGGTGATGCAGAACTACATCCAGCTCGAACCGTTGTCATTGCTGGGCACCAATACCTTGCCGGATCACTGTTCCGTGCTGATCATCGCCTCGCCCAAGACCACGTTGCGCGATGACGAGTTGGCCAAGATTTCCCGTTATCTGGATGCGGGCGGAAGAGTGTTTGCGTTGTTCGGCTATGAGACGGTGAACAAGGACCTTGGGCTGGAGCATCTGCTGGCCAAGTGGGGCGTGAATGTGGGGAGCAATATCATCGCCGATCCGGAGAACACGCACAGCGGGCCGGACGTCGAAGTGAAATCATTTTCCGATCACAAGGTCGTGAACGCGCTGCGCAATGCCAGCATCCACGTCGTTTATCCCCGGCAAATTTCGCGCATCGATATCAGTTCCGCTGCCGACGCGCCGCGGATCGAGGAAATCGCCCGGACCGGTGAGCATTCCACTTTGCTGACTGACACCAACGTTCCGCCGCAGGCTTATCCAGTGGCGGTGGCGGTGGAGAAGGGGGCGGTCGCTGGTGTGGCGGGCGGACGCACCACGCGGATCGTGGTCATCGGGGATGCGACGGCCTTCAATAACCAGATGCTCGTCTCCGCCGCGAACCGCGATTTTGTCCGGCTTTCGTTGAACTGGCTGGTGGACCGCCCGCAATTGCTCGATCAACTCGGGCCGCGGCCGGCCACGGAGTTCATGATGCTCATGACCCACAAGCAGTGGATCTCCGCGAGCCTCATCCTGCTTTTCGGGTTGCCGGGTGTGACGCTGTTCCTTGGCAGCCTGGTCTGGTTGCGTCGGCGCAAATGAGCGCTGGGTTGGTTGTCACCCATTTTACATGAACCCGAAGAACACCTGGTTGCTTCTCGTGCTTGCCGCATTGCTCGGCGGGTTCATCTTCGCGTGGGATAAATACATCGTTCAGCCTGCAAAGCGCCCGGTCTTTGTGCTGCCGGGACTCGACACGAATGCCGTCACGTCGATCCAGGTGCGCATCGGTAATCGACCTGAATTGGTTGCCGAACGGACGAATGGGGGCTGGCGTCTGTTGAAACCGTTGCCGTATCACGCGAGCAGTGAAAAGGTTGAGCTCCTGCTGACGGCGTTGGCGCTGGTGCAGCCGGACCGCACCTATTCTGCGCAGGAACTCGCGGCGCATTCCGACGCGAATGCGGAGTTCGGCTTTGATTCACCACTCGCGAGCCTGACGCTATTCAGCGGCAAGGATCGCAAGCAGATCGTCATCGGTGCTCGGACCGCGCCGGGTGAGCAGGTGTTTGTCGAGGTGGTTGGCGTGCCCGGCGTGCACCTCGTGACCACCAACCTGCTCGCCTATTTGCCGCAGTCTTCCACCGATTGGCGCGACGCCACCTTACTGGATTGGAAGGCGCTTGAGTTCGATCGTGTCATCGTCAACAACGCCTCACGCAGCATGGAATTGCAGCGCAACCCAACCAACGCCCAGTGGCGTCTCGTGAAGCAGAAGGCGCGCGCGGATACCGTCCTCGTGAACGAACTCTTGAGGCAGTTGCAGGCGCTCCAAGTGGAACAGTATGTCACCGACAATCCGCAGGCGGACTTGGATACCTACGGCCTGCAGACGCCGGAGCTTGAGATCACCTTTGCAAACGGGACCAACCTCGCTGGTTCACTGCAATTCGGCAAAAGCCCGACGAACAATTCCAAGCTTGTCTATGCCCGCCGCGCCGGATTGGAGAGCGTTTGGACGGTGCCGCAGGAGCCGCTCAAGTCCTGGCGCGCGGCGGCTTCTGAGTTTTACGACCACCGCCTGATGCACCTCGGCGTCATCCCTGATTCCATCGAAGTCGTGGGGTTGGACCGTTTCAAGCTTGTTCACGAGACAAACCTGCTTTTTCGCGTCGAGCCAAAGAACTTCAACGCGGATACCAACTACATCCCGCAGATCATCCTCACGCTGGCGCAATTGCAGGTGGAGCAATTTGTGAAAGACGCGGCGCCTGAGTCTTCGCTCACCAACTGGGGCCTGGCAACCCCGTCACGCCAATACACGATCCGCACGAGCGGCACCAACGCCGCAACGGTCACGCTCCAGTTCGGCGACATGCGTGACGGTTTGGTGTATGCGCGCCGCACGGATGAAGTTTCCGTTTATGCCATAAGCCAGCGCGCCTTCGACATCTTGCCCGCGGCGAGTTGGGAGATGTATGACCGCCGCATCTGGCAGTTTTCCGAGGAAGACGTTGCCCGGGTGATGATCGAACAGCACGGCCTCAAGCGCGAACTCATCCGCTCCGGAACCAATGCCTGGTCGCTCGCGGCGGGCTCCATCGGGGTCATCAACACTTATGGCGTGGAGGAAACTGTGCATCGCATCGGCGATTTGACGGCGGCATTTTGGACCGCTCGGGGCCAGTTTGACCGCGCTGCGTATGGTTTCACCAATCCAGTCCACCGCCTGACCTTCGTGCTGAAGGATGGCGCCAAGCGTGAGATTGAATTCGGCGGCGAAGCTCCATCGAAGTTCCCCTACGCGACGGTCAATGTGAATGGCGAGCCATGGTTGTTTGAATTTCAGTGGGGCATCTACCAGCACATCGGCACCTACTTGAGCATTCCGGCGCCCAATGACCGTTGAAATCCAGACCAAGCCCCGGCGTTCTGGCTGGATGCGTTTGCGCATCTGGTTCCGTCGTTGCCGTATTGCCGTGCTGTTTTTCCTGTTCATGCTCGTCTGCGTGGGCGGGTATTTGAATCAGGTCGGCCTCCCGGATTTCATCAAGCGACCGCTCCTGCAAAATCTCCACGCCCGCGGCATCGACCTCGAATTTTCGCGGCTACGACTGCGCTGGTATCGCGGTGTCGTGGCGGACAACGTGCGATTGCTCGGCGTCCAGAGTCCGGTCCTGCCGATGTTCACCGCGCGGTCGGCGGATGTGAATCTGGACTTCCTGGCGCTCGCGCGTTTCAAGGTGGATGTGACCGGCGTCACGTTGCGTCAGGGTCGTGTGACTTGGGAACTGGCGCCGACGAACGAGCCTTCGCACGCGTTGGTCATCAGCAACGTCACGGCGTCGCTCCGCTTCCTGCCCGGCAACGACTGGAACCTGGACAGCTTCACGGCGGATTTTGCGGGCGCGCATTTCGAGGCGAATGGGCGCATCGGCAACGGCACCGCGCTGCGTGAGTGGGCCATCTTTCAGGGCCGCAACAAAACTCCGCCGGAAGTTTCACTGGCGCGGATGCGGGCGGTTCGCGACGCCATCGAGCAGATCCATTTTACGGGCACGCCTGTGCTTCGAGCGAACCTCAACGGTGACGCGTTGCATCCAGAAACCTTCAGCGGCAGTGTGGTGTGCGAGGGAGTCAGCGCGGGGACGCCGTGGGGCGATTTGCAGAACGCCAGCCTGCGCAGCTTTCTCAAGGCGGCCAGTGCCAATGCTCCACACAGTGCGGAGATCGGTCTGGTCGCGGAGTCGGCGGTGACCCCGTGGGGCGGACTCAAAAATTTGGATCTGCACCTCACAGCCTCGCGGCTGACGAATGACATCGATCAGTTGCAGTGCGCCGCAACGTTGCACGCTGCCAGGGTGAAGGGCGCTGCGGGCGCTGCCGATTCCATGTCGCTCGTTGCCTCGTGGTTGCAGCCGCTCACTAATGCCTTGCCGGATGCAGGTCTCGTGCGATTGGACTTGAGCGGGCTGGTTTCCCGCTGGGGCAGGGCGGAAGCGGTTTCGGCATCGGCCCGGTTTGAAATTGCCACCAACCCTCCGCCCGCGGATGCCTCGCTGGGTATTTGGAATGCGTTGCTTGGACATCGCGCGGAGTTGCGCTGCGCAGTGACCAACGCGTCTCGTTCAAACGTGAATCTGGATGAACTAGCATTGACGGCAAACTGGGCGGCGCCACAGCTCAGGTTGACTGGGCTGCGCGTGGAACTGCCGGTGGGTGGGCTCGCGGCCGACGTTGATTTGGATGTGCTCACGCGTGAACTCGATTTCAACGCCTCCTCCGATTTCGACCTTCATGCCTTGGACGCGTTGCTCACGGAAAAGAGCCGCGACTGGATCGGCAACTTCACCTGGCAGACGCCGCCGGTGCTGGAACTGTCCGGCAGCCTGACGTTGCCGGCGTGGACGAACCGTCAGCCCGACTGGCGCAAAGTTCAGACTGGGATTGTCCTGGACGGCGCGGTGCATCTTACGAACGCGACCTATCGTGGGATCGGCATGAACGCCGCCGCGACGCATCTGAGTTATTCGAACCGCGTCTGGCATCTGCCGGATCTTGCGCTCACGCGGCCCGAGGGGGTGTTGAATGTGGACCTGCGATCCGAGGAAATTAGTCACGACTATCGGATCAAGTTGGACGGGGCCTTCGATCCACGCGCTGTCGCGCCATTGCTCGATGAGAAAGGGCAGCGCGGGCTCGGTTATTTTGAGATGACCAACGCGCCCGTGCTCGATGCCGAGGTCTGGGGGCGATGGTATGAACGTGAAAGCATCGGGGCGCGAGGCAGTATCGCATGGACGAATTTCAGCTTTCGTGGCCAGCACGCCGACGTAATGACGGTGTCGCTCGAATACACGAACAAGATTTTGCAGGTGTTGAGCCCGCACATCGAGCGCGGCGCGGAACGCGTCACCGCCGATCACATCACGTTTCATTTCGACGAGAACCGTGCCTACCTGACCAACGGCTATTGTGACACCGATCCGCTGGCCGTCGCCACCGCCATCGGCCCCAAAGTCGTGGCGGCGGTGGAGCGTTACCAGTTCCTCAAGCCTCCGGTGACAAGTGTGCGCGGCGTCATCCCGCTGCGGGGTGAGCGCGATGCCGACTTGCACTTCGACCTGGCTGGCGGCCCGTTCCAATGGCTGCGCTTCAACTCTGACCATATCAGCGGCCACATCGATTGGGCGAACGAGAGCGTCACGTTGACGAACATCGTCGCCAAGTTCTACGACGGCGAACTACGCGGGGACGCCTGGTTTGACGTGCATGAACGCGGCGTCTCGCCGTTCCGCTTTGCGCTCGCGGTGACCAACAGCGACCTCCACAAGCTCATGGCTGATCTGCATTCACGGACGAATCAGTTGGAAGGCACGTTCTCCGGGAAACTCATCATCACGAACGCTGTCACGACTGACTTCGCGAGTTGGAACGGTTACGGTCGTGCCAAGTTGCGCGACGGATTGATCTGGGACACGCCGGTGTTTGGCGCGATATCCACCGTGATGAACACCTTCATTCCTGGCATCGGCAACAGCCGCGCCAGCGATGCCGGCGGAACTTTCACCGTCTCCAACAGCATCATCCATACGCGCGACCTGCAGATTAGCGCCTCCGGTATGCGCCTGAAATACGTCGGCACGGTGGACTTCGCGACGCGGGTGGACGCGCGCGTCGAGGCGGAGCTGATGCGTGAAACACCGATCGTGGGGCCGCTCATCACGGCGATTGCCTGGCCGTTCAGCAAACTTTTCGAATACAGAGTCACTGGCACGATGGCCAAACCGGAGATGGAGCCGATTCACATGGTTCCCAAGCTGTTCCTTGCCCCACTGCATCCGGCGAAATCCGTCAACGACATGCTGGGCAACGGCAATACCAACGCCATTGAGTGGCCTGATGGGACGACCACCCCGCGTTGATCGGTCATGGCCACCCAAAAGGAGACCGTCCATTTCATCCTCGGCAAGTTGCACGATCGTGTCCGCTTCACTGTGCGGGCGATGTTCGGGGAATACGCGCTCTATGCGGACGGAAAAGTGGTTGGGCTGGTCTGTGACGATTTGCTGTATGTGAAGATCGTCCCAGCAAGCACGGCTCTGGCGAAGTTGTGTGAACAGGGCCAGCCGTATCCCGGAGCGAAACAGCATTACCTCGTCGAAGAAGGCCAGCTCTCAACGATTGTGGAACTGCCCGCCATTCTGGGCGCCATCGCGAAAGCCATCCCGGCAAAGAAGACCACGCGCAAGCGTTGAAGTTTTATATGGGCAGAGGACTGCCTGTCCTACCTCATCGTGGCTTTTCAATTTATGCCGGCCGCGCCGGCGGCACGGGGAAGCTGGAGATGGCCCGCATGTATTGAGCGCGCTCGAAGGCGCTCGGGTCATCGCAATTCTTCTGGCTCAGGCTGCCCTTCAGCTGCTGCACGGATTCATATTCGTGCACGTCCATCCACTCGCACAGGTCGCGCTCGATCACGGCCAGTTGCCGTGCGCCGTGGCGCAGGAGCACGGAGCAAAGCTGCGTTACGTCCGCGCCGGCCATGAGCATCTTGAGCACGTCGCTGGCGCGGTGGATGCCGCTGGTGCCCGCCAGACTGGCGTTGATTTTGCCATAAAGCATCGCCACCCAGCGCAACGGCACGCGCATCGCCATCGGTGTGCTGAGCAAAATGTTCGGCTGCACTTCGAGCGTTTCGAGGTTGATGTCGGGCTGGTAGAACCGGTTGAACAGCACGAGGCCGTTCGCGCCCGCCTGGTCGAGGCGCTTGGCCATGTTGGCGAAGTTGCTGAAGAACGGGCTGAGCTTCACGGCCACGGGAATGGTCACTTGCGATTTCACGGCCTTGAGGATGTCGATGTAAGTCTGTTCGACCTCGGCGCCGGTGAGGTCCATGTCGGTCGGGATGTAATAGATGTTCAACTCGATGGCGTTCGCGCCGGCTTGCTGGATCTGCTTCGCGTAATCCGTCCAGCCGCCGGCGGACGAGCCGTTCAAGCTCGCGATGATCGGAATGTCGACAGACTTCTTCGCGTGGGCGATGTGCTTCAAGTATTCCTCGGGACCGAGTTTCAATTCCTCGGGCTCGGGGAAATACGTCAGCGCTTCGGCAAAGCTGTTGGTGCCGGCGTCGAGATGATGCGCCAGCTCGATGCGGTCGCGGCGCAACTGCTCCTCGAAGAGCGAGTAGATGACGACCGCGGCGGCGCCCGCCTCTTCGAGGCGCTTGATGTTGTCCACGTCCTCCGACAGCGGTGAGGCTGACGGCACGAGTGGCGTGCGGAGTTTGAGGCCGAGATAGGTTGTGCTTAGGTCCATAATCACTCCACGGATGAGGGTTGTGTTGCAGCGGTAGCCGTGGCTCCGGTGCCGGGGCGTTGCGCCAGGTATTCGTAGAACTTCCAGCGGCGGTCCGCGTCCACCTGCGCCTGCGCGAAGAACTTCTTCGCCTCGTCCGGCCGGCTCTTCGTGAGCATTTTGAAGCGGTTCTCCGTGAGCATGTAATCCTGCACCTTGCTTTTGGCGGCGCCGGAATCGAGCTGCAGCGGGTTCTCGCCGCGTTCAGCGCGGCGTGGGTCGTAGCGGTAGAGCAGCCACTGGCCGGATTCAACGGCGGCCTTCTGCTGCTTCGCGCCGACGCCGAGGTCGAGCGCGATGCCGTGCGCGATGCAATGGCTGTAGGCGATGATCAGCGACGGTCCGGGATAACTCTCCGCTTCGACGAACGCCTTGAGCGTGTGCTCGTCCTTCGCGCCCATCGCGACGCTCGCGACGTAGATGTTGCCGTAGGTCATGGCGATGAGGCCGAGGTCCTTCTTGCCCGCCGGCTTGCCGCCCGCGGCGAACTTTGCCACGGCACCGCGCGGAGTGGACTTCGACATCTGGCCGCCGGTGTTGGAGTAAACCTCCGTGTCCATGACGAGCACGTTCACGTCGCGGCCTGCGGCAAGGACGTGATCGAGGCCACCGTAGCCGATGTCGTAGGCCCAGCCGTCGCCGCCGAGGATCCACACGCTGCGCTTCACAAGCGTGTCCACGATGGGCAGGAGCAGCTTCGCTTCGGGAGCGTCGAGCTTCGTGATTTTCTGCTTCAACGCGGCGACGCGTTCGCGCTGGTCGAAGATGCCCGCTTCGTCGGACTGGTTCGCGTTCAAGATTGCGGTGACCAAATCGTCGCCGAGTTGCGGGGCGAGTTTTTTAACGAGTTCGGCCGCGAACTCCCGCTGCTTGTCGATGGACACGCGGAAGCCGAGGCCAAACTCGGCGTTGTCTTCAAACAACGAATTGCACCAAGTCGGGCCCTGCCCGCATTTGTTCTTGGCATACGGCGTTGTCGGCAGGTTGCCGCCATAGATGGACGAACAACCCGTGGCATTCGCCACGACCATGCGGTCGCCGAAAAGTTGCGAAAGCATCTTGATGTAGGGCGTCTCACCGCAGCCCGCGCACGCGCCGCTAAACTCGAAGAGCGGTTGCAGCAACTGCTGCTGGCGGAGCGCGGTGGTCTTCACTTTGCGGCGGTCGAACTCGGGCACATCGAGGAAGAAATCCCAGTTGGTCTTCTCGGCCGCGAGGATGGGCGGCTGCGGGCGCATGTTGATGGCCTTCAGCTTCGCCTCGGTCTTGTTGCGCGCGGGGCAGACATCCACGCAGATGCCGCAGCCCGTGCAATCTTCCGCCGCGACTTGCAGCGTGAACTTCTGGCCCTTGAACTCGGGAATTCGCGAGTCGGCGGACTTGAATAAAGCGGGCGCGCTCGTGAGTTGCGCCGGGTCATAGACCTTGCCGCGAATCGTGGCGTGCGGGCAGATGGCCACGCACTTCAAGCATTGGATGCAGACCTTCTCGTCCCACACGGGAATCTCGAGGGCGAGATTCCGCTTCTCGTATTGCGCGGTCGCCGTCGGGAAGCTGCCGTCCACGGGGAACGCGCTGACGGGCAGGTCGTCGCCTTCGCCGGCGGTGAGGCGGCCCAGCACATTCTTCACGAACGCAGGGGCGTTGTCGGTGACGGGCGGGAGCAGGGCGCCCGTGCCGTTGACGGCCGCGGTGAGGGGAACTTCGTGCAGATGCTCCAGCGTGTTGTCCACGGCTTTGAGGTTCATCGCCACGACTTCTTCGCCCTTCTTGCCGTAGGTTTTCTTGATCGAATATTTGATGGCGTCGATGGCTTTCTCGCGCGGCAACACGCCGGCCAGCGCAAAGAAACAGACCTGCATAATGGTGTTGATGCGCCCGCCCATGCCGCTGTTGCGCGCCACGGTGGTCGCGTCGATGACGTAGAACTTCGCCTGCTTCGCGATGAGCTGCTTTTGCACCGGCGTCGGGAGCTGCGACCAGATCTGTTCCTTCGAGAACGGCGTGTTCAGCAGGAAGACACCGCCGGGCACGAGGTTCTTGAGCATGTCATACTTCTGGAGGAAGCCAGGCAGATGGCACGCGACGAAGTTGGCGCGGCTCACGAGATAGCTGGAGCGGATCGGCTCAGGGCCAAAGCGCAGGTGCGACACCGTCATGCTGCCGGACTTCTTCGAGTCATAGACGAAGTAGCCTTGCGCGAAGTTCTCCGTGCCTTCGCCGATGATCTTGATGGAATTCTTGTTCGCGCCGACCGTGCCGTCTGCGCCGAGGCCGTAGAACATCGCGCGGATGACGGAGTCGGGTTCGGTGGAGAAATTCGCATCCACGGGCAGGCTCGTGCCGGAAACGTCGTCATTGATGCCAACGGTGAAACCGTGGCGCGGCGTGGCGCTGGCGAGGTTGTCGAACACCGCCTTGACCATCGCGGGTGTGAATTCCTTCGACGACAAACCGTAACGGCCGCCGACGATCTTCGGCATGGTCTTGAACTGCGAGGTGCCGTTCATGACCGTTTCCGCGATGGCGCCGAGCACATCTTGATACATTGGCTCACCCGCCGCACCGGGTTCCTTGGTGCGGTCGAGCACGGTGATTTTCTTAACGCTCGCGGGCAGCGCAGCCAGGAAGCGCTTCATGTCGAACGGACGGAACAGGCGCACCTTGAGCACGCCGACCTTCTCGCCCTGCTTGGTGAGATAATCTACGGTCTCGTGCACCACTTCGCCGCCCGAGCCCATGATGACGATGACCTTGTCGGCATCCGGCGCGCCGACGTAATCGAACAGGTTGTATTTGCGGCCGACCACCTTGGCGAACTTGTCCATCGCCTCTTGGACGATGTCCGGCGTCGCAGCGTAGAACGGATTGCACGCCTCGCGGCCTTGGAAATACGCGTCCGGATTCTGCGCCGTGCCCCGGAGGACGGGGCTGTTTGGTGACATGCCGCGGGCGCGGAACGCGGCGATGAGTTGGTCGTCGATCATCGCCTTTAGGTCGTCTTCGCAGAGCATCTCGATCTTCTGGACTTCATGCGAGGTGCGGAATCCGTCGAAGAAATGGATGAACGGCAGGCGCGCCTTGAGCGTGGCGGCTTGCGCGATCAGCGCCATGTCGCACGCCTCCTGCACACTCGCGGAACAAAGCATGCCCCAGCCGCAAGATCGCACGGACATCACGTCGCTGTGGTCACCGAAAATGGAGAGCGCATGGGTGGCGATGGTGCGCGCCGTGACATGGAACACGCAGGGCAGCAGTTCGCCCGCGATCTTGAACATGTTCGGGATCATCAGCAGCAAGCCCTGCGACGCGGTGAACGTCGTCGCGAGCGAGCCGGTTTGCAGCGCGCCGTGGACGCCGCCGACGGCGCCGCCTTCGCTCTGGTATTGCACCACCGAGGGCACGGTGTTCCAGAGGTTCTTCTTCCCTTCGGCCGACCATTGATCGCACAACTCCGCCATGGTGGAGGAGGGTGTGATCGGGTAGATCGCCATCACTTCGTTGAGGCGATAGGCGATGTTGGCGGCGGCTTCATTGCCGTCGAGCGTTACCAATTTGCGTGCGTTCATGCGTCAGTTTTCAGGTCAAAAGAAGTTCAAGACTCCGGTCAGATTGAGGCTAGACGAGCGGGGAGAACGGGCCTGCCATATTTTGCCAAAGCCGCAACATGGTTTGGCTTGTCGGGCTTGTAGTCCCGGCTTTAGCCGGGCGGCATGCGGGGCAGCAGTTGCGGAAGTCGGCCAAAGCCGGGACTTCGAGCCCAATGCGATGTGCTCCGCAGTTGCCTTAATGGCGAGGATTCGGTTAAACCATCGCCGCACCCATGGACAACCAACCGGCGCCCAAACTCGACATGCACAGCGAAGAGTTCCTGCACTCGCTGATGCGCAAACAGCTCAAGCTTTCCATCGCCTGCGCACTGGCGTTCATGCTGGTGCTGCTTGGCTTGCCGCTGGCGAACTACTTCGCGCCCGAGCTGATGGCCAAGCGCATCTTCGGCTTCACCGTGACGTGGTTCTTCCTCGGCATCGGTTTCTTCCCCGCCGTGTGGTGCATCTCGTTTTATTTCATCAAGCGCTCGATTGCCCTCGAACAGGAAGAAGTTGCGGAAGTTAACCGTGGAGACGCGGAGACGCAGAGATGAACTTTGATTTCTCCAAACTCCGCGCCTCGGCGCCTCCGCGGTGAATTAAGCCATGCACATCGACTATTACATCCTCGCCTTCAGCGCCATCACCGTCGTCGTGACGATCTGGATGGGCTTTCGCTCGGCGAAAACTTCCAAGACCGCCAGCGACTTCTTCGTCGCGGGGCGCAGCGTGAGCGTGGGCTGGAACGCCAGCGCCATCTCTGGCGAATACCTCAGCGCCGCCAGTTTCATGGGCATCGCTGGCATGGTGATGTCGAGCGGCTACGACGCGCTGTGGTATCCGGTCTGTTACGCGTGCGGCTATTTGTTCCTGCTGCTGTTCATCGCCGGGCCGCTGCGCCGCTTCGGGGCTTACACGATTCCGGATTTTGCCGAGGGCCGGTTCGATTCGCCGCTGTTCCGCAAGATCGCCGTGTGCTTCGTGCTGTTCATCGGGTTCTTCTACACGATGCCGCAGATGAAAGGCGCGGGGACGACGCTGGCCTACATCTTCCCGGGACTGCCGTATTGGGCGGGCGTGGTGCTGGTGGGCGCGGTCATCACGCTCAACGTAGCGCTCGGCGGCATGAAAGGCATCACGCTGGTGCAGGCGTTTCAATACTGGGCCAAGATGTTCGCCATCTCCGTGCCCATCTTCGTGCTCATGGCGGTGTATGGGCATTATGGGAAACAGCTCGATTCGAACGGAAATACGACTCAACCTACCGTTTCCGAAAATGTCTGGAAGGTTTTCAAGGTTAAGAGTGAGGCTAGTTCCTTGTTCTTAGATGCAAAATTCTCCGCACAGACACCCACAAATGCCACGGTGTCAGTTGAAGGCTGGCTGGTTAATTGCGCCTTGGTCACAGGCAAAACCTACTTGCTCGCAAAAGAATTGGGTGGTGGTGTTTTTGCGCGATGTGAGCAGAGCGAAGCCCTCGCGGGGCAAAAGTGGGTAGATAATGTTGAGAAAAACCTGCGAGACTTTGGCGTAATCACTGGCGATTTCATGATGGTCGGAGGCGTTACAAGAACAAACGCCAGCGAGGTCGTCTATGTAGGCGGCAATTCGGTAGCGATCTTTCCAAGCAGCACGCGCGCGAAACACCTAGCATCACTGGGGCTATCAGATAGAAAACCCCTTCCCGAAAAAGCCCCCGCCGATTCCACTTGGCTTTCCCCCTTCGGCCCGCTTACGACCAAAGCCGCCAAGGCCGCGAAGCTTTCCGCCGAGGAATCCAAGCCCTATTCGTTGCTCTACACCTACTCGCTCATCATCGCGCTGGTCTGCGGCACGGCGGGGTTGCCGCACATCCTTGTGCGCTTCTACACCAACCCCGACGGCGTCGCCGCCAAGCGCACGACAATGTGGGTCATGATCCTGATCGGCGTCTTCTATGTCTTCCCGCCGGTCTTCGGCGCCATCGGCCGCAACCTCATGCCGGAGCTCTATGCGGGCGTGGGGGCGAAGGGCACCGACAAGGTCGTCCTCGAACTGCCGACCCTGCTCGGCGCCAACACCGGCGTGCTGGGCTCGGTCCTCAGCGGCATCACCTGCGCGGGTGCGTTCGCGGCCTTCATGAGCACGTTCAGCGGGCTGCTGGTCTCGATGACCGGCGCGCTCGCCCACGACGTCTACGGCCGGATCCTCCGCCCGCAGTCCAAGCCGCAGGAGCGGATGGTGGCCTTCAAGGTCGCCGCGGTCCTCGTGGGCGGCGTCGCCATCGGCCTGGGCTGCTTCGTCGAACCGCTGGAAATCAACTTC
>JBEGQI010000157.1:0-2578 GCA_041181065.1 Verrucomicrobiota bacterium | reverse complement strand
ATGCCTATTCGAACAAAGATTTACCTGAGTATAATTTCATCATTATGATTTCAATCAAATCCCAACTCCAATGTGCGTTGGCAGTTTTTTTTGGCCTAGTGTCCGTTCCGCTTCGAATGGCTGCAAAGACGGATGATTTCCTGAATGCCTACAACATTGTCTGGACGAACCAAAGCAAGAACTCATCGGAATCCATGCCTTGTGGCGGAGGTGATATTGGCCTGAATGTCTGGGTTGAGAACGGTGATGTGTTGTTCTACCTCTCACGCAGCGGCGCTTTTGATGAGAATAATCAATTTTCAAAACTAGGGCGTGTCCGGCTCAAGTTCAGTCCAAATCCTTTTGCATCGGGCACATTTCGGCAGGAACTAAAATTACGCGAGGGTCAGGTGGAGATTCAGGGCGGCGAGGGCGACTCGCATATTTCGCTGCGGTTATGGGTGGATGTGAGCAACCCCGTGGTGCATGTGAGCGCGCAGAGTGCTAAGCCGGTCACCTTCGAGGCGATCTACGAAAACTGGCGGATTGCGGAGCGTCCAGTGGGAAATACTGAGGAGAGGCATGCCATCCGTGGCTTCTATCACGGGCCAATCACTCCTGTGATTTATCCCGATACGGTCGCCTTCGCGGACGACGTTATTTCTTGGTATCATCGCAACCGCAACACGCATGTGTTCGACATGACGGTTGAGCAGCAGGGATTGTCGGCAGCCAAAGACAAGTTATGGAACCCGCTTAAGGGACTAACCTTTGGTGGATGCATGACTGGCAAGGGAATGAAACCGGCCGGGCAGGGGGCAGGCCGCTATGCCAGCACTGATTTTCATTCATGGTCGCTGAAGAGCGATTCTCCGCGCACTGAACATGAACTCCAAGTTGTGCTGCACATCGCCAACACCGACACGCTCGACGCGTGGCAGACCGGTCTGCGGACAATTATCACAAAAGCCCTTGGTGATCCCGCTGGGGACGAAGCCAAGAGCCGCGCGTGGTGGGACGCGTTTTGGAACCGCAGCCACATCGTCATCTATCCCGGCGCGATTAGGCCGGAGTCGCCGGAATGGCAGGTGGCGCGCAATTATCAACTCTTCCGATACCAGCTTGGTTGCAACGCCTACGGCGAGTATCCCACCAAGTTCAACGGCGGCCTCTTCACCTTCGATCCAGAGTATGTGGACAGCAACCTCGCCTACACTCCGGATTTTCGGAAGTGGGGTGGCGGCTCTTTCACCGCGCAGAACCAGCGTCTGGTTTATTGGCCGATGCTTCGGAGTGGTGATTTTGATTTGATGCCCTCGCAGTTGAAATTTTATACGCGGGCGCTGACCAATGCCGAGCTTCGCAGCGAGGTGTATTGGGGGATCAAGCACGCCGCAAGCTTCACTGAGCAGATGGATCAGTTCGGCCTGCCGGTCGCTTTTGAGTGGGGCTGGAAGAAACCCACGAATGCTCCTGTGGGCGTAGAAGATAACGCTTGGTTGGAATATGTCTGGGACACCGCTTTCGAGTTCGGGCAGATGGCGCTGGAGTTGAAGCGTTACAACAACGAAGACATTTCCGCATATCTACCCTTCATCGATAGCTGCCTGAAGTTTTTCGACGAATATTACCGTCGCGCCGCGCTTGCCCGTGGTATTCGTCCCTACGACGAGCAGGGCCATCTCATCCTCTATCCCGGTTCCGGCGCGGAGACCTACAAGATGGCCTATAACGCGAGTTCCACCATCGCCGCCCTGCAAACTGTGCTGGGACGCCTGCTAGAACTACCCGAGGGCGTCATCACACCGGAGCAGCGCAAGCGCTGGACCGAGATGGTTAAGCGCATCCCTCCAATTCCGTTCCGGCTGATGGAAGGCCACAAGACCATTGCCCCCGCCGTCGTTTGGTCGCGGATCAACAACAGCGAGATCACGCAGCTGTATCCAGTTTTCCCCTGGGGCATCTACGGCCTTGGGAAGCCCGATCTGCAAGTCGCGATTGACACTTGGTATCACGGCGTGGACAACGCTGGCCAGCGCGGACACGTCAGTTGGCGTCAGGACAACATCTTCTGCGCCCGTCTCGGTTTGACCGATGAGGCCGCCGCGCTCGCGATCAAGAAACTCGGCGACGCCCCGCGCCGATTCCCCACCTTCTGGGGGCCCGGGTATGACTGGACTCCGGACCACAATTGGGGCGGATCCGGCATGATCGGTCTGCAGGAGATGCTCATGCAGACCTCTGGACGGGACATCCTGCTCTTTCCCACCTGGCCCAAGGCTTGGGACGTGGATTTCAAACTTCACGCTCCCTACGGCACGACGGTCGAGGCGGAGTTGCGCGACGGCAAAGTCGTCCGTCTAAAAGTCACGCCTGAGGAACGCGCCAAGGACCTGAAGGTCATGATTCAGGGCGGCGTCCCCGTCGAGCGCATCATTCTCAACACCCACTGAACCCTGATTTTATCACTCTATGAAATCCATGACGCCCCATTGTCGCCTGATGAACATCCTGTTCGTTGCCTGCGCGGTGATCATGGGCACGCTCGCATCCGTTCAGGCCCAGCAGCCGGCCATTCCCGAGTTGAACGATCGCGTGC
>JBEGQI010000156.1:0-8221 GCA_041181065.1 Verrucomicrobiota bacterium | reverse complement strand
TTCGACGTTTTCCAAGATCTTCGTGAGGTTGTTTTTGGTGGGCGTGCCTTCGACATTGATCACGGGACCGTCGATGCGGATGGACTTCACGACGATCTTGTCCGAGAGCAACGAGCCGGGGCTGATGGCGAGGCTGGCGTTGTCGAGTTTGATGGCGATGGGCGCCTTGTAGCCCGTGGGGTTGCCGACTTCGAGTCCCTTCACGCTACCGGAACCGCTCAGGATGGAGAGCTTAACAGAGTCGAGTTTGATGGAGACTTTGGTAAGTTCCGGGCCGAACGTTTCAACGCCTTTCTTGATGCCGCTATCAAGAAATAAGCCGGCGGCCACAACGGCGACGACGAGGAGAACAACGACAACGATTGCGATACGAACGATCCATTTCTTCATACCGCACAAATAAACCTGAACGCCCCTTCATGCCAGCAGTTTTCCACCGCACCCCGCCGCTGCAGGCCGGGGTGCGGTGGCGCAAAACTCACGGCTGCACGCGGGCGCGGAAGAAGCGTTGCGGCGAATCGAGGTTGTTTGTTTCGCCGAACGTGAACGGCGCGGGATTGGTGAGGATGGAGATCCAGTTCGTGTCGGCGAGGTTGGTCGAGACTTGCACGATGTAGTTGGACCCGGTCGTGCCGAGAATCTGGAACTGGAATTGCGCGCCACTCAGCAGGGCATTGGTCAGCATGGGCGCCGAGGCGGGGGGCGCAGGTGGTGTGGCCGGTGTGACCGAACCTTGAACGGCGAAGTCGAGGGCCGTGCTGTTGGCATTGTCATAGATATACCAGGTGCCGTTCGTGGTGGTGGCGCTGTAGTTCAGGATGCGGAACGTGACGTTTGTGCCGGCGCCGATATTTTGCAGGCTCGTGAAGGAGGAGAGATCGATCGCGTTCAGCGAGGCGCCCGAGCTGGAGGATGACGAGTAACTCAAAGGCGTCACGTCGGTGAACGCGCCGCTGTCGAGCTGGAATTGGAGCACGCCATTGGCCGGGCCGGAAGGGGAGCGGCGGTAGTCGAAACGTGTGACGGCGCTGAACGAAACTTGATAGCCGGCGTTCGCCATCACGGAGAAGGTGATGAAGTCGTTACTGGTGAGAGCAGACGAGGCGCTGGGGGAGTCGAAGCCGTTGCCGCCCCAAGCGCGTGATGCAGCGGTGCCCGCAGTCCAAACCCCAGACGCGCGGGTGAAGCCAGTGATCGTGAGGTTGCCGGCGTTCGTCGTTGGGGCCAGCGGTGATGTGCCGAAGCCGCTTTGGCCGCTGACGTCCCAGCCCACGAGCACGTCGTTGGTGGTCGGGGGCAGTGCCAGAACTGTGAGAGTGGCGGGCGAACTAGTCGCGGAACCGGAAACGTTGGTCACGATGACGAGGTAATCGCCTGCGTTGTTCGCGGTCACGCCGGAGATAGTCAATGAATTCGCGTTCGCTCCAGGAATGTTGGTCGAGTCGAACTGCCACTGATATGCCAACGGCGCAGTGCCGGACGCCGCGGCTGAGAAATTGGCCGAGCCGCCCGCCACGACGGACAGGTTCGCCGGGTTGGTGGTGATGACCGGAGCCGTGGCAAGCGTCAAGTTCGCAACGGAGCTGGTGGTTGCGCCATAAATGTTCGTCACCACGGCGAAATAAGAACCCACATTGGTCGCAGTTACGCTGGCGATGGCGAGGTTCGTTGCGGTATTGCCCGCCATGACGTTCGAATTGAAATACCATTGATAAGCCAGCGGGTCAGTGCCGACGGCGAAGATGGAGAAGCCCGTGGGTGAACCCAGCGGAACTTCCACACTTTGTGGATGGTTGATGATCGTTGGCGTGACGCTGCCGCCGCAGCAAATCCGTCCGGTGATTGCGACTGAGTCGATCCACCAGCCGAGGCTGGCTACGGAGCTGTCCGAACCGGCGCGCCAGCGGAATTGCACGGCCTGTCCCGCGGCTGAAGCTGGCAGGTTGACGACGACATTTGTAAACGCGTTCGTCGCAATGCCGCTCCAGGCGCTGCGGCCGCCGAGTGGGTTGGAATAACTGGTGCTGAGGGTTGCGTTATAGCCGCCGCTCACGAATGAACCGCCGGCGGTCACGATGTCGGTGAATGCGCCTGTGCCGATCTTGATTTCGAGCACACCGCCGTCGAAGCCGGACTCAAGCCCGTAGCGATGTCTGAAGCTCAATTGGGAGGCTCCGCTGGGCAGGTTGACCGCCACGGAAACGAGGGCGTTGGACCCGATCGAAGCTGGATCGGGGCAAAAAGCCGCGTTCGGCGACGTGTAGCTTTGGGTTGTTGTGGTGACCCAGGCAGATTGCGCACCGCCCGCCGAAGTGGTCCAACCGAAGGGCAGCGATGGGGCTGAGACTCCGTCGAAATTCTCGGCGAGCGTCGTTCCAATGGCGCCGAGCTGGATGGTGTAACTCACATTTCCCAGGTCGGTGGTGCCGTCTGTGAGCGAAAGCGTTGCCACGATGTTGCTGCCGCACGCGCCGTTGGCCGTGAAGCTGAAGGACTGTGTGTCGCTGCCGCCGCTTGCCGCGAGTGCGCCGTAAACTTGCGGGTCGCTCGGGCTGGTGACGCCGCCGGTTGCAAGCAGTGTGGCCATCAGGTTGGTTGTGGCGGCACTGCCGGCATTTTGCAGCACAAAGTTTAATGTGACCGTTTCACCCGGATCGACGGCGCCGTTGGTCGGTGCGCAGGTTTCCGTCGAAACCGAGAAGCCGTTGCCGTTGATGATCGGAACGGCAGTTTCACTTGCGTTGTAAACGACGAGCGCGAAGTCCTGATCGGTAGTGGGAGATTCGTTCGGCACGCCATCGGCGGCGACGTTGGCCGCCGTGACGGTCACGCTGTAATTGCCAGAGGTTCCGGCCGGCAGAAAAACGCTTTCCACATTGTTCTTCGCGTCCGCCGTGCCGCCTGTGATGGAGCTGGCGCCGGAGAATACGTTACCTTTGTAAGTGTTCGTGCCAATGGTGACGGTGAGGTCGAGGTTGTTGTTGTAAGCATTGCCTGAAGTGCTGCCTGGAGCATCGGTCCACGCGAGCGTAACGCGGAAAGGCTTGGAGCTGTCACTGATGATGCCGTTGTAAGTGCGCGACTGGCCGGTGGCTGTGAACTTGTCGCCACTCACCTGGTCCCGCAGCACGCGAGCGACGCCGTCAAATGCGGTTCCGAGGTTCATCATGCCCATCCCTTGTGCTTGGGAGGGCAGCGTGTCGTTGGCCGACGTGCCGGTCATGTAGCGCGCGGAATTCACGAGGACGGCTTTGGTCATCGCCGGACTGGGCGGTGTGAGGCTTGAATTGATGAAATATTGACGGATCAGGGCGCAGCCGCCCGCCACGGCAGGTGTTGAATGGCTCGTCCCAGAACTTGCCGTGTAGAAGAGCTGGCCCGAGGGATAGTTGCTCACGCCGCCTACGCCGCCACTGACGCCTTCGCCATTGAAGCAACCCAGCTTCACGCCTGTGCCATTGGTGGTTGCCGAACCGCTTTGCGGCAATCCGCCGGTGACGTGTGTTCCGGGCGCGACGAGATCGGGCTTGAAGCGTCCATCGGCGCACGGGCCGCGACTTGAGAACGTGGCCATGTCGTTGGCGCTGTTGGCCGCGGTGTCGGAGATGCCGCTGCCGTCGCTGCCGCCGAACGCGCGGACATTTTCGGCCGCGCCAACCACGATGACGTTCTTGGCTGTGCCAGGCGAGCCGACGGTTTGTGCTGCAGAGCCGGCGTTGCCTGCGGCAAAGACAATGGTCATCTGCTGGTTTCCGGCCGTGGTGAAAGACGAGCCGGCCGGCTGGGCATCGCGCACCAGCGCGTCGTAGCTTTGTGCGTCCGAATCATAAGCCCCTGCCGTGTTCGCTCCCCAACTGTTTGCGCTGATGCGCGCGCCATTGTTGTAGGCACGGGATTGCAGGTTCGGATAACTCGGGCTGGTGAATGTGTTCGGATCAAAGATCACGGATGAGCCGACGCTGACGAAAGGGCAGACGCCGATGCCGTAATAATAACCGCCCGAGTCGAAGTGGGTCGAGGTGGTGGTGCCTCCCACGTAGCCGCTGATGATGTGGGCGTTCAAGTTGCCGTGGCCATCGCAGCCGGCGATTGTGCTGCCGGAATTGGCCGTGCCTTCGAGCCGGTTGTAGACAACGCGGCTGCCGCCACCGGGATTGCCCTGCTTGAAGAGCGCGAAATGGCCCGGCGTCGTCGAGCCGTTGTCGATGCCGCTGTCGGTCACATCCACGAGGAATCCGCTAGTGTCGAATTGCGCCTGCGAAAACCCTTTGCTCGCCAGCCACGCAAAATAGCCAGGGCCGGTCGGTGTGCCGCTGGACAGATTGCCGGCGATGATCTGGTCTTGGCGCTCGTCGAATTTTCGCCTTTTGAAGTAGGGATGGATGGAAACGACATCAGGTTGCGCGGCGATGCGGCTGATCTGGCTGGCGGGCAATTGCACCACGATGGTGCGATAGCCGAGCAGTTTGTAGTCGCTGCTCGGGGCGGCGAGTTGAACCCGCGCAATAGCCGCCAGCGTGTCGGCATTCGCATCGTCATCCTCCACCAGCTGGATCGCAAAATTATCTGTGCCGATGTCGCGGGTTTTGCCGGAGGCGTCCTTGTCTTTCGCTTGTGGGTGAACTTTATAATCGTCGGCAAAAGTTCCTTCCCACTGCACCTGCAGCGCTTTTGCGGCCCAGGATTGGATTTCGGTCAAAGTCTTGTGATTTGCGTAGATGAGGTAGGTGTTGTTCGGGATATGCGAAACAATCTGCGCGCCACGGTTCTCGAGTTCTGCGCGCCATTCGGGTTTGACCGGCCCGGCGAATTGCACCAGGTGCAGTTGCTTGCCATTGAACGCCGCACGTGCCTTACGCAGTGCCTTGACTGGCGCCTTCGTCGTGTCGAGGTGGCCCGCGTTGAGTTCGATGACATTCATCTGGTCCGCGGATTCCACCTTCGCGTCACCGCTGACTTTCGCGGCGATTGCATCCGTTGCCGCGAGCAGTTGGAAGCTGCCATAGTCGGCAATCACGGTTGCGCCCTCCGCGATCAGTTCTTGAGCGCGTTTGGGGTCGTTCACGCGCATCTTGTGTGAGTTGCCTTGGCCGTGAGCCGTGTTTAAAGCGATAGTCGTGACGACGACGAATAGTGCAGTCAGTCTGCGGCGGATGTGGTTGTTCATTTATGAATGGAGGGAGTGGCCCGATTCGGGCGGAAATGGAAGGGCAGGCAAACCTGCACGACGAGCGCTGGCTAAGTTCAAACTTTACGGGCCTTTCTCCTGATGAGAAATGGAGCGGGCGAAGGGAATCGAACCCTCGTAACCAGTTTGGAAGACTGGCGCTCTACCATTGAGCTACGCCCGCAACCGTCGGCATGCTAGCCGGGGCGCTTGCCTTGTCAACGCGCGCTTCGTCCGTATAAACTCGCCGCACATGAGTGACGCCCATTCCCTGCTTCTCACCGCCGGACGGATCATCGACCCCGCCAACCGCCGCGATGAAGTTGCCGACCTGCTCATCCTCGCTGGCAAGATCGCCGCCATCGGAGCCGAGGCGGCGAAGCGCGCGCCCGCAGGCGTGAAGAAGCTCGATGCCAAGGGCCTCGTCGTTTGTCCGGGCTTGATCGATTTGCATGTCCACTTGCGCGAACCCGGCCAGACGGCCAAAGAAACCATCGCCACTGGCACAGCGTGCGCGGCGCGCGGCGGATTCACCTCGGTCGTATGCATGCCGAACACGGCGCCGTCGCTCGACAGTTCCGCGACCGTCGCGCTCGTTCACGAACGCGCGGCGCAATCCGCTTTGGTGAACGTCTTTGTGGCCGGCGCCATCACGAAGGGGATCGCGGGCGAAGAACTCGCGCAGATCGGTGCGCTCAAGAAGGCCGGGGTCGTTGCAATCACCGACGACGGCCATTGCGTGCAGAACAACGACATGATGCGGCGCGCGCTTGAATACGCCCGCATGTTCGATCTGCCGGTGATGGACCATTGTCAGGACTACTCGCTCGTGACCGACGGCGTGATGCATGAAGGTTATTGGAGCACGTCGCTCGGCTTGCGCGGCTGGCCGGCAGCGGGCGAGGAGATGATCGTGGCGCGCAACATCCTGCTCGCGGAAACGACCGGTTGCCCCGTGCATTGCCAGCATCTCAGCGCTGCTGGCAGCGTGCGGCTCATCCGCGAGGCGAAGCAACGCGGCGTGCCGATTTCTGGCGAGGCTTGCCCGCACCACTTCACGCTCACCGACGCCGCGGTGGCCGGCAGCGAAAAGTTTTGGGCCGCCGATGGCAAGGAACTGCTCGCCAACAACCCCAAGCTCGCGGGCATCACGTGGCCTTCCTATCACACGCATTTCAAGATGAACCCGCCATTGCGTTCGGCGGCGGATCGCGCGGCCATCATCGAAGGCTTGGCGGACGGCACGATTGAAATTCTTGGCAGCGACCATGCGCCGCATTGCAACTTCGAGAAGGAAGTCGAGTTCGACTACGCCCCCTTCGGAATCACGGGTCTGGAGACGGAACTCGCGCTCTCGCTGATGCAGCTTTACCACGCGAAACATCTCGGGCTTGCGGACCTCATCGCGAAGTTCACGGTGAATCCAGCGAAGTTGCTCAAGCTCGCGAAAGGCACGTTGACCGTGGGCGCGGATGCGGACGTGACCGTGTTCGATCCCGACCGCGAATGGGTTTACGCCGCGAAAGACACCGCGAGCAAATCGCAGAACTGCCCCTTCTTCGGTTGGACCCTCAAGGGGAAAGCCCTCGCAACCGTCGTTGCAGGGGAAGTCGTCTGGGCGGAGCAGGGGACTTGATCCCGCGCTCAACTTTTCTGGCCAGCAACTCCACCTCACGCAACGGGCGCAGCGCGATCATCAATCCGCGCAGCAGCCGGAAGCCGCCATCGCCCGTGAAGGTCGGTCGCGGCGAGGGTGATGCAAAGGGGGTCCTCAAGGGGCAAGTTGCAACGAGGTCGTAGCCGAAAAAGGTTCGTTGGATTTGCTCCGGCTCACCGACTTTTTTAGGCTGCGCCTATGAACGCCCAAACCTTCACCCGATTCGCTGCTTGTGTTTTGCTGGCCAGCACCGCCCCGCTCTTCGCCGCCGATGCCCCATTCGCCAACGGCAAGTGGCTCGACCTCACGCACGATTTCGCGACCAATACGCTCTACTGGCCGACCGCCAAACCGTTCACGCTGGAGACGGAATTCCACGCGCACACGGACAAAGGTTATTTCTACGCCGCGAACCGTTACGCCGCGTCCGAACACGGCGGCACGCACATCGACGCGCCCATCCATTTCAACGAGCACGGCCAGACGCTCGATCAATTGCCCGTCGAACAACTCACCGGCGAGGCCATCGTCGTGGACGTCTCCGCCAAGGCCGCCACGAATGCCGATTACCTCATCAGCGTGGACGACTTGAAAGCGTGGGAAACCAAGCACGGTCGCATACCGAAAGGCGCAATTGTGCTGTTCAACACCGGCTACGCCAAACGCTGGCCCGATGCGAAGAGCTATCTCGGCACGGACGAACGCGGCCCGGGCGCGGTCGCCAAGCTGCATTTTCCCGGGCTCGATCCCGCCGCCGCGCGCTGGCTTGTGGCGGAACGTCCCATCAAAGCCGTCGGCCTCGACACCGCGAGCATCGACTACGGTCAATCCACGCTCTTCGAGAGCCATTGCATCCTATTCGCGAAAAACATTCCCGCGTTTGAAAACGTCGCCGCGTTGGATCAATTGCCCGCCAAGGGCGCGTATGTCGTGGCGTTGCCGATGAAGATCAAAAACGGCAGCGGCGGTCCGCTCCGCATCGTAGCGTGGGTTAAGAAATGAATTGACCTGAAAATCCCGAAATGAATCCCATCCATCTTCCTGTTGGAGGCGGCAAAGCCGTCAACGTCCTTGGCACTCCGATGCTGCTGCGCGTTTTGGGCAGCGATACGAATGGCACGCTCGCGGTCGTGGAATCGCATGATGCGCCGCACGTTGGACCACCGCCGCACATCCATCACCGCGAAGACGAGACGTTTCAAGTGCTGGCGGGCGAATACGAATTCATGGTCGCCGGCAAAACGATCTCGGCGAAGGCGGGCGACACGCTGTTTGCGCCACGCGGCATCCCGCACACCTACAATTGCGTCAGCCAAGGCGGCGGCAAACTTTCTGTCACGCTGACGCCGGCGGGTTTTGAAAATTTCTTTGCCGAGATCGGCGCGATGAGCCCGCAG
>JBEGQI010000155.1:0-3446 GCA_041181065.1 Verrucomicrobiota bacterium | reverse complement strand
GAGAGTTTGGATGCGCCGAAACCAACGTGCCGCCGTTGAAGGGGTTGATAGATGGAAACGCATTGCTGGCCGAGAGTGTCCAAGAGCCGGAACCGGTCTTGGTCACCACGCCGACGAAGGTGGACAGGAGCGTATAGCTAATTTCCCCGCCACCCGTGCCTTGCAACTGCAGGCCGCGTGCGCTGACTGAATTGGTGGTGATGAAACCGCCGGTCATGTTGAGCTTGCCCCCGTTGGCCTCGAAGGTGACACCACCGCCGGTGGCCGTGGCGATGTAAAGGCCGGCGTAGGTGTTCGTGCCGGAGACGTTGCGGATCATTGGACGACCTGCCGTGCGACTGTTGCTGAAGATACGGTTGGTCAGCGTAACATTATTGGCGAGATCGATGGTCTGGGTCGTGTCATTCTGACCGTTCATCGTGATGGTGGCGCCTGTGAGAGCATCGCTGTGACTCACCCGAATGGTGCCGTTGTCACCTTGATTGACTCCGCCTGCAAAACCCACGCTCAGAAAATTATTGCTCGTCGAGAGAATCACGCTGTTAGTTGTGATCGCTTTGACCAGGGCAACCGCGCCACTGCCGTTGTAAATCGGGCCGTTAAAGGTGATGTGATTGCCAGAGCCGCCGAGTGTGATGGTGTTCGTGCCCGTTACTGCCGTGCTGACGGCACCCGCAAACGTCAGATTGGCTGTGGAACTATTGTTGGCGATGGTGAAGGCTTTGGCAAAATTGGTGGTGGTGCCCAGACTCAAGTTCGCGTTGAACAACTGGTTGTTAACGACCGTGGCATTCACGGTGATCGCGCCGGGTGCGGCGTTGGTCAGGGTCTGCGCGCCCGCGACGCCGGAACCGATCGTGTATGCCGACACGCTCGCGGTGTCGAAGAGATTGCTGGAAATGGTGACGCCACCCGTGAGGTCAATCGTGGTGTTGACGCTCGAAGCGTTAAAAGTGGCAAGTTCGTTTGATCCCGGCGCTGTGACGGGCAGGCCAACCCAGTTGTTGGTGTCGGACCAAAGGGCGCTGGTGCCGCCGGTCCAGGTGGCGCTGGTGGCCCGGGCTGAGAAGTTGAACATTACAGCTGCCATGGCCATGAGCAGGGCGGCGAGACAGACTGTGTAGCGGGGTGTGGAGGCTGATTTTCTCATGTGGATCAGATGATGGGTTGTTGTTCGTTGCTGTTACACCCTGACGCGCTCGGGGTTTGGTTCAGAATGCGTGGCAACAGGAAAATCATAACGTGTCCCACTGGCGGTTCCTATTACACGGAAGTGTAAAGTGCTCTCAGCAGCGCTTGGTTTGTGGAAATGTGCCTCTACTGCGTCTGAACAACGCGGTAAAGGCGGGATGGCGCAATCACGCGTCCATTGATATCAGGCAACGCAAGGAGGCCGTTGACGCCGGGAAGCGCGCTGCTGACGTTGGTCCACGTGGGCGGCGCAAGTGTGGGGCTGGATTGCAGCTGATAATTCTTCCCGGCGATGCCGCCGACCACTACGAGGGCATCCGGTCCGGAGAAGTTCAGGGACGCGACATTGGTCTGGGATGAGCCATTCACATTGACCGCAAAGTCGAACACATGGAGCGGCGTTCCGACCACGGCTGTCGTTGCGGAATCT
This sequence comes from Verrucomicrobiota bacterium, assembly GCA_041181065.1. Lineage (GTDB taxonomy): Bacteria > Verrucomicrobiota > Verrucomicrobiia > Limisphaerales > DSYF01 > DSYF01. The sequence goes on along the minus strand of JBEGQI010000155.1, from coordinate 1,825 downwards.
TCCTGGATGTAAACGGAGAGGATGTTGTTCAAGAGCAGCCGGGTCTGGTCGATGATCGGCTCGCCGTTGAAGCTGTTGGTGAATGCCTGGACCACTGTCCAGTTGGTGTATTGCGCCGCCTTTGTTGCGCTGGTGATGACGAGCTTTCCACCGATGTAGCCGGGCACTACGGCGGTGCCTGCTGGATACGAAAGGTAAGCCGCATAGACGTTGCCTTGTGCATCGAAGCCGATCTTGGGGCGCGAACCGACGGGGAAATCATCCGGCGGAATGCGGGTCTGCGTCCACACGCCGGTGATCGGGTCGCGGAAGTAATGATAGTAGGCGGTGAACTTGGTTGAAAATTGCGCGGAGAACACGGCGGGTTCGTAACCCACTTCCTGCCGACGGTGCAGCATGAGGATATGCACGCGACCGTCATTATCCACGCATTGCGCCTGCTGGTTGATCAACAGTTGCCGCATGTCGAGCGGGACGATGGTGATACCCGGCGATGCTTGCGTGATCGTCTGGCCCAAGCTGGTGTCGGCGATTTTTGAGCCGGCGTTGTTATACCAGTTGGTGCCCTTGTCCGGGCTATACGCGTAACAGATGTCGCGGTTGCCATACTGGCTGGCGGATTCACGCCATGTCCAAGTGACGTGGATCGTTCCAGCCGGATCCATGTCGAAACCATTGATGTAGGCGCAGCGCTCGGTGCAGGTCCGGGTCGTTCCAAACGGATCAACGCCCACATAGGTGCCGGACCGATTTATGAATTGAACCTTTGCGTTCCACGTGCCGGTGGCCGGATTGTAAATCTGGAAATACTGGTCGCCGTTTCCGGAAACGCCCATGCGACGGTTGAACATCAATCCTCCGGACGGCGTGGTCGTGAACTGCGGGTAGGTCACATCCAGTTCGGTCTGGCCGGCGGCGACCAGCCAGTTTTGTTCGGGGTTCAACATGCCCGTGCCCCATGCCGACTTGTTCGTGGTGCAAAGTCCGATGATCGAACGGCGATAACGGTTGGTGTTGTTGTGGTGATCCCACTCCATGTGCAACGTGCCGTCGTTTGGGCAGATGCCGAGCGAGATGACATCGTGCGCATCCCATGCTGGCTCGTCACCGTTCAGGAACTGTGAATCGGTCTGAAACTTTTCCCACGCACCGACACTGTTGTTGGTGGCTGCCCGCCGCGCCAGCCAGATCAACTGCGTGGTGTTCGAAGTGTCATACCACGCGGTGTATTGATAGCCGCCGAAGCTGAGGATGATGCTGTCCTTCTGGAAGGAAATGCCGTTGATGGCGCGACCGTAACTTCCCGAAGTAGCCATCAGACATGCGTTCGTCGCGACGACTGAATCGCGCATCAATCCGACGCGTGAATCCAGCAGGATCAACGGGCTGGGATTTGTGAACGTGGTGAAGCCGGACACCACGCGCAGCAGGCCGTTCGTCGTGTCGAAGGAATAGAACGCGCCGTTGGTGTTGATCTCCCATTTTGTGGTGATGTTGGTGAAGCCGGGCACGCTGAAGCTGGTGCCAAAGGTCTGGCCGGGCACCGTGGCGATGCTCCACTGGTCGCCAAGGTTCGTGCTGGCGCCAGAAAGATTGAAATTGAAAACACCATTGTAGGTCGCCACGCCCGAACCGGAGATGGAGTTGTTCACGTTCGACGCGCCGATGATGAAGTTCAAGTTCGCGCCCGCATCCAACGTGAACCGACTTTGGCTCGCCGTTACCAGAACGATGTTGCCGACAAAGGAGTTGGCGGCTGAGGCGAGCCGCAACGTGCCTGCTCCCGAAAGGACCTTGATCTGTCCCGATCCCGCGACGGGGGAAT
>JBEGQI010000154.1:0-4563 GCA_041181065.1 Verrucomicrobiota bacterium | reverse complement strand
CCACCCGCGCCATCGAGCAATCCCGCAAGCCGGTCTATTCCTACGTGCCGGCCGGGGCGCAGTGTTGCAGCGCCGCCCTGTGGCTGGCCGCGCCGACGGAAGGCATCTTCTGCTCCTCCAGCGCGCAACTCGGCAGCATCGGCGTGTATTGCGCCTATCACGATTTCAGCGCCATGGCCGAGCAACGCGGCATCAAGGTGAAGGTGTTCTCCAGCGGCAAATACAAGGGCATGGGCGTGCCCGGCACCAGCCTGACCGCCGAGCAGGAGGCATTCCTCCAGGACAACGTGATGAAGCTGGCCGAGGAATTCTACGACCACGTGAACACCCACCTGCCCGGCGTGCCGGCGGACGCCATGCAAGGGCAATCCTTCCGTGGCAAGGAAGCCGTGGAACTGAACTTGGCGATGGAAGTCATGGACGACTTTGAGGAGTTGAAGCGTTTCCTGTCATGAGCAACGCCCCCGGCAGGTTCGCGTTCGGTGCGCCCAGCGCCGGCATGTGGCCCGAAGCCGGTGATGACGGGGAATCGCTCGGCTTGCCAGGTCGCCGAGCGCATCGCCGATCTACGCGGCGGATTCCCGGTTGGGTCGCCAAGAAGAAAACGCCCAAAGCGTATGGCAAAAATGCGGTTCAAAATCATCGGAAACACTGACCCCGCCAGTGGGCGGTTCATGGCGCGCATCGTGGCGTTCTTGAACGCGATGCCCGATGGTCAGTTGCTTACCTGTGATGCCTTGGCGCCCCGCCTCCATTATTCGGCGGATTATATCCGAACCCGTGGTTCGCGCGTTCCTCCCGAGAATCGCGTGTTGCACGGCAAGCGAGTCCTTTATGGCAACCCGAAAACCATCAAAGCCTTCATCGCCAGCCTTCAAAATTGACGATGCCCCGGTGCAGGAACCGCCCTTGGTGGTGAAATACGCCAAGAAGCTCCCCAAACCCGAGTTCGGGCACCTGCCGCTGCGGCACATCAACACCGGCAAATGGATTGAGCTTGGACTGGTGGCGGACACGCACCTGTGCTGCAAGGAGGAACGGCTGGCTGAGTTGCACGCGCAATATGACCTCTTTGCCGCCGAAGGCATCCGCACCGTGTTGCACGCCGGCAATCTGGTGGACGGACATATCGAGAAGATCAACGGCGATTCTGTATTCAGCGCCACCATCGACGGGCAGACCCAATACGCCATCGACAACTACCCGGCCCGCGATGGCATCAAGACCTACTACATCACGGGCGATGATCATGAAGGCTGGTGGATGAAAGCGGGCTTCAACTGGGGTGCTTACCTCGCGCTCCGGGCCAAAGCCGAAGGTCGGCATGACCTGATTTATGTGGGGCACGTCGAGGCGGACATCGAGATCAAACATCCCAACGGTTCATCCACCATCGTCAAGGTGCAGCATCCCGGTGGCGGCAGCGCCTACGCCCGCAGTTACACGGCTCAAAAGCAGGTGGAAGCCTTTGAAGGCGGCGAGAAACCGCACATCCTGATCCAGGGGCATTACCACGTCAGCAATTACATGCAGGACCGCAATATTCATGTCATCGGCCTGCCGGGGTTCCAGGACCAGACCATTTTTGCCCGCAAGAAACGTCTGCGCATGGAAGTGGGCGGCGGCATCCTGCGGTTCAAGGTGAATCCCGACGACGGCACCGTGACGCGCTGCCAGGTGGAGATCAACCGTTACTTCACCCGCGGCTACTACAAGGCTTACCTGAAATCGGATGCCACCGTGTTGCGCGGCCATGTGGTTTTGCCCGCGGGCAGTTGACTTGCGCGCCTCACCAAAGAGACGCCTATGACACTCGCCGAAATCAAAACCGCCGTAGCTGGCCTCCTTGCCCGCGCCAACACCGCCGACCAATCCTTGCGCGCTGATGTGACGGCGTTGCAGGCGCGGGTGGACGGCGACGTGACCAAGCTGACCAACGATCTTGCCGCCGCGACCGCCGAGAACACCAAGCTCCAAACGTCGCTCACCGAAGCGACCGAAAAATTGACCAAGCTCGACGCTGATTTCGCGGCGGTGAATTCCAAGCTGGCCGAGGTTTGCGCCGCCCTCAAGGTGGCCGATGCGGAAAAGCTCGACGCCACCGGCAAGGTGGTCGCCCTGCAAACCGCCACCAACAACGCCATCGCCCAGACCGGCGTGGACCTCACGGCGCTGCCCTCTGGCGGCGCCCCGGCCAAGTCGGCTGGCCCGAAGACCATGAAACGCGCGGACTGGTCGAATCTCCCCCCGAAAGCTCAAGCCGAATTCTTCCGCAACGGCGGCAACCTGACCGAGTAACCAGTTTCAAAACAAACCTAAAACATTATGGCCAACACTCTCACCAATCTCATTCCTGACGCCTACGCGGCATTAAATGTTGTCAGCCGCGAACTCGTCGGCTTCGTCAGCTCCGTCACCCGTGATTCTCGGGCTGACCGGGTTGCCACCGGGCAAACGTTGCGCTCGCCGGTTGGTCCGGCGCAAAGCGTTGCCACCATCACCCCCGCCATGGCGATTCCTGCGGCGGCGGATCAAACCTTCACCAATAAAACGCTGACCATCGGTGCCATTAAAGGCTCGGGGTTCAGTTGGACGGGGGAGGAACAATACGCGATGAATGGCGGACCCGGTTACGCCACGCTTCGCCAGAACCAAATTGCCGAAGCCATCCGCGCCGTCGTCAACGAAATGGAAAACGATGTGGCCGATGCCGTTGCAGCCGCGGCGTCCCGCGCTTACGGCACCGCTGGCACGGCGCCGTTCGGCACCGCCAACGATCTGAGCGATGTGGCCTACGTCACCAAGATTCTCGACGACAACGGGGCTCCCGCCGGTGACCGTCAGTTGGTTCTTTCGACGGCGGCCATGGCTTCCCTGCGCGCCAAGCAATCCAGCTTGTTCAAGGTGAACGAGGCTGGTTCAGAAGCGTTGCTGCGGCGCGGGGAGGTTGGCATGTTGCAGAACTTTATGGTGCGCCAGTCCGCCCAATGCAACACCAACACTGCGGGCACGGGTGCCAGCTATTTGCTCAATGGCGCACTGGCTGTGGGCGATACCACTGTTACGGTGGACACCGGCTCCGGCACCATCCTCGCAGGAGACATCGTGACCATCGGTTCTCACAAGTATGTTGTGGCAACCGCGTTGAGCGGCGGATCATTCACCATCAACGCGCCTGGCATCGTTGCGGCTGCGGCGGACAACCTCGCCATCACCGTCAACGCGACGAGCACGCGCAACTGTGCGTTCACCCGATCCGCTGTGGTGCTTGCCACCCGTTTGCCGGTGGTTCCCGAGGGTGGCGACCTCGCGTTGGACCGCCAAATCATCACCGACGAGGTGAGCGGACTGAGTTTCGAGATGACCCTGTGGCCGGGGGCTTACATGAACAAGGTGCAAATCGCCGCTGTCTGGGGCGTGAGCGTGTTCAATCCGAAGCACACCGCGATTCTCCTTGGTTAATTTGTTGGGTTGAGTCCGAGTGGTTGATTCATGGAACCGCCCCGCTGGAGCAATCTGGCGGGGCGGCTTTTTTTCGACGTTTCAAAGGGGGAGGGGGACTCCCCGCCTCAGTTATGAGTCTCACGTCACGCTTGCTTACCACCAGCATCCGCCGCGGCTACCTCGAAGGCACCGTCACGGTGGCCAGCAAGAACTACCCCTGCCGGCACAGTCCGATTCAATCCCAGGCCAAACTCAGCGATGGCGGCATGACCCTCGAAGCTGTCGTCACGGTGATCATCCTGGCCGAACACGTCGGCACTGCCACCTTCCGCTCCGGCCAGAACGCCAGCCTCAAGGCCGCCGACGGCAAAACCTATCGCCTGCGCCTGCAATCCAGCGAAGCCAATGGCGTGGCGGAATTCACGCAACTCATCTTCGTTCACGCCGATCAAGGCGCTTGAACCAAGTCGCCATTTTTCGACGTTTCAAAGGGGGAGGGGCAGTTTCCCACCCTCAACCCTCAACTCTCCCCCCTCAACTTCTCCCGCCTGCGCCTCATCAACTCCCGCATGTAACGCCGGCGCGCCTCGGCGTTCCGACCACAATACGTCGTGCCCGGATGCTTTTTGCCGCAGTTCTGGCATACGCCGAACATCCGCCGCAACTTCCGTTGCCGCCGGTTGAATAGCGCCTGGCGCGTCGGCCCAGCCCGCTTTTTAGGTTTGCTCATTTTTTTGACGTTTCAAAGGGGGAGGGGGTGCGGCAGGGATGGCAGTCCCCTGAGCGCCGTCGGGTGGCCAATGGGCACGCTCGATCTCGCGCCGCACCGTTCCAGACTTCAACTCCCGGTGGTGAATCCGGTTGAGGTTGGATATGATCTTGATGATGGCCGTCGGATGAAATTCCGCGGCCAGTTGGCGTAAATACGCTCGGCAATAGGCTTGGCGGCCGCATTGGAAAGCGGCGCCTGCCCCGTTGGGGGTGAAGACATGCTGTTATGAGTTAGGACTGGCGCTTTTCTTCGTTGAAGCCGCCCATGCGCGCCAGAATGAACTGCCTCATCACCTCGGTCAGCGCATCCGCAGCGTCTTTTCCGGCTGGAGTTTTAAGGGCTTCGGC
>JBEGQI010000153.1:0-24543 GCA_041181065.1 Verrucomicrobiota bacterium | reverse complement strand
GAGGGCGACTTGATGGCGGCGGCGGGCGTGACGTTCACTTGGGGCCGCGAGGGCACGAATGTTTACAACGAATCGCTCGCGGGCATCCGCGCCGTGGGCGGCAGTTACACCTACGATCCTTACGTCGTTCCTGGCAATCCCGCGAGCGGTTATCTGCCGCTCGTCAACGGCACGAATACCGGTGGCGTCGGCGCAGGCGACCAGCGATTGCAGGCTTACAACTACCGGCTCTGCCTCACGCAAAACGCGACGAACAAAATTCCCATCACCGCGCCGCCTGGTTACTCCACGAACAATTATGAACTCATCCGTCGTTACATCGCTGCGCGCGTGGCGGCGGAGACGAATGTCTCGCTGAGTTCGCTCATCCACATCCAGCAGATCATCCCGAACGGGAAAACCGACATCAACGCGAACGGCGAGTTGTCCACCGATTACGTCGGTTACAACTACACCTGGGCCACGAACACCTACGCCGGGCGCGAGGTCACCCGGCAGCAGCACGAAAATTACATCCGCGGGTTGCTCTATTTCTACGCTACCAGCCCGGGCATCCCGGCGAACTTGAACACCGAGGCGCAGTCGTGGGGCTTGGCGGCGGACGAATTCACCGACAACGGCGGCTGGCCGTGGCAGATCTACGTGCGCGAAGCGCGGCGCATGGTTAGCGATTACGTGATGACGCAGTCGAACTGCGAGGCGCGTGTCACGGCGCCCGATGGCATCTGCCTCGCGCGTTACAACATCGATTCCCACGGTGTGCAGCGACTGGCGTCCGGCGGTGCGACGCGTTGGGAAGGCAGCATTGGCGGCACGCCGCCTTATCCGTATCCGATCAGCTATCGCGCCATTGTGCCGCGCAGCAATGAATGTCAGAACGTGTTCAGCACCTTCGCGCTTTCGGCGAGCCATGTGGCGTTCGCTTCGTGCCGCATGGAGCCGGTCTTCATGATGGCCAGTCATGCGGCGGGTGTTGCGGCGGCGTTCGCCATCGATGACAATGTGGCGGCGCAGCAGTTGAATTACGCCAAGCTCTCGGGGCAGTTGAGGGCGGACGGAATGTTGCTGACGTGGGCGGCGGCGGCGTCCTCCACGAACGGGATCATCCTTGATCAGAACAGCCCTGGCACCGCGAACTCCGGCGGCTGGGTGAGCGGCGCGAATGCGGGCGGTTGGAACGGCGATTACTGGCACGACAACGCTGCGGGCAAGGGCACCAAGTGGGTCAGCTACACGCCGACACTGCCGACGAACGGCACCTACGAGGTTTACGCGTGGTGGGTGGAAGCTTCGAACCGTGCGACCAACACGCCTTACGACATCATCCATGCTGCCGGAACGAATCGCGTGTTCGTGAACCAGAAAGTTCCCAGCAGCGGCTGGTTTAAATTGATGACGACCAACTTCAACGCCGGCACTAGCGGGCAGGTCATCATCCGCAACGACAACACGGCCTCGACGAACTATTGCATCGCGGACGGCATCCGCTTCTTGGGCTTGGGCGTCGCCGCGCCGGTGGTGATGCCCACGGTTGAGGTGGTGGCGAGTGACGCCGTGGCGGGGCTGTTCCAAACGAACCTTGCGCGATTCACGTTCGTTCGTAGTGACACCAACGGTGCGCTGACGGTCAATTTCAATGTCGGTGGCAGCGCGATTTCAGGTGTGCACTACGTGGCGTTGCCTGGCTCAATCACCTTTGCGGCGGGGGCAACCTCTACAAACCTTGCCGTCACTCCGCTCGGGACCAACTTGGGTGCCAGCCAGCTGACCGTGACGATTGGCATGCAAACGAATGCGAACTATCTGCTATCGGGTGTATCGAATGCCACAATTACGATCGCCGATCGGCCACTGAATATTTGGTATCGTGCACATCCCGGGATCGGAGATGACAGCATTGACGCCGACGCTGATGGCTTGCCTAACCTCATTGAATACGCCTTGGGACGCTCTCCTTCGACGCCAGAACCCAATCCAGTTTCGATTGTGGCGAGTAACAATCAGGCTTCGGCCGTGATCAGCGTTTTAAAGCAGGCCGTTGACGTGGCGGTCGTTCTTGAATGGTCCCCCGATTTGTTGAGTTGGCATTCAGGCCCGGCTTACCTTGAAGAAGTTGGGACTGCAGATGACGGCACTTATGTCACAAGTTCGTATCGTGTAGTGGCGCCTCTTGTCTCGAATCCAACCGGCTATATCCGGATTAGAGCTGTTCGCAAATAGCTGTCAAACCAACGTGACAATCACTTGGTGAGTTCAGAGGCGGCAGACTCGCACAGGCCGATGAAGGTTTCTTCCGCGAGACTTAGCCGCTTGCCCTTCCAATGCAAGATGCCCCAACGGCGTGGAAGTTTTCGACGCCCGAGCGGCACCGGAACGAGCGAACCTTCTGAGATTTCTTTCTTCGCCACCCACGGCGCGAGGATGCAGATGCCGAGGCCGAGCTTAACGAGTTCCTTCGTCGCCTCCATGCTGCCAAGTTCGATCACGCTGTTCAGCACGATGTCTTCCTTCCGGAAATATTCCTGTGTCAACCGGAAGGTTACACTGCTTTTGCTGTAAGTGATGTGGTTCTGTTTGGGAATCTCCTCGCGCTCGACGCGCCCGGTGCGCGCCCACGGATGTAGCGCGCCGACCATGAATTGCAGTTCGTCCGTGAACAGCGGGTGAAACTCGAGTTGCGGCTCGTTCTCCGGTTCAAGCGTGAGCGCCAAGTCGATGCGATGCCCGAGCAATGAGGCGACGAGCGCCGGGGTATCCCCGGATTCGATGCTGATGACGTGATCGGGGAAACTTTCCTTGAACTCACGCAATACCGGCGGGATCAAGTGCTGGCACGCCGTGGTGCTGGCCCCGATTCGCAGGCGACCGCGGCCCCATTTGCCGAGATGCGCGAGCGAATCACGTGCGCCTTTCATCTCGGAAAGAATTTTTTGCGCGTGCTGCAAAAGCTGCTCGCCCGCCTGCGTCAGGGCGACTTTTTTCCCCAGCCTGTCCAAAAGACGACAGCCAACATCACCCTCCAACGCCTTGATGGAATGGCTGACAGCAGACTGTGTGAGGTGCAGTTCGCGCGCAGTCTGCGTGAAGCTTCCGGTGCGTGCCAGCGCTACAAACGCCCTGATTTGTCGGCTATCCAAGGGCTGCGGCGTCATACATGAAATCGACTTGTCGAATACATCGAATCAACGAGTAGCAATCATCCGGCCAACTGGTTTTTCGACTCAGTAACAGTGATCTTGAATGGCGCTTCTCTGATGCGTTAGCCGCGTGCTTTGGCGGCATCGTGAATAGAAATCGCCAGCTGATTTTCCTTCGAGCGGGCTCAATTGCACTCAACCAGCGCCGCGGCAAAAGTTTTTTACGCGTCACGACCGGTTACTTTCAAAGCGAGGATGAACGCCATCGCCCTTTGTTCAGGTTCGACCGCCGCGGCCATGAACAGAATTCACGTCAGCGATAAACACATTGAGCGCGGCGCATCGGTTCCGTGGCACACGCATGGCTGTGATCCGGCGCCATCGGCTCGCCGAACCAAACCATGAGTAAAGTGCTACAGACCCAATCGCCTGCCACAAACAGCCGTAAACTTCGAATCGGTTTTGTGCCGCTCACCGACTGCGCGCCGATCGTCATGGCGCACGAGCTGGGGTTCTTCAATCGCCGCGGCCTGAACGTTGCGCTGAGTCGCGAACTCGGCTGGGCCACCATCCGCGACAAGATCATCTACGGCGAACTGGACGCCGCGCACGCCGTGGCCGGGCTGCCGTTTGCCGCGACGCTCGGGATCGGCTCCGTGCGCTGCGATTGCGTTACCGCGCTGGTGCTGAATCTCCACGGCAACGGAATCACGCTCTCAAACGAACTTCGCCGCTTGGGAGTGACCGACGCCGCAAAGCTGCGCGCTGAAATCCAGAGATCACGCGGCGAACGCATCTTCACCTTCGGCATCGTCTCACCGGTGTCGTCGCACAATTTTCTCCTGCGCAGCTGGCTTGCCGCAGCGGGTATCAATCCTGACCGTGATGTGCACATCGTGGTGGTTCCGCCGCCACAGATGGTCTCCAACCTGAAGTCAGGCAATCTCGACGGCTTTTGCGCCGGCGAACCATGGAACTCGGTCGCGGTGCAATCCCGCGCTGGCTGGTGCGCCGCCGTCAGCGCTGAACTGGATCCGGGCCATCCGGAGAAGGTGCTGATGGTCCGTCGCGAATTTGCCGAGCAGCGCGAAGCTGACCATCTTGTGCTGGTTGCGGCGCTGTTGGATGCCTGCGAGTTCTGCGACAACCCTGCCAATCACGCACAACTCATCAGCACGCTCGCACGACCGGAATACGTCGGCGCCAGCGCGACTGCGTTGCGCTGCGGCGTGACGGGTGAATTCGACTTCGGCACGGGTGTCACTCGGGGGGTGCAGGATTTCTTCGTCTTTCACCGGAACGACACCAACAACCCGTCGAGCGACAAGGCCGCGTGGGTATTGCAACGCATGCGTGCCGCCGGGCTTTGCCCCGAGTCGGATAGTTTGAATTTTGCGCTCGGCCGTCGTGTGTTCCGGGCCGACCTCTTTGAGCAGGCCGTTCGACTCCTTGAAAGGTCATCGATCCAAACGGAGCCCGAGCTCCTCCACGCCTGAACGACCTTTGGCCTGCAGTGTTGCAACTCGAAAGCTAAACAGGACGAAGGTGGTGATTTATATTTCAGGCAATTGCAGGTGGCATTCTCGCAGATTAGAATCCGCGTGTGCTTGAACCGGCGTTCATCCGAATTGAGGGAATCTTTATTTCCCCTGGTCACAACTTTTTTGGCCGGAGCGGTGAGCCTGCCGGCCAGCACCCGACCAATTCGGTGAAGGAGATTGAATGCGTGGCTGGCAAGGGGCTGTTCGGCGACCGCTTCTTTGCGTTCAAGGAGAACTACAAAGGCCAGGTGACCTTCCTTGCTGCCGAAGTGTTTGAAGATGTCTGCGCGCAGCTCGGTGTCCCCGGCAAATCTCCTGGCGTCACGCGGCGAAACGTTATCACGCGCGGCGTTGATTTGAACCATCTTGTCGGCAAGCACTTCGTCGTGCAAGGCATCGAATTCGAGGGCGTCGCGGAATGCAGCCCGTGCCATTGGATGAATTACGCCATAGCACCCGGTGCAGAAGCGGCGTTGCATGGCCGTGGCGGCTTGCGCGCGCGCATTCTCACCGATGGCGCCCTGCGAGTGGGCGGATGAATTCTTCTTGCAGCAAGTAGCTCAGGGCGGACGTTTATTCGTAACGCAGGGCCTCGATGGGATCGAGCTGTGAGGCTTTCCACGCGGGGTAGAATCCAGACACGATGCCCACCAATGCGCTCGAGACGGAGGCGATGCCGACCCATGACAACGGCGTGAGGATGGGCCAGTTCATCGTGGAGGCAACGATCTGCGATGCGACGACGCCCAGCCCGATGCCGATCAATCCGCCGATCGCGCTCAACGTCACGGCTTCGACGAGGAATTGGATGAGGATGTCGTGTCCGCGCGCGCCGACCGCCATGCGGATGCCGATCTCGCGCGTCCTTTCGGTGACGCTGACGAGCATGATGTTCATGATGCCGATGCCGCCAACGACGAGTGAGACGCTGGCGATGGCGCCGAGCAGCACGGACATGATCTTCGAGGTGGCAGTGGCCATCTGCGCGACTTCCAATTGCGTGCGCACGGTGAAATCCATTTCCTTTCCGCGTCGGCGTTGCATCAGCAAGTTCGTGATATCCTCTTGGACTTTCGTGATGGATTCCGGCGTGGCGCATTGCACGAGAATGGAATTCACGTAGGTGCGCCGCGAAACGCGCTTCATGTGGCTGCTGTAGGGGATGATGATCACGTCATCTTGGTCACGGCCGAACAGGTTGAAGCCTTTTGATTCCAGCAGCCCGACCACCTTGAACGGGATGTCGCGCACGCGGATCGTTTCGCCAACCGGATTCTGGCTCGGGAACAACTGGTCGGCGACCGTCTTCCCGATGAGACAGACTTTCGCGAGGCTGCGGACGTCGCCTTCGGTGAAGGTCGTGCCGCTTTCGATGTCCCAACTGCGGATCTGCGGGTAATCCGGGCCTTCGCCGAGGATCTGCGTGTTCCAGTTCAGGCCGTTACCCTGAACTTGGGCGCCGTCGCGCACTTCCGGGCTCACTGCGACCACATCAGTCACTTCCTTCAAGATGGCTTGGGCGTCTTCGATGGTGAGGGTGGACGCACTGCCGCCGCCGCCGCGCACGCCGCCGCCGCCCATGAAACTCCCGCTGAATACCGTTACGACGTTCTGCCCGAGCGCGGAAACTTTGTCCTCGACCTGCTTGGTCGCGCCGGTCGTGATGCTGACTGAAGCAATGACTGATCCCACGCCGATGATGATGCCGAGCATCGTGAGCGTGGAACGCAGCTTGTTGCGACGCAGCGCGCGGAGAGCGAGGCGGATGGTGGCGAGGATCCTCATGCGAGTTTCACCGCCTCCTGCGCGGCGCGAAGCTTTTGCAATTCTGCCTCCGCGTTCAACCGGTCTGCCACCTTCACGTCGCTGACGATTTTGCCGTCGCGGAGAATGATGTTGCGCTTGCAGTAATGCGCGATGTCGAGCTCGTGCGTGACCATCACGATGGTGATGCCCTGGTCGTTGAGCTTCTGGAACACGCCCATGATCTCGATGCTCGTCTGGCTGTCGAGATTGCCGGTGGGTTCGTCAGCGAGGATGAGTGCGGGCTGATTCACGAGCGAACGCGCAATGGCCACGCGTTGTTGCTGGCCGCCGGACAACTGGCTCGGGTGATGGTCGGCGCGTTTGCCGAGGCCGACGGTCTCGAGTGCCTTGAGCGCGCGGGCGTGGCGATCATGCGCGGAGAGCCGTTCGCGCAGATACAACATCGGCAACTCGGTGTTCTCGAGTGCCGACGTGCGAGCGAGCAGATTGAACCCCTGGAACACGAAGCCGATCTTTTGATTGCGGATGTCGGCGCGTTGGTCGCGGTTCAATTCGGAGACCTCGATGCCATCGAGCAGATAACGACCGCTCGTGGGACGGTCGAGACAGCCGAGCGTGTTCATCAAGGTGGATTTGCCCGAGCCGCTGGGGCCCATCAACGCGACGAACTCGCCGGGCAGGATCTCGAGCGAGACGCCGCGCACGGCTTTCACTTCGACCTCGCCGGTGTGGTAGGTCTTATGCAGCTCTTCGAGCTTGATGACGGGCTTCATGCGCGTCGCGAAAATCAGAAGCGCCGCGGCATGCCGCCGCCAAACGGGTTGCCGGTTGGGGTGGCGTCCGACTTCGACTGGACGCCGCCGGTGATGACCTTGTCGCCCTCGTTCAAGCCGTCGATGACTTCGGTCATGAACCCATCGGTGATGCCGAGCTTGACCTGCACGGGCTGCGGTTTGCCTTTTGCGTCCAGCGTGTAAACAGTGCGGGTCGGAGCGCGTTCGCCGCGTGGTTTGCTGCCGGAGCCGCCGTGTTCACCACGTTCACTGCGACCACCACTGCTGCCGGGACTGGCCTGTGCGGTTGCGGTGGGCGCGTTGGTTTTGGTGGTTGCGGTCGTTTCCGGCAGGCGGAAGCGCAATGCAGCGTTCATGAGCTTCTTCGTCGCGTTGTCGCGGCGGGCAATGATGATCGAAACGTTCGCCGTCATGCCCGGCTTGAGTTTCAGATCGGCGTTGTTGACCTCGACGATGGTGTCGTAAGTGACGACGTTTTGCACTGTGATCGGCGCGTTGCGGATCTGCGTGACCTTGCCGTGGAAGGTCCGATACGGATACGCATCCACGGTGAATTCCACGTCCTGACCTTCGCGCACGCCGCCGACATCCGCCTCGGACACGCTGGCGTTGATCTGCATCTTTGCGAGGTCGTTGGCGATGACGAAGAGGATCGGGGAATTCATGCTGGCGGCGACCGTCTGACCCACATCCACGCTGCGCGAGATTACGATGCCGTCCACCGGCGAATAGATGGTGCAACGGGACAGGTCCACTTTGGCGCGTTGCAGTGAGGCTTCCTTCATCTGCACTTGCGCCTCGGCTTGATGCAAAGCCGCAGCCGCTTTGTCGTAGTCAGCCTGCGCGATGAGCTTGCTGTTGAACAACTCCGTGGCGCGCCGGAAATCCACTTGCGCCAATTCCAGGTTCGCCTTGGTGTTCGCGAGGTCGCCTTCGGCGGAAGCGATGTTGGCTTTGTAAGTGGCGGGATCGAGTTGCGCAACGATTTGGCCGCACTTCACGGGTGTGTTGTAGTCGGCGAACAGCTCCTGGATCATGCCGGAAATCTGGCTGCCCACGGTGACGTTGGTGACCGGGTTCAACGTGCCGGTGGCGGTGACGACTTGCGTCAACTCGCCGAGCGTGACGGCGGTGGTCTGATACTCCGCGTCCTTGCTGTCGTTGTGCTTCCAATACCAGAAACCCGCCGCGCCCGCGATGAGCGCGACCAGCACCAGCACGACCCAGATGGTTGAACCTGTCGAACGTGTCCTCATGAAAATGATTATCCGCCGGGGGCGGAACTTCAGCCCGGCATGGTAAGCATTTCGACTGCAAACGCGAGTATCCATTCACGAAAAGTTGGTCCAGCTGCGGGCAATTTTTGCGCAGAGATTTCCAGAAATTGCCGCCGCCGAGTGCCCGCAATCGGGCTCGCCGCCTGCGCGGCTTTCGGCAACATTGGCGCGTGCCCGCGAACGAACAAGTGCGCAAGAAGCTGGCGGATCTCCCGCACCGGCCGGGCGTTTACTTGATGAAGGATCGCTTCGGCACGGTCATCTACGTCGGCAAGGCGCGCGACCTGCGCAAGCGCGTGATGACCTACTTCCAGCCGTCGCGGCGCATGGGCTGGGATTTGAAATTCCGCGCGCTCACCGATTCGATTCACGATCTCGACGTCCACGTGGTGCGGAGCGAACCGGAGGCGTTGCTGCTGGAAAGCAAGCTGGTCAAGGAACTCCAGCCGAAGTTCAACGTGGATCTGCGCGACGACAAACGCTTCCTGATGCTCAAGGTCAACCTGCGCGATCCAATCCCGCGCTTTGTGCTGACGCGCTTGCGCACGGATGACGGCTCCCGTTACTTCGGTCCGTTCCCTAACTCAGGCGCGCTGCGCAACACGCTGGCGTTGATGCGGCGGCAGTTCAATTTGCGCGGTTGCCGTCCGCTCACGCCGACCGCCGCCGATTACAAGCATTGCCTCTACGGCAACCTCAAGTGGTGCACGGCCCCGTGCATCGGCAACGTGACGCAGGAGCAATATCTCCAGCAGGTGCAGGCGGCGTGCGATTTCCTCGACGGCCAATGCGGCGAGTTGAGCGAGCAACTCGAAGCCGAAATGCGCAAGGCTGCCGCGGCGCAGGAATACGAGAAGGCCGCCGAACTGCGCGATGCCATCGCAGCGTTGAAACAGACCACGGCGAAGACGACGCGCTTCGAACGGACGCCGTGGAATGTGCCGGTGGCCGTGATGCCCGAGCGCGATAATCTGGAACTCGCGAAGGCGCTCGACCTGCCCGCGCCGCCGGTGCGCATCGAGGGCTTCGACATTTCGAATATCAGCGGCACGTTGAAGGTCGCGAGCGTTGTGGCGTTCCGCAACGGCCGGCCGGATCGGGCGAACTACCGACGCCTGCGCATCAAAGACGTCGAGGGGCAGGATGACTTTGCGTCCATCGCGGAAGCGGTGCGCCGCCGTTACACGCGGTTGCTCAAAGAAAGCGCGGAGCCAACAGAATCTGCAGCTCGCAACACGGACGACGACGTGGACGCACGCACTGCCATCGTCGAGGAGCTGCGCGAGATGATGGCCAATCCGCACGCGGCCTTGGAGCAACTCAAAGCGCACGAGCCTGCGCCGGTCAGCCCCGGGTTTCCGGCGCCGCGTTCCGCGTTGAGTTTGCCGGACCTGATCGTGATTGACGGCGGCAAGGGCCAGTTGAACGCCGCGTGTGCGGAGTTGAAGAAGCTTGGGCTGGAGCGCATCCCGATCATCGGCCTCGCGAAGGAGTTCGAGGAGATCTATCGCCCTGGCCAATCCGTGCCGTTGCGCCTGAGCCACGAGAGCAACGCGCTCAAGCTGCTCCAGCGCATCCGCGACGAATCGCATCGCGTCGCTAACAGCTACAACGCCCAGCTGCGCATCAAGAAAATTTCCGAAAGCTTGCTCGACGAATTCCCCGGCATCGGCGAGGCGCGCAAGGCGGCTTTGTTGAAGAAGTTCGGCTCCATTCAACGGTTGCGGCTCGCGACCGAGGAACAGATTGCCGAGGTGCCGGGCTTTGGCGGCAAGGTGGCGGGCGAATTGCGGGCGTTCTTGCTCGCACGATTGGACGTGCCGCCGAGCTAAAATTTCGTGGCGTCCGCAGGCATTCTTCGCTTTCCTTTCCGGCATGAATATCCAGGTGGCCGTCCTTTGTGACGCAGCGACGGACAGCGAAGGCAAGCTCAACTTGCTTGGCGCGTTCGACACCATCTACGCGCAGACCTTGCCAGCGGTGCATCCGCAATGCTCGATCGCCTTGCGCGTCACGTTCACCAGCGGCGACGAGGGTGCGCACATACTCAAGCTGCATTTCGTGGATGCGGACGGGCAGCCCATCATGCCGAGCATGGACATTCCGGTGGAGGTGGCGATGCCGGAGGACACGCATTTTGGCACGCGCAATTTCATCATCAACATCCAGCAGCTGAAGTTCGCCGCGCCGGGGCTCTACGCGATCGATGTGACGTTGAGCGAGCAAACCATCGCGAGCATCCCGCTCATGGTGCGCCTTGTGCAACCGCAGTCTGATGAGTCGGAGAAGTGGAAACAGGCGGACTGAGCCGTTGCCTCAGTGTTCGATTTCCGTTGGGGCGGTTTCTGTTGCCGCGCCGTTGAGGATTTCTGGATGATGAATCTTCCCACCGTGGCGTGCCGTGATGCTCATGGAACCAGCCACTGCCACGGTTGCCGCTAACACGACAGCCATGGCCCAACGCGGAATGGAGCGGGCTTTGCGAAAATAAACCAAGGCTGCCAGCGCCAGCACCCCGGCGATGACGGCGGTCTTCATCGCATTTTCCGCCATTTCTTCGTGGCTCGACATCCAGCGCTTGCTGATGCCGGGCAGTCCTTTCAGGAACCGTTCAGAGGGTTCGCCGGTGAGAAACGCAGGAATGGAAACAAGTGCCAAAATCACCACGGCGGCGAGCGCGATGCGCTTTGACTCGTCGGTGTTCTTGATGAAGGCCCACGTGAGCAGCAAGAGCGCCGCGAGGCTGCCGACGACGGGGAGATGGTTCAGGACAAGGTGCCAATGCGCGGCATTCGTGGGAAGGAGGTCCATAGGTTGGTTCAGCGATGAAACAATTAACCCATACTCACGTTTTGTCCAACTCCCAACTCAGGCAGTTCACCAGATCCGCGACCACAGCACCTTGAGGTAACGCCCTTCGAGGGCGTTCGACATCACGGGGTGATCGTGGCCGGGGCCGGTGCGGTCGAAGATTTGCAGGCGGCGGTTGAGCCGGTGCGTCGAACGGATGACGAGGTTTTCGAACGCCTCCATCGAGACCAATCCCGAGCAGGAGCACGTCACAAAAATGCCTCCGGGCTCAACAATCGAGGCGCCGAGGCGGTTCATGTCCTCGTATTTCTGCCAGCCGAGCCGCTGCTCTTCTTCGTCGCCTTGCACGAGTTTGGGCGGGTCGAGCACCACGACGTCCCAACGCGCGCCGTTCTGTTGCATCTGTCGCATCCAGCCGAAGCCGTCGGCGTGGATCCACTTGATGCGATTCTGCTGGTTCAAGTTCCCGTTGCGACGGGCCTGCGCGATCGCGTCTTCGTCGAGGTCCACCGCCGTGACTTCTGCGGGGTCGCCGAGCGTGGCCGCCGTGACGGCGAATCCCCCGGTGTAACAGCACACGTCGAGCACGCGCTTGCCTTTGACGAGCTTGGAGAACAACAGTCGGTTTTCGCGTTGATCGCAGAAGAATCCGGTCTTGTGGCCCTTGGTGAAATCCACTTCGTAACGCACGCCGTGTTCACGCACGCGCACCTGCTTCGGCGGCGGTTCGGCGGCTCGCTTCACGTTGATGCCTTCGATGCGCGCGATGTGGTCGTCCACGTTCACGACTTCGCGCTGGGTGCCGAGTTTGGCGTGGAGCGTGGCGAGGATTTGCGGGAGCCGCTGGTGGATGCCGAGGCTGTGGACCTCCACGCTCAGCGTGTCCGCGTAACGATCGACCGTGAGGCCGCTGAGCGCGTCGGCATCGGAATTCACGACGCGGTAACAATCCATTTGCGCGTCGAGCTTGAGCGTGTTGACGCGCCAATCCACCGCGCGTTCGATAGCGGTGGTGAAATAATCTTCGTTTGCCGGTTGATCGCCGTGGACCAGCACGCGCAGCGGCACGCGCGCCTTCGGGTTGTATAGCCCCGTGCCGAACACAGTGCCGTCCTTCT
Source organism: Verrucomicrobiota bacterium (assembly GCA_041181065.1). GTDB lineage: Bacteria > Verrucomicrobiota > Verrucomicrobiia > Limisphaerales > DSYF01 > DSYF01. Next base: position 12,098 of record JBEGQI010000153.1, on the reverse strand, counting down.
TGTAAACCGTGACCAGCGAGCCAGGTTTCGCATCCGGCGAGGCGGCGCGGATCATCGCGGGATAGACCGTCGGACTGAAAGTGATCGTCTTCAGCTGCACCCACGGCGTGGACCACGTCTCGCTGCCGGGTGGCGGGGCGTCATCGCGGACGAAGCGCGGGGCGGCGGGACGGAACGGGCGTTGCGGGCGGAATTGGTTCATCGCGGGCAGAGCCTAGCAACAGTTTGCAACGGTGTCACCGCAGGACGTATCAGAAGACGACGGGAATTCCTTCTTGGAGAATCTTCACTTTCTTGGTGAGCCCCTGTTCCTTGGCAAGTTCCAGCAACCAGCGCGGAGGTTCATCCATCTCCTCGAACGAAAGCCGGAACGTTCCGTAGTGCATCGGCACGAGCCAGCGCGCGTGCAGGTCGCGGAACGCTTTGATGGCTTCGTCCGGCCCCATGTGGACGTGGCGGAAGGATTCAGGATGATACGCACCGATCGGCAGTAACGCGACGTCGGGCGCGAGGCGTTTGCCGATTTCGGCAAAGCCGTCGAAGTAGGCGCTATCGCCGGCGTGGTAAATCTTTCGCCCCTGATGTTCGAGCACGAACCCACCGTAGCCGCGATGCTTGTCATGCAACGTGCGTGCGCCCCAGTGTTTGCTTGGCGTGAGCGTGACCTTCCAGTCGCGGCGGCCGAAATTTTCCCACCACTCCAGTTCGACGACGCGTTCGAAGCCGAGGTTCTGCGCGAGGTCGCCGACGCCCCACGGCATCACGCCGATCTTCGGATGCGGCAATTTGCGCAATGTCGGTTTGTGGAAGTGGTCGAAGTGTGCGTGCGTGAGCAGCACGAGATCAATCGGCGGCAAATCCTGGATGCGCAGTCCGGAGCGCTTGATGCGCTTCAGGAGAAACAGCCAGTTCGCGAAGTTTGGATCGATCAACACGTTCAGGTCGTTGAACTGGACGAGAAACGACGCGTGGCCGATCCACGTGATGGCGACTTGGCCGTGCTTCAGCTTGGGGAATACCGGGCGGCGCTGTTCGCCGTGACGCGGCGTGACCAAGGCCTTGAGCACAAGTTCGTGGAAAAATTTGCGCGGCTTGAAATGGCCGGAAGGGGTCAATTCCTTGAAAGAACGCGGAATCCGGCGCTTTGGCCGGTCGCCGGATGCGGGTGACGTGTTTGCCGGTTTCGTCATAGACCCTTGATAATCACCATCCTACTCCGGGTTTGAATAATTGGCAAACCCGCCCGTCTGCTCGAATGTCGGTCAACTAACAACAAAAAGGCGAAGTATGAAAAAGATGATTTTGGCGGCGGTGGCAGTGGCGGTGGTCGGGATGAGCACACCAACGGCGCATGCCGGTGACCGCGAGTGGGCCACGGTGGGCAAGGTGCTCACCGGTGTGGCCGCGGGCGTCGTGATTGCGAACGCGATTGATAACGGTCCCGGTTACGCGAGCGTCGGCTACAGCAGCTACGGCTGCGGCGCTTCCGGTGTGAGTGTGAGTTACTCCACCTACGCGCCTGCGCCGTGTCCGCCACCTCCGCGGGTCGTGTATGTGGCGCCGGCTCCGGTTTACGTGCCCGCGCCCGTTGTGTGCGCGCCGCCCGTCGTGGTGTATCGCCCTGCGGTTTGCGCCCCAGCTCCCGTCGTGTGTGCGCCGGCGCCGGTGCGTTACGTGAGTAATGGTCATGGCCACGGTTATGGTTATGGCCATGGACGTTGGAATCGTTAAGTTTGGTTGGTGGTTGAGTGGGCCCGCGCGGCTTCGGTCGCGCGGGTTTTTTGTTTTCAACTTCCGGAAAACATTTAGAACGCGGGCATGAAGAAACTGGAATCGCAGTTCGATACTTTTCTCCGGAAGCAACCGACGCTCGGTCAAGGCGTCTATCTCGCGAAGACCGCCGTCGTGCTCGGTGACGTGACGCTCGGGGATTTTTCGAGCGTGTGGTATGGCGCGGTGTTGCGCGGCGACATCAACAAAATCGTTGTCGGCCATCACTCGAACATCCAGGACAACGCGGTGCTTCATTTGGCGGATGATTATCCTTGCGTGCTCGGCAACTGGGTGACGGTGGGGCACTCGGCGGTGGTTCACGCCTGCACCGTCGGCGACGAATGCCTCATCGGCATGGGCGCCGTGATCCTTGATGGCGCTGAGATCGGCGAGCAATCCATCATCGGCGCGCGGGCGCTATTGACGCAGGGAACGAAGATCCCGCCGGGCTCGCTGGTGCTTGGAGCTCCTGCAAAAGTGGCGCGGCCGTTGACGCCGGAGGAACGTGCGGGCCTGAAGTGGTGGGCGGAAAAATACGTCGCCAATTCAGCCTACTGCCTGAAGCACAACCTCAACGTCGGCGCGCCGTTGCCGACTTAATTCTTCGCGGCGATGGATTGGTGGCGCAACGCCTGCCCTGGCCGCGCGCCGGTGTGTTTGTCGTTCTCGATGACCACTTCTCCATTCACCAGCACGTAGGCGAAGCCCGTCGCGTAGTGATGCGGGTCGTCGTAAGTCGCGTTGTCTTTCACCGCGGCCGGATCAAACACCACGACATCCGCCCAGTTCCCGGGCTTTAGCAAACCGCGCCATTCGAAATGAAAATCATTCGCGGGCAGGCTTGTCATCTTGCGCACCGCATCTTCCAACCGCAGCACGCCGAGTTCGCGGACGTAACGCCCTAGCACGCGAGCGTTGTTGCCGTAGCCGCGCGGATGCGGCACGCCCTTGCCGAATTCGCGGATGCCGCTGTCGCACGCGACGGCGGTGAACGGATGACGCATGAACGTCTGCAAATCCGGCTCGCACATGCCGTGAAACACGCCGCTGCCGCTGCCGTTGAGCTGGATGTCCAAGATGGTCTCGATCTGGTCGTCGATGGAATCTGAGCCGCGCAAAATTTTCGCCGCTTCCACGATGTTCTTCCCGTTCAACTTCGGGTCGTGCTTGTAGGAGGCGATCACGGCGTAGGCGAAGTTCGTCGCACCGCGATTGGCGAGCGTGGCTTTGATCTGTTTGACGATGGCCGATTTCTTTTCGGGGTCGGCGATGCGCGCGGCGAATTCCTTCTTCCCGCCTTCGCGTGCGGTATCGGGCACCAACTGGCCGAGCGTCGTGCTGGATGCCGTGTAAGCGTATTGGTCCCACGTCACGTCGAGGCCGGAGCGCCGCGTGTCTTCGAGAAATGCCAGCACCTTGTCGGCTTGGCCCCACGAACTTTCGCCGCCGAGTTTTACGTGCGACACATGCACCGGCAAGCCCGCCTCGCGCCCGATGCGCATGGTTTCGTTGAGCGCGTCGAAGATCTTCACGTTCTCATGCCGCATGTGCGTGGCGTAAAGTCCGCCGTGCTTCGCCGCAACCTTTGCCAGCTCGATGATCTCCTCCGTCTTGGAAAACGTGCCCGGCAAATAAATCAAACCCGTGGACAATCCCTGCGCACCGTCTTCCATCGCGCGGTCCACGAGCTCGCGCATCTTGGCCAGTTCCTTATCCGTTGGTTCGCGGTCGAAGGAGCCGCCCATCGCTTCTTCGCGAACGGAGTTGTGTCCGATGAGCGTGGCGACGTTGGGTGAGACTCGCTTGTCTTCGATCTCGCGGAAGAATTTTTTGACGTTCAACGTCGAGCCGCCACAGTTGCCGACGACAATTGTGGTGACACCCATTCGGAGAAAATTTTCCGCCAGTGGCTGGTCGGCGACTTCATCCGCGTGTGTATGCAGATCAACGAACCCGGGCGCGACGATCAACCCATGCGCATCCAGCTCATGCTTGGCGCTATTGGTGATATGGCCAATGGCAACGATGCGTCCGCCGACGATGCCCACATCCGCATAGAAAGCCGGGCTCCCCGTGCCGTCCACGACGCGGCCGTTGCGGATGATGGTGTCGAAGTCTGCCGCGCTCGCCCCGTTGACCAACAATGTCGTAAAAACCATCAGGGAAACGAGGAACGCGCGCATAGTGAGAATCGTTATCGTCCGAACAGCCCGCCCATGCCGCCGCCCATGCGGCTCATCATCTTCTGCATCTTGCCCATCTTCTTCATCATTTGCTGCATCGAGAAGAATTGGTTGAGCATGGTGTTCAGTTCCGTGACGCTGGTGCCGCTGCCGGCAGCGATGCGCTTGCGGCGGCTGGCGTTGAGCAGCGTCGGATTCTTCCGTTCCTTCAACGTCATCGCGCAGATCATCGCTTCCATGCGGGCGAACTTCTTTTCCTCTTTTGAGAGATCGTGGTTCTTCGCCGCTTCTGCGCCGCCGGGCAGCATCTTTACGATGTTCTCCAACGGGCCGAGCTGCTTCATCTGACGCAACTGGCTCAAGAAATCTTCCAGCGAGAACTCGCCTTTGCGCATCTTCTCTTCCATGCGCTTGGCTTCGTCGAGGTCCACCGCTTCGGCGGCCTTCTCGACGAGGCTCACAACGTCGCCCATGCCGAGGATGCGCGACGCCATGCGCTCAGGATGGAACGGCTCGAACTCGTCGAGCTTTTCGCCGACGCCCGCGAACTTAATGGGCTTGCCGGTGACGGCCTTCAAGCTCAGGGCAGCACCGCCGCGCGCGTCGCCGTCGAGCTTGGTGAGAATGGCGCCGGTGATGTTCAGCGCCTGATCAAAGTGCGTCGCAACGTTCACCGCTTCCTGGCCCGTGGCGGCGTCGAGCACGAGGAGGATTTCCTGCGGCTTGATGAGGTCGCGCAACCGGACGAGTTCCTGCACGAGCGGCTCGTCGATCTGCAAACGGCCCGCGGTGTCGAAGATGAGCGTGTTGCGGTTCGTGTCCTTGGCGACGGCGAAGGCTTCCTTCGCGATCTTGAGCACGTCGGTCTCGCCCTTCTTCACGAACGTTGGGATGCCGAGCTGTTGACCGAGCGTGGCGATCTGGTCCATGGCCGCGGGGCGATAGACGTCCGCCGCGACGAGCAACGGCTGGCGGCCTTGCTTGAGCAGGAGTTTGGCGAGCTTGCCGCTGGAGGTGGTTTTGCCCGCGCCGTGCAAACCAACCATCATGATGCACGCGGGATTACCGGCGAGGTTGAGGCCGGCGTTGGTCGAGCCGAGCAGGTCCACGAGTTCATCGTGGATGAACTTCACGATCTGCTGGCCGGGTTGGACGCTCTGGACGACTTCGGCGCCGAGCGACTTGGTCTTCACTCGCTCGATGAAATCGCGGGCGACCTTGAAATTCACGTCGGCCTCGAGCAAGGCCATGCGCACCTCACGCAAGGCGTCGCCGACGTTGGCTTCGGAGATCTTCCCAAGCCCGCGCAGGTTGCGGAAGGCGTTCTGGAGTTTGCCGCTTAACGAATCGAACATCGACGGACTTTAGCGGAGAGCCGTGGGGACGCGGAGAAAAATTTTCCGCACGGCGGCGAGTGGGGTGGGTGCAGTGGTGGCGGCTAATGCGGTCCATTCGGGCATTCACTGACGTGGTGTCGGTCTTGCCCGGAAATTGAATGGCTGGTAGGGTGCTCGCGTCTGTCATACGAACGAATTTTTAACATGAAAAAAGTAATCGCACTCGTCGTCATGGGTTTCACGGCATCGTTGATCGCCGGAGACCTCACTGGAACCGTCACACTCAAGGGCACAGCGCCCGCTGAGAAGGAAATCACCCCGCTCAAGGAAGATGCCACCTGCGGCAAGCTCGTTTCGGGCACGCCGAAGACCACGCATTATGTCGTGGGCGCGAAGGGTGAATTGGCCAATTGCGTCGTCATCATCAAGGGAGTTCCGGGTGCAAAATCCACCGGCGCGAGTGCAGCGCCTATTGTCGTGGACCAGAAGGCTTGCATCTACAACCCGCACATCTTCGCCGCGCAAACCGGCCAAAAGATCACGGTGAAGAACTCTGATCCCGTGATGCACAATGTTCACACCTCTCCCACGGCGGCGGGCGCGAGCGAATTCAACACCGCCCAAATGCAGGGTGCGCCCGACTTGTCGCTCACACTCGACAAGCCGGAGTCCTTCGTGAAGTTCAAGTGCGACGTGCATCCGTGGATGTTCGCGTATTGCACGGTGGTGGATCATCCTTACTTCGCCGTGACTGACAAGGACGGCAAGTTCACCATCAAGAATGTTCCCGCGGGCAAATACACCGTGGAAGTTGCGCATCGCAAGGCCGGCACGACCTCGCAGGAAGTTGAGATCAAGGCCGATGGCGGCAAGGCGGAGTTCACGCTCGAAGCCAAGTAATCAATCACAGTTTCGCGGCCGCTGCGATGGGGAACCGTCGCAGCGGTTTGCTTTTTGGCCATCAACCCGCATTCTCTTCGCGTGCAGGAAAACCGCTTCAATCCTTGGTTGCATCGCTACGCCGTGCTCGTTGCCTTGTGCGCGCTGGGCTTGATTGCCATTGGCGGATTGGTGACCAGCCACGGTGTCGGCATGGCGGTGCCGGATTGGCCGACGAGTTTCGGCTACAACATGTTTGCGCTGCCGTTTTCGCTGTGGCTGACGGGCGGGGTTTTTCACGAACACACACATCGGCAATGGGCTTCCATCGTCGGCGTGCTGGTGGTGATTCTGATGCGCTGGGTCGGCGGACGGAAGGCGTGTAAGCCATTACTGATCATCGGCGGTGTGGAATTGCTGGTCGGCTTTGCCTTGCCGCTGTTGGGGGCCGAGTGGAAGGGGGGGGGATATTTCCTCTCGGGCATCGGCGGCGTGGTGTTGCTCGCGGGCATCGTGTGGGCGCGTAACGACCCCGCGCCGGGCAATCTGCCCAAGCTTGGGTGGTCTGCGTTCTGGCTGGTGCAATTGCAGGGATTGCTTGGCGGGCTGCGCGTGGTGCTGGATGCGCATGTGTTCGCGGGCACCAAACTGGGCGTCGTGTTCGGCATCTTTCACGGGTGTTTGGGGCAGTTGTTCTTCGTGTTGTTGTGCATCATTGCCCTGATGACTAGTCGCTGGTGGTTGGAACGCGGTGTGTCAAAGGACGAGAGCGCAGTTCCTGATGCAACTCCACGCGGCTTATTGATTGCGACCACCGCTCTCATCTTTCTCCAACTCATTCTTGGCGCGACGATGCGGCATCAGCACGCAGGCTTGGCGATCTGGGATTTCCCGCGCGCTCACGGTCAGTGGTGGCCGGACATGAGCGACGCGGCCATCCAACAATACAACGCCACCCGCAGCGAAGTCGTCGCCGCCGACCCCATTACGGCAGCGCAGGTAGGATTACAGATGGTGCACCGAGTGGGTGCGGTGCTGATTTTCTCGGCGGTTGCGGTTTGCTTCATGCGCTTGCGACGCAGTGCGGATGTCGTCTTGCGGCGATTGGGGCTGGGCTGGCTTTTGCTCGTGCTGGCGCAAGCTGGTCTGGGCGCGTGGACCATCTGGTCCAATAAGGCCGCCGACGTGGCGACATTACATGTCGTGGGCGGTGCGTTGTCGTTGGTCCTTGGTTTCCTAATCTCCATCATCGCCCTCCGTTTTAACTTCCGTTGTTGCACGGGAGGCCAAAATCTGGCATCAAACGCCGCCTGAAAACGGGCCAGTTGCCCCAACTTCAGAAACCCAGGCGCAGTTCAGGCCTGTCAGCATTAATGAAAGCGACAGTTTCATCCGTTTCTAGCACCGCCGTTGTTGAGAAGGGCTGGGTGTCGGTTTATGCCGACCTCGTCAAAGCCCGGCTCACGCTGCTTGTGCTGTTAACGACGCTCGTCGGCTTCTACGTCGGCTGGCAGGGCGCGATGAACTATGTGCTGATGTTCAATGCCCTCTTCGGCACCGCCCTCGTTGCCAGCGGCGCGGCAGCGCTCAATCAATATCTCGAACGTGAACACGACGCCCGGATGCGTCGCACGGCGAGCCGCCCGTTGCCTTCGGGTCGGATGCAGCCGGTGACGGTGATCCTGTTCGGCGGCGTGATGTCGCTGGCGGGTTTGATTTATCTGGCGTTGCTCGTGAATCCACTCACCGCCTTGCTCGGGGCGATTTCGTTGGTTTGCTACCTGTTCATTTACACGCCGCTCAAGCGCGTCACGTGGTTGAACACGATGGTCGGCGCAATCCCCGGAGCTCTGCCGCCGTTGATGGGCTGGGCGGCTGCGCGTGGCAATCTCGAAGGCGGCGGCTGGCCGCTGTTCGCCATCCTCGCGTTCTGGCAGATGCCGCACTTCTTCGCCATCGCTTGGATTTACCGCGAAGAATACGCCAAGGCCGGCTTCGTCATGTTGCCGGCCGTGGATCCGGATGGCTCGCGCACCGGGCATCAATCCATCAGCCACACGCTGGCGTTGTTGTGCGTGAGTCTTTGCCCGTTTTTGTTCCATCTCGCCGGACCGATTTATCTGACTGCCGCCCTTGTGTTGGGCGTGGGTTATTTGGTTTGCGCGATTCAATTTGCGCGCCGCCTCGATTTGGCTGGCGCCCGGCGTTTGTTTTTCGCCTCGATCATTTATTTGCCGTTATTGCTGATTGCGATGGTGCTGGATTGCACCAAGTGAGCAACGGCGGAACGATATTGTTGCCAGAAAACGATTAACCAGACATGCAAGCCACAAGCCACGCAGCGCCCCACGACCATGCGCATCACGATGACCACGCGCACGGCGGGTTTTGGAGCACCTACATCTTTTCCACCGACCACAAAGTCGTCGGCATCCAATACGGTGTTACCGCGCTGATCTTCCTTTTGTTCGGCTTCAGCCTGATGGGCTTGATGCGCTGGCAGATCGCGCATCCTGGCCAATCGGTGCCGGTTGTCGGGCCGCTGTTGGAACACCTTTTGGGTTCCACGATGGCGGGCAAGGGCGTGATCTCACCCGATCTCTACAATTCCTTCGGCGCGATGCACGGCACCATCATGGTGTTCCTTGCGATCGTGCCGCTGGCGGTGGGCGCGTTCGGCAACTACCTCGTTCCGCTGCAAATCGGCGCCATCGACATGGCGTATCCCAAGCTGAACATGGCCAGCTACCAGTTTTATTTCATTGGTGGCGTCATCATGTTCACGAGTTTCTTCGTCCCCGGCGGCGCGGCGCAAGGCGGTTGGACCTCCTATCCGCCGTTGGCAATGGTTTTGGCTACAAACGGCCAAACTTACTGGCTCATCGGCATGGTGTTCCTCATCACGTCGTCGTTGCTCGGCTCGGTGAACTTGATCGCCACGATCATCCAGTTGCGTGCGCCCGGCATGACGTGGATGCGCCTGCCGTTCTTTGTCTGGGCGCAGTTCGTCGCCAATTTCCTCCTGCTCCTTGCGTTCCCGCCACTCGAAGCGGCCGGCGTGATGCAACTCAGCGACAAGGTTCTCGGCACGAGTTTCTTCCTGCCGACCGGCCTCGCCGTGGGGGGTAATCTCGCGAACATCAGCGGCGGCGGCAGCCCGTTGCTGTGGCAACACTTGTTCTGGTTCCTCGCGCACCCGGAAGTTTACGTTCTCATCCTGCCGGCGCTCGGCATCATCTCCGAGATCATCGCCAACAACACCCGCAAGCCGATTTGGGGTTACAAGACGCTCGTTTACGCGGCGCTCGCGCTTGGCTTCATCTCGTTCATCGTCTGGGCGCATCACATGTATCTCACCGGCATGGGCACGAAGATCTCCACGTTCTTCCAGACCACCACGATGAGCATCTCGGTGCCGTCCGTCATCATCCTGACGTGCTTGCTGATCTCGCTGTGGGGCGGCTCCATCCGCTTCAACACCCCGATGCTGTTCGCCACCGCGTTCCTGCCGATGTTCGCCATCGGCGGTTTGACCGGTCTCCCGCTCGGCTTCAACTACAGCGACATCCACCTGCATGACACCTATTACGTCATCGGTCACTTCCATTACGTCGTCGCGCCCGGAACCATCTTCGCGCTGTTCGGCGGAATTTATTTCTGGTTCCCGAAGATCACGGGCCGCTCGATGAACGAGTGGTGGGGCAAGGTTCACTTCTGGGGTTCGTTCATCTTCATGAATGTCGTCTTCATGCCCATGTTCATCCAGGGACTCGGCGGCATGCTGCGCCGCATGTCGGACGGCGGCATCAATTACGCGCTCCGTCCCGAGTTGCTCTACATGAACACGATCATCTTCTGGGGCGCCGTGGGACTGGGCCTCTCCCAGATTCCGTTCATCATCAACTTTTTCTACAGCATCAAGAACGGTGCGAAGGTGACGTCCGATAATCCGTGGAACGCGACCACGCTCGAGTGGCAGACGCCCACGCCGCCCGGACACGGCAATTTCACCAAGCCCATCGAAGTCTTCCGCGGTCCTTACGAATACAGCGTGCCCGGCGCCGCGAAGGATTTCACGCCGCAGAACGAGCCCAACAAAGCCTGATTTCTCATGCAGATCCCTTACACGTCAAAACCGCGTCCCGACACGGGCCTTTACAACGCCAAGCTTGGTCTCTGGCTGTTCCTCGCGTCGGAAATGATGCTCTTCGGCGGTCTGTTCTCCGCCTACATCCTGTTGCGCACCGGGCAGCCCGACGGCTTCTGGCCGCGCAACTGGCTCAGCATCCCGATCGGCACGTTCAACACCATGTTGCTCATCACGTCGAGCATCACGGCCACGATGGCTTGGGCCGCGTGCAAGTCCGGGAATTTCGGTCGCTACAAAATGTTTCACGGCATCACGCTCTTGCTCGCCATCTCGTTCCTCGGCGTGAAGTCCTTCGAGTATCGCGACAAGCTCACGCATTACTGGATCGAGACCAAGCACGGCGAATTCATCGACGGCCACCTGCACGAGAAGACGGACAAGGAAGTCGTTGTGGTCGGCGTCAAGACCACCAACGCCATGTTCCTCTACGATCGCACCTCCGCTGATTACAAGAAGCTCGTCCACGAGGAGATCAAGGTCGAGACCGCCGACATCAAGAAGATCAGCAATTACCAGCCGCGCCTGAACATCTACCTGAGCCTTTACTGGGTCATCACCGCGTTGCACGCGTTGCACTTGATCGGCGGCATCCTGGTCTTTGGTTACCTCTGGGGCCCGGGCAGCAAGATGTGGCACACGGATCGTGAACGTTTCACCAACCGCATCGAAGTCTCCGGCCTCTACTGGCACTTCGTGGACCTCGTCTGGGTCTTCGTGTTCCCGGTGTTATACCTCTTCTAAGTTATGAGCGAAAATTCCCACGCAGAAGTCAACGTCCGCCGCTACCTGATCGTCTTCGGGTGCATGATCGCCACCGCGCTCCTGACGGTGGGCGTCGCCACGGCGCCGTTGGGCAGCCACAAGCTCAACATCGCCCTCGCGCTCGTCATCATCGCGGTGCAGGCGTTCCTCGTGCTCGGCTTCATGATGCACCTGCTCTCCGAGCGCCGCATGATCTACACCGTGCTCTTTTTCACCGCGGTCTTTTTCGTCGCGCTGATGGCGCTGACGCTCTTTGCCCGCCACGACGAAGTGACCCAGCCGCGTCATCGCGCGGCGGTGACCGCAGAAGCGAGGGTCTGATATGTCACTCAAAGCGTTCCACATCTTTTTCATCACGATGGCCGCGACGCTGTCGGCGGGTTGCGCCGCGTGGGCGTTTAAGACGTATGCCACGCCCGACGACGCGCACGCCTGGCAATTGTGGTTCGGCATCGGCGGCAGCCTGTCGGCTGTTGCCCTGATGGTTTACCTGCGCAGCTTCCTCAAGAAGATGAAAGGTGTCAGTTACCTGTGAAACATCGCACCGCCATTGTGCTCGTTGGCTTGCTGCTCGCCCTTGCGGGTCAGCTTCCCGCCTTCGCGTGCGCTGCGTGCTACGGCCAGTCCAACTCGGACCTCGCCAAGGGCATGAACGCCGGCATTTTGGTGCTGCTCGCCTTCATCGGCTTTATTCTCGTCGGTGTCGCTTCGTTCGCGATCTATCTCATCCGCCGCAGCGCCACTGCTGCCGCCCCGGCCGCTGAAGTTGCCGCGGCGGCCACCGCCCAACCCGTTACCTCGACCAAGATTTGACCATGGAATTCTTCTATAAACTCCTCGGACTGCCCGAAGTCGCCTCCGCGCACGGCCATCAAGTGGACAACTTCATCGTCTACGTTCACTGGCTCATGTTCGCGCTGTTCTTTGGCTGGCTCATCTATTTCGTAGTCACGCTGTTCAAGTTCAACGCGTCGCGCACGGCCAAGGCCAACTACCACGGCGTCCAACACCACG
>JBEGQI010000152.1:0-20730 GCA_041181065.1 Verrucomicrobiota bacterium | reverse complement strand
CTTGATGCCGCCACCTTGGCCATCGACGAAGGGCAACGCATCGGGCTCGTTGGGCGCAACGGCTGCGGCAAGACCACGTTCCTGAAGCTGCTCACTGACCAACTGTCGCCCGACGGTGGCGAAGTCACCCGGCGGCGCGACTTGGTGATCAGCTATCTCTCGCAGGACTTCACGCTCGATCCGGCACTCGATGTGCGCGGCAATGTGCGGGCGGGTGCGCAACGCACGCTCGACCTGATCGCCGAGTTTGAATCGCTGCCGCACGATTCCAAGCGTCACGAGGAACTGGAGCATCGCATCCAGACGCTCGAGGGCTGGACGATCGATTCGCGCATTGAGACTGCGATGTCGCATCTGAACTGTCCCGCCGGCGACCGCGACATCGGCACGTTGTCCGGCGGTGAGAAGCGGCGCGTGGCGCTGGCGCGCGCGATCGTTTCGCGTCCCGATTTCCTCATCCTCGACGAACCAACGAACCATCTCGACCCTGAGTCCATCGAGTGGCTCGCGGAATTTCTGGAGGAGTTCACCGGCACGTTTCTCGTTGTCACGCATGATCGCTATTTCCTCGACCGCGTGGTGAATCGCATCGTGGAGCTATGCGACGGCAAGTTCTGGTGGCACGACGGCAATTACACCGATTACCTGCTCGACAAGGCCGAGCGTCAGGCCGCCGACGCCACGGTCGAGCACAAGCGCCAGATGTTCTTGCGCAAGGAACTCGAGTGGGTCCGCACGGGACCGCGCGCGCAACGCAAGAAGGCAAAAAACCGTTTCGAGCGCTTCGACGACGTCTCCGCGCAGGAGGTCAAGCCGATCGAGGAGGACATGGAACTCGTCATTCCGCCGCCGCCGCAACTTGGCAATCGCACGGTGGAGTTGACCAATCTCGGCATGCGCATCGGCGAGCGAACGTTGTTCTCGGGCTTCAACTACGTGTTCGAGAACGGCCATCGCATCGGCGTGTGCGGGCGCAATGGGCTCGGCAAAACCACATTGCTCAAGGCCATCATCGGCCAGCTCCCGCCCAGTGATGGCACGGTGAAGATCGGTCCGCTCACGAAGTTCAACTATGTGGACCAGGCGCGGCTGCAATTGAACGACGAGGCGACCGTGCTCGACGAAACGTCCGAGGGCAAAGACTTCGTGAACTGGGGCGAGACGAAGATCTCAGTGCGTGCCTACCTGCGGCGGTTCCTGTTTTCCGACGAGCGCATCGCGACACCCATCCGCAAGTTGAGCGGCGGTGAGCGCAGCCGGTTGCTGCTGGCGAAGATCCTCAAGAGCGGCGGCAACTTCCTCATCCTCGACGAACCCACGAACGATCTCGACCTGCCGACGTTGCGCGTGCTGGAAGAGGCGCTCATCGCGTTTCCCGGCGTCGTGTGCGTCGTGAGCCACGACCGCTATTTCCTGAACCGCGTCTGCACGGACATCCTCGCATTCGAAGGCGACGGCAAAATCCACCACAGCGTCGGCGACTACGATTACTACATCGAGAAGAAGGAGCGCGCCGCCGCCGCCGCCGCGAAGCAGAGCGCCGCGATCCTGGAGATGAACAAGAGCGCGCAATCGCGTTCGCCGGAGAAATCGAATGCGACCAGCCCGGCGAAGGCCAAGCCGCGCAAACTCTCGTTCAAGGAAGCCCGCGAGTTGGAAGGTATCGAAGCGCAGATCCAAACCGCCGAAGCGGAAGTTGCGCGCATCGAAGGCTTGTTCGCCGATCCGGAATTCTTCCGCAAACAAGGCGCGCAAGTGAATCAACTCACCATCGAACTCGACGCCACCAAGGAATCCATCGCCAAGCTTTACGCGCGTTGGGAGGAGCTGGAGGCAATCAAGCGGGCAAGTTCGTAGTCCTGCCTTTAGGCAGTCAGGTGCATCGCGTAGCGGCAATGCGTTGAATAACTCTGGGACCACCTAAAGGCGGGACTACAAACGTCGGAATTGCCCTGATTTCAGACCACTTACACGGCGGCTGGCCACCGCACGATTGACAGAAACTCGCCTTCGTCCGACGCTTTGCCCCGTTTGGCAGCCTAAGCTGTCGTGCCTTCCTGCACGGCGGCGCGGGGGAACCAGTTCCTGTGCGTGAGCGCAGGATGGGGCGCAGACAGCGGCAAACCCGTTGTCAGGTCACTTTCAAGACCCAGCCCGTCAGCTAACCTCGTCGGCATTTGGAAGGGCGATCCTCTGCCCCGCCGCGTGGCGGGTTTTCACGATCCCCAGTTCAGTAACCGCTCGCGCGGAGCCTTCGGCTTTGTGCGCGCAATGTCTTATTGAGTTATGCAAAACTGGAAACTTGGGCGTTGGTTGAAATCGGTCTTCATCGGGCGGGCGCGGGATCTCGGCGATCACCGGCTCTTCCATAAAATCTCCCTCATCGCGGTGCTCGCGTGGGTCGGGCTCGGCGCGGACGGCTTGTCGTCGTCGTGCTACGGACCAGAGGAAAACTTCAAGGCGCTCGGCGCGCACACGGCGTTGAGCGTGTTTGTAGCGATGGCGTGCGTCGTCACCATCGCGGTCATCTGCATGAGCTACCGGCAGGTGATCGAACTCTTCCCGAGCGGCGGTGGCGGTTATTTGGTCGCGAGCAAACTGCTTTCTCCGGCGGCGGGCGTCGTGTCTGGCTCGGCGTTGCTGGTCGATTACGTTTTAACCATCACCATCTCGGTGGCGAGCGGCGCGGATGCGTTGTTCTCCGTGCTGCCGCCCGTGTGGCAACCGTGGAGACTTACATTTGCCTGCGCTGGTGTTGGCTTGCTCACACTGCTGAATCTACGCGGCGTGAAAGAATCCGTGATGCTCTGGGTGCCGGTGTTCTTCGTATTCGTCGGCACGCACGCGGCGGCGATCCTGATCGCGATCTTCAGTCACGGCAGCGACCTGCCCGGCATAGTCAGTCGCACGTCGCAGGAAGTCGCCGCCACGCACGCGCAACTCGGCTGGCTCGGGTTGCTCGCGCTGTTGCTCAAGGCTTACAGCATGGGCGCCGGCACTTACACGGGCATCGAGGCCGTGAGCAACGGCCTGCCCATCCTGCGCGAACCGCGCGTCGAGACCGGCAAACGCACGATGACCTACATGGGCGTCTCGCTCGCCGTTACAGTGTTCGGCCTGCTGCTCGCGTATCTGCTCTACGCGGTGAAACCCGTGGACGGCAAGACGCTCAACGCCGTGCTGTTCGAAGGCATCACTGCGAACTGGCCGGGCGCGACCGGCCATTGGTTCACGAGCATCAGCATGTTGTCCGCGACGGCGCTGTTGTTCATCGCGGCGCAGGCGGGCTTCCTCGACGGCCCGCGCGTGCTGGCGAACATGGCGCTCGACCGCTGGTTCCCCGCGCGCTTCGCGACGTTGAGCGACCGCTTCGTCACCGGCAACGGCATCGTGCTCATGGGTGGCGCGGCGTTGCTCGCGATGCTCGTCACGCGCGGCTCCGTCGGCATCCTCGTGGTGCTTTACAGCATCAACGTGTTCATCACGTTTTCGCTGACGCAATTCGGCATGGTGCGCCACTGGTGGAAGAACCGTGCGACCGCGCCGCAATGGCAGCGCAAACTCGCCATCAACGGCATCGGCCTCGCGCTGACGACGTTCATCCTCATCTCGCTGTGCGTGGTGAAATTCCACGAAGGCGGCTGGGTGACGCTCGTGGTGACGGGTGCGGTGATCGGCGTGGCGTTCGCGGTGAAACATCATTACCGCCGCGCGCAAGGCGACTTGAAGCGGCTCGACGAACTGGTCTCGCCCGCGAGCGAATCCGCCGTGGCGCACCCGGCCCGCAGCACGAAGGGCCGCACCGCCATCGTGCTCGTGAACGGCTACAACGGCCTCGGCATGCACACGTTCCTCGGCATCCCGCGCCTGTTCCCGGACACGTTCGGCCATTTCGTGTTCGTGCAAGTCGGCGTCGTGGACGCGGGCAGTTTCAAAGGCTCGAACGAATTGGAACGGCTCAAGTCCGAAACTGCCGCGAGCGCACAACGTTACGTGGACTTCGCGCGCCAGCACGGCTTCACCGCCGAAACCGTCACCGACGTGAGCCACGACATCGTCGGCACCATCGAAGACGTCAGCGACGCGTTGCTCGCGAAGCATCCGGGCGCGGTGCTGTTCGGCGGCCAACTGGCGTTCACACACGAGACCGTCTGGACGCGCTGGCTGCACAACTACGCCGTGTTCGCGCTGCAACGCGTGTTCTGCCGCAAGGGCGTGCCCTTCGTCATCGTGCCGGCGCGGGTGTGAAGTTGGGCTTGGGACTATTGAAATTTCTATCAACCCAAATACACCAATAGATTTGCCACTGTGAAATTGGAACGGTGGGAGCAATCAATTGAACCCAAGCGGCTGGAAGGCCAGTTGCAAGCGCGGGGTGTGCAGAATAGCACCAGCTCTGTTGGACTGCTCGTTCTCGGCTTCCCTTTCGCCGCCATTGGTGTCTGGGCAATTCTTGCGGGGAGCAAGCTCATCGCCATTAACCCGGCCAGCTTGCACGCACCGCATTGGGTGTTGGCGGTGTGCGGAATAGTTTTTGCGCTTGGCGGCATCATGGTGTGGAGCATGGGGTGGAAACAGTGGCGGGCGGAGCGCCGTCGGCAACAATCGCGGGCGAAGAATGGCAATGAACCCGCACTCGCAGATTACCCGTGGGATCCACGTGGCTTCACACCACCCCGCTGGTCACGGGCATTGAAGATGATCGGTGGCGCAACCTTCGCGACCCTCTTTATTTCGATCTTCCAATGGTGGGCGCTACAGGGCGGACCGCTGCTGCTCAAATTATTCGTCGGCATCATGGATTTGTTTCTCCTGTTTGTCTGGTTTCAAGCACTACTGCTCGCAGGGCGCACGGCCAAGTTCGGAGCTTCGCGGATCGAGTTCGTTCGTTTCCCCTTTCGGCCAAGTGAAACCGCCATCATGCGCTGGATTGTGCCTACAGGAGTCCGCCGCATGACAAATGGAACATTCACGCTACGTTGCGTCGAGGAATGGTATGAAGTCCGTGGTTCGGGCAAGAATCAAAGCCGCATGCTCGTGCAGGAGCAAGTGTGGGCCGCGACCGGTCATGTGATGGACCCGCGTGAGTTGATACCCGGCAAAACTGAAGAAATTCAATTTGAAATCCCGGCTGACGCACGCTCCTCGTCTTTGAGTGGTGGCGGTAGAACGGTCTTCTGGGAGCTGGCGATCGATCTGGATCTGGCCGGACTGGACTTCAAGGAAGCGTATCTGGTTCCGGTGTATCGGCAGGCTTGAACACCCGTTTCCCGCGTGACCGCACGCTTTGCCACCGATACATTCGCCGCCATGAAACGGGTTGTCTCTCGCAGTGGACGGTTCTCCGGCGGTCCGGCCGCCGATGTCGCCGCATTCTCGGAATCCATCTCCTTCGACTGGCGGTTGTGGGCGCACGACATCCGCGGCTCCATCGCGCACGCCACCATGCTCCGCAAAATCGGCGTATTGAAACCCGCGGAACTCGCCGCCATCACGCGCGGCTTGAAGCAGATTGCCGCCGAGATCGCCGCCGGGAAATTTAAGTGGCAGCCCGCGCTCGAAGACGTCCACATGAACATCGAGGCCGAGCTGACCAAACGCGTGCCCGCCGGTGCGAAGCTTCACACCGCCCGCTCGCGCAACGACCAAGTCGCGCTCGACATGCGGCTCTGGATTCGCAACGAGATAGCCGCGCTGCAAGGCGAGTTGCGGCAGCTCCAGAAATCGCTCGTGCAACTCGGCGCGAAGAACGCCGACGTCATCATCCCCGGCTACACGCATCTGCAACGTGCGCAGCCGGTCTATTTCGCGCATCACCTGCTCGCCTACGTCGAGATGTTGCAACGCGACGTCACGCGGCTGGCCGATTGCGCCGAGCGCGCGAACGTCTGCCCGCTCGGCTCCGGCGCGATCGCTGGCTCGACGCTGCCGCTCGACCGAGAATTCGTCGCCAAGGTGCTTGGGTTCGTTGATGCCAAGGGCAAGCCGCGCGTCACGCAGAACTCGATGGACGGCGTCAGCGACCGGGATTTCCTTGTGGAATTCTGCGCCGCCGCCGCGCTCATCGCCGTTCACCTGTCGCGGCTCGCGGAGGACGTGATTCTCTGGGCGGGCGCGGAGTTCAACTTCATCAAGATCGCCGACGCCTACACGACCGGCTCGTCGTTAATGCCGCAGAAGCGGAATCCCGACGTGGCTGAACTCACGCGCGGCAAGTCCGGTCGCGTCATCGGCAATCTCGTCGCGCTGCTCACGCTGTTGAAGAGTCTGCCGATGACCTACAATCGCGATTTGCAGGAGGACAAGGAGCGGCTATTCGACACGGCGGACACCGTGCGCGCCTGCGTCCGGCTGATGGCGGCGATGATGGCGAACACGAAAGTGAACGCCGCCGCCTGCGCCGCCGCCGCGCGCGACCCGCAATTGCTCGCGACCGATCTCGCCGATTATCTCGTGCGCAAGGGCATGGCGTTCCGGCAGGCGCATCACGTCGTAGGCGCCGTCGTAGCGCACAGCGAGAAGACGGGCAAGGCGTTGAACGAACTCAGCGTGGCGGAGTATCGACAATTCAGCGAACTCTTCAGCAACGACGTGCTGGCGACGTTCAACCTGAAGAAAGCCATGCAACGCCGTAAACTCACCGGCGCGCCGGAAACAAACGAAGTGGCGAAGCAGTTGGCGAATTGGCGGGAACTGCTTTCGTAAACACAATTATGAACCGCAGAGACGCGGAGGCACCGAGATGTTGAGTTTGAAACAGAGAATGGTGCTGTCATCACTAGTAATAAGCAGTGCGTTGCTGTGCTTGTTGGCAGCGGCACTCCAAGCTGGCTACGAACACCCGATCCAAATGTCGGATAGCCATGGAAATAAACTTGGCTTCAACGATTCCTTGACCTGGGAACTATATGGAATTCTTTTGAGAAGCGCTTCGCTAAAAGCGGTTTTAGGGATGTTGGGTTGGTATGGGGTCAGTTATCTTTCGTTCCACCTTGCAGCTCTGGTAGTTTTTGCAAGACGCACGATTCCAAAGGCGAGGCGTATAACAGCGAGTTGTTTTATTTTTCAAGTGGCAATCTTTCCTCTGGGATTGTTGGGTATCATGGTTCTTCCGGTTTTGGTCTGCGATTTTTTCGGGGACAAGATTGATGGCGAGACGATGACCGACTTCCCCTTCCCGTTTTGGTGTTTGTTTCAAGGACCATGGCTTGTGGCTTCAGCCTTGGCTGGTTTTTGGATTTTGAGAAACACGAAGAAGAACCTACGAACTGATGCGGCGTCCTCTGTGTCTCCGCGTCTCTGCGGTTCATGAATCGTAATGAAACCCGCCGCCAAACCCCGAACGGCCAAAAGTCGCAGCACTGCCGCGACAATTGGATTGGCCTGCTTGCTGGCAATCTGCGGCGTTGCTTCGGCATCAGCGGCGGATGCGCCCAAGTCCTTCGCCTACGTGCTCCAGGCCGATGCGCTCGCGGAGACGAAAGCCGCCGCGGTCGTGAAGCTCGCACAGTGTGAACGCGATTGGATCGTGATTGATGCGGCGTTCGGCGGCGACCAACCGTGGACGCCGGCAGATTTGAAGTTCACCCGCACCGGCAAGACCGGGCGCAAGGTCATCGCGTATCTGTCCATCGGCGAGGCGGAGGATTATCGGCCGTATTGGCGGCGCGAGTGGGACGCGAACAAGGACGGCAAGCCGGACACGAACGCGCCCACGTTCTTGCTCGCCGAGAATCCCGACTGGCACGGCAACTACCGCGTCAAATACTGGCACACCGACTGGCAGAAGCTGATGCTCGCCGCTGTGGACCGCATCATGGCGCAGGGTTTTGACGGCGTTTACCTGGACATCGTGGACGGCTTCGAGACGTTCGAGTTCGACGGCAAGAACTACAACGACGACCGGTTGAATCCCGAGACGAAGCAAACCTATCGCCGCGACATGGTGGATTGGGTGAAAGCCATCGCCGCCCGCGCCCGTTCAGCGAACGCCTCCGCACTGGTCATCCCGCAGAACGGCGCGCAGTTGCTGGCGCATGCGGATTTCGCCAGCACCGTGGATGCGATCGGCTTGGAAGATCTGTTCACCCACGGCAACACACTTCAGCCCGCGTCACACTCCAAATACGTCCTCGAATTCCTCAAGCCGCTGCAAGCCTTCGGCAAGCCAGTGCTCGACATCGAATACGTGACCAACAAAGAACGACAAGCCTTCGTGCGCGCGCAGTCCGCGAAGAGCGGACTCGTCCTGCTGCTAACGGATCGCGAACTGAAGACACTCGGCGAGGCAGGGAGGTAAAAGTCGTTATTTTTTCGGCTGCTCGTAAACCACGGCGCCGGGGACGGCAAACACCCTGTGTCCGAGCGCCTTCAATTGGTCTGTCACCACGAAAGTCAGGTGGTGACCCGGGAATTGAATGCGGCCCAAGACTCGGTTCATGAGCTGCTGGTTCGCATCCGTGCTGCGCGGCTTCCACCACGAGACTTTCACGCGCAACCCGATGACGTAGCATGGCACCTGCGGAAAGTTCATCACGCGCTTGCGCACCACGGCGGCGGCCACCACTTCTTCTTCGCAACTCACCGCCTGGCGCAATGCGGCGAGGTGTTCCGCGTTCAATTCCGACGGCAGAAACGTGTCAGCGGAATTCACGTTGCCACGCTCGATTTGCGCGAACTGCTGCTGCTCGCGGAAACGGTCCACGCGGTCCTCGATGCTCCGCAGTTTGTCGCGCTGGCCGGTGCGGACGAAATGGCCGTAAACGAGTTGCAACGCGCTTTCGGTCAGCATCGGATCATGCGTCATGGCCGCTTCAAGGAAAGTGAGGCCCTGCGGATCGTCCCGCTCAAGCAACTTTCTTCCGCGCACGAAATTTCCGCCCGCATGATTGGCATCGAGCGCAAGCAAGTGATCGACCGTCGGCATCGCTTTATCGTCGCCGTGCAGATCGATCAACGCGCAGGCCCGTTTCCACAGCGTGTCCGGCGTGGGCGGTGTGGCGGCGGGTTGTTCCAACTCCGCCAGTTCAGCGGTGGTCTTCCGTGCTTTGTCGTGGCGATCAGCCCAGAACGTGCGGACCTTGCTGCGCCATTCTTCGCTCAGCAATCGCGCGGCGACCTCGGCATGCGCACCCAGATATTCCTCCGCCGCGCTCCGCTCAGGCGGCAGCGGCGCGACGGGCGATTCGTTCGTGCCTGCGTCGGCAGGGAGACGACCCATGGCGCGCAGCCGGTCTTTCAAGCACGGGTGCGTATCGAGGTTGTTCGTCTCCATCATAAAGGCCTGACGCAGCCAGCGCGACGCCTCGGCTGGCTTCGCGCCGGCTTTCAATTGTTTTTGCAGGACCAACATGACTTCGGCCGGGGGTTCGCGTTGTTGAATGGCGAGTTCGAAGATGCCCGGCCAGATCTTTTCGCTGAGCAGATTCTCGTCAATCGGCAGCCGCGTCAGAGCCCCGGCGGCTGCGTCGGCCCCGGCGAGGCGAACGGAACAGGCGTCGGCCTCGTATTCATTGGCGCGGGCAAGGACAAACACATGGGCGTTGAAGATGGGCCAGAACCAGTCGAGGAATTTCAGCAACAACCCGCCGCCCGCCGTGCGTTGCTTCATCATGTGCTCGATGATGCGATCCCAAGTCCGGCGCACGCGGTAAAGCCAGTTGCCAAATCGCCCGTGGCCGCGCGAAGAATGGGCGAACTCATGTGCGAGCACCGCCTTGAATTCGTCCGGCGCGAGGCTTTGCATCAACGGCAGGCCGAGCAGCAGGTAATTGCGATGCCAGCCGAAGATGCCGAGCCGTGGGTTTTGCACCACGGCGGCATTGTGTTGCGCGATCAGCAACACTTCGTGGAACGGCTGGCAATCCAGGGCCACGCGCAGTTCATCGAGCATCTTGAATAATGCGGGGGCCTGCTGCCGGGTGATTCGCTGACCTTCGGGCGCCTTCATTCGCACCCACAGTCCGCGCGCGATGGCCCAGAAGAATCCCCCGAAGATCACCAAGCCGATGAGCGTGAGCTTGAACAGAGCGGGTGCCGCGAACACGAGTGCGATGCAACCCACCAGCCCCGCCAGCGACCCCAGCAGCATCAAGGCAAGAAAGCCGTAAACGAGGAACAACAAGCCGACGACCCTAGTCATGTAACGCTTGGGATCCGCCTGCCAGATGGCTTCCACCTTTTTGACCAGCGTATCGAATTCGTCGCGTGACACGCCAAAAGTCTGGCGCGCCACTGAGCAAAATCAAATCAGGATTTGCGCTTTTGGCTGCAACACCTCGCAGGACTTTGGCTCGACATCTCCAGGTGCTGGACGCATAACCAAGTCATGAACTTTAGGCAAACCTTGGCCATGCTGTTGATCTTGGGCGCATTTGCCCTCGGGAAATTTTCCGCAAACGCCGAGGAAGCCAAGATGAACGTCCTGCAAACAGCGTTGTCCTCCACGACGATCTCCGGCTACGTCGATACCTCCGTCGAGTGGACGTTGGGAAACGCGCCTTCGCACCCGCAAGCTTCAGTGAACCCTCAGCCCAAGATCAATTGGTGGTGCACGGTCCGGCTCTGGCTCCGGATGCATCTCCGCTGGTGAACCATGCTCCGCAAAGTGGTTGAAGCCCTCGAACGCCGCATTCATGGCGACGGCTCCTTCCCTGCGGAGGTCCGTGCCACGCGGACGCTGCTAAAGTTTTGCGAGGCTCACCAGGTCATTCACCCCGATCTGAAACACGTTCGCACCTGTTTGCTCGCCTTGGAGGTAGGCGCAAAATCCAGAGCCGTCGCTGCGTTCGAAGAAGTCTGGCGCGGCAAAGAGGGGCTGGGCGACGAATGGCCCAAGGCCATGTTCCCGCACGAGGACGGCGATTATGTCTGGGGCATCTCGGAGGCGCTGTTCGAACGTTGGTGCCGCCTCATGCAGGACTTGAAATCAAAGTAGCGCCAACGCTCGTTCCAACTCCGCGTCCGTGTTGTAATAGTGCGGCGAAAAGCGGATGTAACGTTGGTTCTGCCGGTCGGTGCGCAACGAGGCCGTGACTTTGTTCTCCGAAAGTTTGGCGTGCAGCTCGCCCATGTCTTCGCCCGGTTTGAAGAACGTCACGATGCCGCTGGCGTTCTCAGGCTTGGCGTCCGCGTTCAACACGGTGTAGCCCTTCGCCAGCAGCGCAGGCAACAGCACGCTGCGTTTGCGCAATAGTTCGCGCCCGATGTTTTCCACGCCCAACTCCAGCACGAGTTCCATTGCGGCACGCAGGCCGACGATACTCAGCAAGTTGTGTGAACCCGCCTCGAACCGCCGCGCATCTTCGCGCAACGTGATCTGCTCCTGCGCCACGAAGTTCGGGCAACGCACATTGTGCCAGCCGAATACGGGCGGGTTGATCTTCGGGATCAGGTCGCGTCGCACGTATAGCACGCCCGCCGCGCACGGGCCGAGCAGCCACTTGTGCGCGTCCGCAGCCAGAAAGTCCACGTGTTCAACGGTCGTCGGAAAAGCACCGAGTGTTTGGATGGCATCCACGCCAAAAATGATGCCGCGCTGGCGCAGGTAACGGCCAACCCTCTCGATCTCCAATCGGTAGCCGCTGACGAAATGGCAGCTCGCCATGATGACCGCCCGCGTGTTCTCGTCCACTTGCCCCATGATGTCCACGCTGCGCAGATCGCCGAGGCGTTTCACATTCATCAACCGCACCTCGACGCCACGCTCGGCCAGTTTCATCCACGGGTAAACGTTCGAAGGATAATCGTCGAAGTAGATGAGGATGTTGTCGTTCTTGCGCACCGGCAAGCCAGCTGCAATCAAACTTAAGCCCAGCGACGTTGGCCCCACGAATGCGATCTCCGGCGCCGTGCAACCGAGCAACTTCGCCACAACACCGCGCGCATCGGACATGAACCCCTCGAGCATGCCGGTTTCCTGATCGTCGCCGCACGCGTTCAAGGCGTAATGCGCCACCGCTTCGGAAACGCGGCGGGAGAGCGGGCAAACGGCGGCGTGCGCAAGGAACACCTTCTCGCGCGTCACGGGGAATTCATGCTGGCGCAATGCCTCGTTCGACAGGATTTCCTGAATCGTCATGCGGTCAGTCTAGGGCAGAGAAAGGATGACGGAAAGTTTTTGCCGGACGCTTTTACTTTCCGTTCTCAATCGTAATCTTACTCTTGATCATGATCTCCTCGCAGCTGTCTGAGGGGGATTAAGAGTTCAACGCATGGAAACCGTCACGCTGGCCTGTCGCGCGATGAACACCCGCTTCGAGTTGGTGTTGCATGGTGGCAATGCCGCGTCGTTACGGGCGGCGGGAGAGGAAGCTTTGCGCGAGGTCGAACGGCTCGAAGCGCAGCTCAGCTTGTTCCGGCCCGGCAGTGACATCGCACGCGTCAACGCGCTGGCCGCCTGCGAACCAGTGCGCATCCTGCCGGAAACGTTTGCGCTGCTGGAGCACGCGCAACGCTTGAGTGCCGAGACCCACGGTGCGTTCGACCTCACGATGGCCCCGCTGCTCCGTTGCTGGGGGCTGCTCGGCGGCAACGAGGGAAATCTTCCGACGGCGGCTGAAGTTGCCGCCGCCCGTGCGGTGTGCGGCATGGATTTAGTTCAACTCGACCGTGCCGAGTTTACAGTTCGCTTCAAGCGCGACGGTGTGATGCTGGATCTCGGCGCCATCGGCAAAGGTTACGCGGTGGATAAAGCCGTCGAGTTGCTGCGTGAAGCTGGAGTTGAAAGCGCGTTGCTGCACGGTGGCACCAGCACGGCGTTCGCCTTCGGCACGCCACCCGATGCAGCGGCGTGGAAGGTGGCCGTGGATATTCCCGGAACGGGGCAACGTCACGAAATCAGTCTTCGCGACGAATCGCTCTCCGTCTCCGCGATCTCGGGCAAATGCTTCGTCGCAAACGGGCGCACACTTGGGCACATCATCGACCCACGCACTGGCGAACCCGCGACGCGTGCGATCCTCTCGGCTGTCGTGCTGCCGTCCGCCACCGAGACGGACGCGCTTTCAACCGCACTGCTTGTGTTGGGGCCGGACGGTCACGACGCGCTGGCGGCGCCGCGTCCAAATTGGCGTGGGCTGGTCGTTGGTTCGCAAACCGGAGCGGCTCCACTTGTGGTTGGCCGTGGAATTGAACCAACGTCCAGGTCTGGTGTCTGATAATCCGTTGCGAAGAAAGTGAATCGACCTTAGCCTTGGAACGCCATGGGCCTTTACGATCGAGATTACATGCGCGAGGAGAAACCCGGTTATTTCAGCCGGCCGCGCCGTTCTGCACCTTGGTCGGCCACCATCATCCTGCTGGTGACGCTCGGAGTCATTTTCCTCGTCCAAGTTGCGATGATGCTGCGAGGCAACCGTTGGATGGAATACGAACTTGGGCTCAGCCTCGCAGGCATCCTCAAGGGGCACATCTGGCAGTTGCTCACGTTCCAGTTCTTGCACGGCAGCGTCCTCCACATCGTGCTGAACGGCGTGACACTCTACTCCTTCGGCCGGTTTCTGGAGCAACAACTCGGTCGTGGTCGCTTCCTTGCGCTTTACTTCATCAGCGGCACGGCGGGTGGCCTGCTGCAAGTCCTCGCCACGATGCTGCTGCGACAAGATGCCTCCACACCCGTGGTCGGCGCTTCAGCAGGCATCGCTGGTTTGCTCGGTGCATTCATGCTGTCTTATCCGGACATCCCGCTGATGTTCTTCCCAATCCCGTTCAAGATTCGCGCTTGGACGATGCTCTGGATTGTCCTGCCCCTATCGGTCATCGGCTCCATCTTCCCGTTCGGTGGCATCGCTCACGCGGCACATCTTGGTGGATTGCTTGCGGGCGGCGCATTCATCCGGTGGACGTGGCGCGCACGCCGCCGGCCCACGCCGCCTCCCGTGATCATCTCCTCCATGCCGCCGCCTCCGAAAATCGTGGCGTCGCCCAACGACTACATTGCGTCTGAAGTGGACCCCATCCTCGACAAGATCGCCAAGCAGGGCATCCACAGCCTGACGGACCACGAACGCAAGGTCCTCGAAACGGCGCGTTCAAAGATGCAGAAGCACTAAGGCGCTGCACTTAATTCTTCTTCGCCCGCCGCCAGAATTTTCCGCGGCTCCAATCATCGAAGATCGCGTAGCTCACCGGCGTCACCAGCAGCGACAGCAACAGGCATAGCATCTGTCCGCCGATGATGACCTTGGCCATCGACGCGCGACCCGCCGCTCCCGGCCCTTGGCCCAACGCGATGGGAATCATCGAAGCCACCAGCATCATCGTCGTCATCAAGATGGGCCGCAGCCGCGTGCGATTGGCTTGGAGAATGGCTTCGTCTCGTTCCACGCCACGCGCGCGCAACGTGTTGGTGTAATCGACCTGCAGGATGCCATTTTTCTTCACGATGCCGAACAGCATGAACAAGCCGAAGATGGCGTAGATGTTTAACGGTTCGCTCAGCAGGATCATCGTGACGAGCGCGAACGGCAGCGATAATGGCACGGCGAGCAGGATTGCGATGGGGTGGACGAAGTTCTCGAACTGCGCCGCCAGGATCATATACATGAAAATCATCGCGAGCCCGAAGGCCACGAGGAAGTTCTGCCCGGTCTCCTGCAACGTCTTCGCGCGACCAGTGAAGATCACATCGTAACCAGCGGGAAGATTCAGATCCTTCACCACGCCGCGGATGTCCTCCATCGCTTCACCCAACGCCTTGTTCACGAGGTTCGCGCCGATGGTCACCTTGCGCTGGCGTTGATAACGGTCGATCTGATTCGGGCCGCGTTCCTCGCGAAATCTCACCACGTTGCCGAGTTGCACGAGATTGTTGCTGCTGGTGCGCAACGTCACATCCTCCAGCGATTCCTGCGTCACGCGGTTTCGCGGATCGGCGCGCAGCCACACATCGTAAAGGTCATCGCTCTCGCGGAACGTGCCCACGATCTCGCCGCCCACCAACGTCCGCAACGAACTGGAAATGTCCTCGATCTGCAAACCGAACTGGCTGGCCTTTGGACGGTCCACCTCGACGCGCAACTCGGGCTTGCGATTCGCCAGCGTGATGTCCACATCCGCGATGCCGCGCTTCTCGCGCATCTTCGCCATCAACTGCTCGCTGTAACCCATCAACTTGTCGAGGTCGGGCCCGACGAGGTTGAACTGCACGTCGTAGTTGCGGCCGGCCCCGCCAATGTTCGAAATCAACTGCACACTCGCGCGCACATCCGGGAATTGTGCCAGCACCTTGCGCGTCAGGCCCATCGCGTCGAATTGCGACCAACGCCGTGTCCGGCCCAGCAACTTGTCCAGCAATCCGCCCAGTTCCGGCAAACGACAGTAGATGTTCGCCACCGTCGCGTCGCCTTCGCCTTTGCCGAGCCGTCCGCTGGTGTTGCCGACCGTGATCAACGTCTGCGTGATGACCGGCTCGCCCTTGATGCGCATTGCCGCCAGCTTGGCCGCGATCGCATCGCACGTCGCTGCCGAGCGCGCGAGGTCCGTGCCCTCCGGCATCTGCAAGGCAATCTCGAACTCGCTCGAATCGTCCTGCGGGATGAAGGTGAACTTCGTTAGCCGCCCCAGTCCGAAAATCGAAAGGAACACCAGCGCACTCACGAGCATCACCAGCCCGCGATGCGCCAGGCTCCACGCCAGGATCCGTTGATAGTGCCCCGAGAGCCACTGCATCAACGGCCCGCCGTGCGCCTTCTTCTCACGCAAACGTGGGTCATCCGTGTGCCGCAGGAAACGCGATGCCAGCATAGGCGTCAGCGTGAACGACACGAACAACGACACCATGATGGCGAACGCCACCGTCACGCCGTAGCTCGAGAAGAACATTCCGACGCGGCCCTTCATGAACGCGAGCGGCAGGAAGATGACCACGAGCGAAAGCGTCGTCGCCATGACGGCCAACGCAATTTCGCGGGTCGCATGGCTCGCCGCAGTTTTTCCATCCCAGCCCTTTTCCTCCATCGTGCGGTGAATGTTCTCTAGCACGACAATGGCGTCATCGATCACGATGCCGACCGCGAACACGAGCCCGAGCATCGTGAAATTGTTCAACGTGTAACCCATCGCCCGCATCAGCACGAACGTAGAAATAACGGACGCCGGGATCGCGATGGACGCGATGACCGTGCCGCGCCAGTCGTGCAAAAAGAGGAACGTCGTCAGCGCCACGAGGATCGCGCCCAGCACCAGATGGAAGCTGACTTCGTCGAGCGAGCGGCGGATGAAACGCGATTGGTCGCGCACGATCTCCATCTTGAAATCCGCCGGGACCACCGCACGCAACTCCGCCAGCCGTTGCTTCACGGCATCGATGACGCGCACGGTGTTGCTGCCGGATTGTTTGCGGATGATGAGCGTGACGCACTGTTCGCCGCCCGTCTTGGCCAGCGTGCGCGGTTCCTCCACAGCATCCTCCACCCGCGCCACGTCGCGCAACAGCACGGGCTGACCGGCGAAGTTGGCGACGATGATCTCATTGAAATCCTTCACGGCCTGCATGCGCCCGAGCGTGCGCACCGTGAGTTCGCGCGGGCTCTGGTTCAAGCGGCCACCGGGCACTTCCAGATTCTGCCGCTGCAATGCCTTGCGCACGTCGTCGATGGTCAGGTTGAACGCCCGCAACTTCGGCACATCCACCGACACCTGCACCGCGCGCGTCCGCGCCCCGACCAACGTCACGGAGCCGACGTCCTTCACCGTTTCGAGGTTCTGTTTGATGGTCTTGTCAGCGAGGTAAGTGATCTCGCGCAAGTCACGCGGCGCACTGACGCTCACGGACAACACCGGCACCGCGTCGAGGTCGAACTTGTCGATGATGGGCGTCTCGGTGTTCGCGGGCAGTTGCGAAAGGATGGTGTTCACCTTGTCGCGCACGTCCTGCGCCGCGATGTCGCGATTGCGCTCCAGCAGGAACTGCACGGTGATCTGCGACACGCCTTCGGTCGTCACGCTGCCCAACTCGTCGATGCCTTGGATCGTGTTGATGATCTCTTCGAGCGGCTTGGTCACGCTCGTCTCCATCTCCTCGGGCGACGCGCCACGCAACGTCGTCGTCACGGTGATGATCGGCAACTCAACGTTTGGAAACTGGTCAATCCCGATGTCCTGAAATGAAAACCAACCCAGCACGACGAGAAACAGGTTCAGCATCGTGGCGAACACCGGCCGCTTGATGCACAAGTCAGCAATGCCCACGCCGCGCATCGCGGGCGGCGGATTGTCGGAAGAGGGCGAGGACATGTCAGTGGCTGGGGTTGGCGGCAGCCTTGGTCGGCTCCGCGCTTTGGATCGTCACGGCTGTCCCGTCCACGAGTTTGCTCTGTCCGCCGATCACCACAAGTTCACCCGGCTTCAACCCCTCGCTAACCTCCTGCCAACCGTCGCGCACGCGGCCCAACGTGACTTGCCGTCCACGCGCGACCCCGTTCTCGACGACGAAGACCTTCGTCACACCGGCAAAGCTCACCGCCGATTCCAATGGCACCGCCGTCGTGGCCACGCCGCGTTCCACCGTGAGTTCGCCGCGCGCGAACGTGCTCGCCTTGAGCCGGAAGTTCGTGTTCGTCACCAGCGCGCCGACGTTGAACGCGCGCGATGCCGTGCTCACCGACGGGCTGATGAGATACACGCTGCCGGTGAAGGTTTCGCCCGGGTAATTGTCCACGTTGAACGTGACGGGCAGGCGCTTCTCCACAAACGACGCATAACGCTCCGGCACCGCGAAGATGAACTTCAACACGCCGTCGTTCACGATGCTGAACAACTGCGAGCCCGCCTTCACATAATCGCCGCGCCCGACGTAGCGTTGCGCGATGGCGCCATCGAACGGCGCACGCACGCGGGAACGTTCCACATTCAAACGCGCCACGCCTTCCGCGCCCGTCGTGGCTTTCACGTCGGCCGTCGCCTGATCGAGCTGCGCTTTCGCGGTGTCGAAGTCCGCTTCGGACGCGATGCCACCGGCCTTGAGCCGCTGCACGCGTTCGAAGTTCTGCAACGCATTCGTCAGGCTCGCCTCCGCCTTCGCGCGATTGCCGACGGCCTGTTGCAGCAATGCTTCGTAGGATGCCGTGTCCACAAACGCGAGTTCCTGCTCGGACTTCACGCGGTCGCCGAAATCCACGAAGGTCTTCTCCACCGCGCCCTCGACTTGCGCTGCGATGGTCGCTTCGTCCTTGGGAAACAGGGTGCCGACGATCGAGACCGTTCGGTCCCATGCCACATTCGTCGCCGCGACCACTGCAACGGGCCGGGCGTCATTCTGCCGCGCGACTTTTTGGCCGTCCTGCTTGCTGCACGCCGGCAAACCCGCCAGCGCGACACAGAACAACCCCGTGATGAACTTGATTGGCTTCATGCAAAAATCATTTCTCCGTCCGGGCGCCTTCGAGGAACAACGCCACGATCCGTTCCGCCCGCTTCCGGTCGAGCGTCTGCGACGGATCGAGCAGATGCGCGCGCACCTGATAGCTGAGCGCGCCAAAGATTCCCTGCGCCAGTTCCTCCGCCGCGTAGCTCGTCTTGAATTGCCCGGCCTGCTGCGCGTCCTCGACGATCTGGCGCACGAGCTCGAAATTGCGACGGCGCTTCGCCATGTCCACGCTGCGCGGCGGCAATTCCGTGTTGGCCGCGAACACCGTGCTCAACACCAGCCGCATCAGATCCTCGTGGCTTTCCGCGAACTGAAACAATCCTTCCGCCACGCCAATGAGCTTCTCCTCCGGCGTCTTTCCCCGCGTCGATGCCTCGTTCATCAACCGGAATGATTCGTCGTAAGCGAACGCGAGGATGGCGCGGAACAGGTCGGCCTTGTGTTTGAAGTAGTAGTAAAGCGTCGGCTTCGAAAGCCCGGTCGCCGCCAGCAATTCCTCCACGGACGTGCGCGCGTATCCACGCCGTGCGAACGCCTTCGTCGCCGAATCGAGGACCGCCTGCCGGGTGGCTTGTGCTTTTGCCTTCAAAACCTACCGGACAGTAGGTTTTAAATAAGGGATGTCAAGCGTCGGCGCGGAAACCCGCGGAAGCTTCACGCGAGCGGGGCGCCGGTGAATTGCTGGAGGAGAAGAACAAACTCGCGGGAACCAGCGGCCTGCCCACCTTCACTGCCCCAATACAGCGCCCGTTCGCCGTAAATCAGAACATCATCCCACGTAGCCGGCTCACTAAATTCACCGACAAAGCTGAACAAGGGGAATTCCTCCTCCGGCCCGATAAGAATGAAACTGACTGTGTAAAACTCCAATGCGGCCCGCGCCAGGCCTCCAAAAGAATCACTGAATCCGTAGTTGATCCGCCGGACCCGAAGAAACGGAATGTGCCAACGTCGGCGCCAGACCCACAACATACGCCTTTCAATGAGTATCACCCGAGCATCCTTGTCCACGGTCATCGACTTGCAATAGGAGAACAAGGACAACAGTTGTTGCATGAAGGACGAACGCACCTGAAAGAGGTTCCCGTTAATACGCGCCACAGGCTTTAAGCACAAGGGCTTGATGAGCGTGCCGAAGCCGATTCCCATTGGCCTAGTAAACCGCCTCCGCCCAAATGCGGCAAGCTTCTGTCCAACATTCCCACTTCCGCCTTTTGCATTTGGCATTTTTATTTTTTAATTGCCCCCATGATTACGCGTTATTCGCGCCCCGAAATGCGGGCCATCTGGACCGACGAAAACAAGCTCAACCTCTGGTTGCAGATCGAACTGCTCGCCAGTGAAGCGCTCGTGAAAGAAGGCGTCGTTCCGAAGAAGGACTTCGCCAAGATCAAGGCCGGTTGCGACAAATGGTTCGCCGACCTGCCCGGCCTCGTCGCCCGCCAGCGCGAACTGGAGAAGACGCTCAATCACGACGTCATCGGCTTCACCACCGCCGTCGCCGAGGCCATCAACGATCAGGCGAGCCGCTGGTTCCACTTCGGCCTCACGAGCAGCGACGTGGGCGATACCTGTTACGCCGTCCAGATGATGCAAAGCGCCGATCTGCTCATCGCCGACGTGAAGAAGCTTTTGCCCGTCATCGCGCGCCGCGCGAACGAGCACAAGTTCACGCCTTGCATCGGCCGCAGTCACGGCATCCAGGCCGAGCCAACCACGTTCGGCCTCAAGCTCGCGTTGATGCACAATGAATTCACCCGCGCCCTCCGCAGGTTGGAAACCGTCCGCGACGTCGTGGCCGTGGGCAAAATTTCCGGCGCCGTCGGCACCAGCGCGCATCTCTCGCCGCGCGTCGAGACGTTTGTCTGCAAGAAATTGGGCATCAAACCCGCGCCGCTCGCCACGCAAGTGGTGCAGCGCGATATTCACGCAGAGTTCCAGACCACGATGGCGCTCGTTGGCGCGAGCATTGAACGTTGGGCGGTGGAGTTCCGCCATTTGCAGCGCACCGAAGTGCTCGAAGCCGAAGAGCCGTTTACCAAGGGCCAGAAAGGTTCCAGCGCCATGCCGCACAAGCGCAATCCCATCACGTGGGAACGGCTTACCGGCCTCGCGCGTGTGTTGCGCGGCAATGCCGTCGCCGCATTGGAGAATGTCGCCCTCTGGCACGAGCGCGACATCAGCCACAGCAGCGTTGAGCGCATCATATTCCCGGACAGTTGCACGCTGCTCGATTACATGTTCGGCCTGCTCACGCGGCTGATGGACGGCATCAACGTCTATCCCGAGAACATGAAGCGCAACCTCGGCCTCTCGCTCGGCATGTGGAACAGCCAGACCGTGCTGCTCGCGCTCATCAAGAA
>JBEGQI010000151.1:0-30161 GCA_041181065.1 Verrucomicrobiota bacterium | reverse complement strand
AGCAGGCCTTGAACGCCAAACGCAGCACAATTGCGAACCAGTGAGCCGACGTTTTCGGAATTCGTGAGATCATCGGCTGCGACGAGGAGCCGAGGACGCGGCGCGTTGGCAAGGACTTCTTCCAGCGAGGGCAACCTCGGAATCTTTCCGACGGCGAGCACGCCTTGATACATCGTGAAGCCGATGAGCGTGTTCAGCAGCTTCTTCTCGGCGACGAAGAGATCGAAATCTTCGGCGCGCTTCTCCAGCAGTGGCGTGAATTCCTTGACGCGATCGGGCGGCAAAACAACGGAGACGATACCGTAGCGCGGGTCTTGCAACAATCGTTCCACAACCTTGTCGCCTTCTGCGACGAAGATGCCGAGTTCGGCGTGTTCCTTCGGCCGCCGCATGGTGCGATAGGGCGCCAGTGCTGGCTCGTCGAACGAATCAATCTTGCGAAGGCGGAACATGAGCCGTCAAAGCGTGAGCGTGGCTGAGGCGGTGTCTTGCGAAGTAACCTGCGTGTGAACGTGCGTCGCGCCGAGGCTTCGGAGCCGTTCGGTGACCGCCGCCGCCGCAAGCTCGGGGCGGTTGCAGTCCTGGCTCAGGTGGCCCAGGTAAAGATGTTTCAAGTCGGCTGACACAACTTCTTGCGCTGCGCCTGCCGCCGCGTCATTCGACAAATGCCCGTGCCGGCTGGCGATGCGTTGCTTGATGCTCCACGGGCGCTTGGTGTCGTCTTGCAGCAACTTCACGTCGTAGTTGGCTTCGAGCACGAGCGCGTGTGCCGGTTTGACTCGATTCAGCA
The DNA here is from genome assembly GCA_041181065.1 of Verrucomicrobiota bacterium. Taxonomy (GTDB): domain Bacteria; phylum Verrucomicrobiota; class Verrucomicrobiia; order Limisphaerales; family DSYF01; genus DSYF01. The sequence continues at coordinate 29,371 of JBEGQI010000151.1, read as the reverse complement.
CCAGCGTTGTTGCATGGCCAAGGTCGGTGAGGAAGCCGATGTTCGCTGTGGCGGTGCGAATCAGGAAGCCAACCGGGTCTTGCGCGTCATGCGGGATGGAAAAGGATTCAACGGAGACATCCCCGATATCGAATGACGCTCCGGTTTCAAAGAGGCGACTTTCGAGGCGGAGTTTGAGTTGATGTTCGGTGGCGTCGCGCGTGAGTCGGTTGCAATAAACCGGCACCTTCACGTCGTTCAAGCCGGTGAGCCCTTGAATGTGGTCACTATGCTCGTGCGTGATGAGAATGCCTGTCAGGCTTTCAGGCGAACGGCCGATGGCGGCGAGACGTTGGCGGATTTGCCGCCCGCTGAAGCCAGCATCGATTAGCAATCGCACCTCATCTGTTTCCAGATAAGCGCAATTGCCTTTGGAACCGCTGCCAAGAATCGTGAACCGACAAGCCACGCGGCGACGTTAGGTGGGGGGATGGAGGGCGGCAACGGATTTCTGGGGTGCCCAGTGGAGTAGTGTGGCTTCGAGTTTTGATTTTTGCTGGCGGTGTCTATATCAGGCGACAGCATGCGTCGGTGAAGTTGAACTGACCTCTAGCGAAAATCGTGCCACGTTTTTCTTGTGCCCCGGGAGTTGCTTCTTAAACTCGCCGCATGTCGCAAGGCCTGACGTTACAAGCGCGGATGACGCAGTCGCTGGTGTTGGCTCCCCAACTCCAGCAATCACTCGCGCTATTGCAGGCACCGACGCTGGAACTCAAAGCGCTTGTCGAGCAGGAGCTTCAACAGAATCCCGTTCTTGAAGAGATTGCTGCCACAGACATGGATATGTCTGAGCGCCGTGAGGACGGCGAGACGGTGTCTGACCTTTCTGACCCGACTGAGCCGCCGGCAGACGTCACTTTCGATCCAGCAACAGAGAAACCCGCTCAAGACGACGAGGCGTTTCAGCAGGAGTTTGAGCACCTCGCTCAACTGGATCAGGAGTGGCGCGATCACTACGCGCAGTCCAAGGGGCCGGCCAAGGCGAGTGCTGAGGACGAGGAACGTCGCCAGTTCATGTTCGATTCACTGGTAGCAAGCACGTCCTTGCAGGAAAAGTTGATCGAGCAGGTGCGTGATTCAGAACTCAAGGAAGAGCTTTGGCAGGTCGCGGAACTTATCATCGGTAACATCGACGACTACGGTTACCTTAAGACCAGCGTGGATGAAATGGCTTCATCCACCGGCTTGGCTCCCGAAAAAATTATCGAAACGTTGAAGGTTATCCAGTCGTTTGACCCCGCTGGCGTCGGCGCTCGCGATTTGCGTGAGTGCCTGATGTTGCAGCTCGAGCGAAACGACGAGACCGACACCCTCGAATACACCATCATCCGCGACCACATGGAAGCGCTGGGCCGTCGTCGCATACCGGACATCGCGCGTGGCACCGATGAGTCAGTCGAAGAAGTGCAGGACGCCATTGCTCGCATTGCGCGCTTGGAGCCGCGCCCTGGCCGTGCGTTCCTGGCGGACAATGATCAGTTCGTGGTGCCGGAGGTGTTTGTCGTCCGTTCAGACGATGATTATCTGGTCACGACGAACAATGATCACATCCCGCACCTGCGCATCAGCAATACCTACAAGGATCTGATTTCCGGCGGTGACAAGAACACCGAGGTTCGCAATTACATCCGCGAAAAGATCCGCGCGGGAAAATTTCTCATCAAGAGTCTCCATCAACGGCAATCCACCATCACGAACATCGCGAAGGAAATCGTCAAACGTCAGCGCGAGTTCATGGACAAGGGCGTTGCGTTCCTGAAGCCGATGACCATGGTTCAGGTGGCCGAAGTGGTTGGCGTGCACGAGACCACCGTCAGCCGTGCGGTCTCCGGCAAATACATTGAGACACCGCAGGGCATCTTCGAGATGAAGTATTTCTTCACTGCCGGGATTACCACCTCGACCGGCGAGGGGACGATGTCCAACACTAGTGTGAAGGACATGATCTCCGAAATATTCAAAGCTGAAGATCCGAAGAAACCGCTTTCCGATCAGGAAGTGGTGAAGATGCTCGGGGACAAAGGCATCGTCATCGCCCGGCGCACCGTCGCGAAATATCGCACGGAGCTGAACATCCTGCCTTCGAATCTCCGCAAGGTTTATTGATGCGTTGGCGACGGGTTGTCGCCAATTATTCACCCGCAAAACCGCTCGGCAAACCTGCCTTCAGGTCTTTGAATAGCGCCGGCACAATTCCGGTCACATTCAAATCATGAACAAATTATTTGCCGCTGTCGTTGTTGTTGCGGTCGCATCCCTGACTGCTTCCTCCGAGGGTTTTCAACGCAAGTTTCAATTCGATGCCCAAAAGGTGTCGGTAGACGATGCTTACTCTGCGGAACGCGGCGCCGGTTTTGATCTTGGAACTACGGACGCTTTCAAGTCTGGTTCAAAGCCGTTTTACTTCTCTGTTGTCGTCCCTGAAGGCAACTATGCTGTCACGGTCACTTTTGGTGACGAACAGTTCGCAACCACCAACACCCTCAAGGCGGAGCTGCGGCGGTTGTTGATTGAGCAGGTCGTCACGAAGCCGGGCGAGTTCGTCACCAAGACAGTCGTCGTCAATGTGCGGACGCCGCAGATCCCGGGTGGTGAGCATGTCCGGCTCAAGCCCCGCGAAAAAGAAAGTGAGATGGTCAATTGGGATGAGAAGCTGACGCTGGAATTCAACGGTTCGCGGCCGGGCGTAAAATCGTTGGAGGTCAAATCAGTCGAAGTGCCGACAGTGTTTCTGTTGGGCGACTCCACCGTCTGCGACCAACCCAACGAACCATGGAACAGCTGGGGGCAGATGTTGCCGCGCTTTTTCGGGCCGGGCGTGGCGGTCGCAAATCACGCGCAGTCGGGCGAGTCCATCAAGAGTTCATTCGGGGCGAAACGTTTCGACAAAGTGTTTGCGACGATGAAGCACGGAGACTGGCTGTTTCTGCAGTTCGGTCACAACGACATGAAAGACAAGGCCACGAATGCGCTCGCGGTTTACCGCGCGAATCTGAAGAAGATTGTCGCACAGACTCGAGCGAAGGGAGGCACTTTGGTGTTGGTCACTTCGATGGAGCGGAAAGGGGGCCTCAACAAGGACACGCTGGCTGGCTATCCGCAGAAGGTGCGGGACGTCGCGAAGGAAGAGGGCGTGGCGCTGATTGATCTGCATGCCATGAGCAAAGTGCTCTATCGTGCGCTCGGCTCCGATCTCGACCGGGCGTTCCAGGACGGAACGCATCATAACAATTACGGCAGCTACGAACTCGCCAAGTGCATTGCCGAGGGTATTCGCCAAGATAAACTTTCGCTCGCCAAGTTTCTGGCCGATGACTTTTCCGGATTCAATCCCGCCAAGCCTGATGCTGTTGCGGTGTTCGCCATGCCTGAGAGCCCGACTCGTTCGGAGAAAAAGCCTGATGGAAATTGAGTCGGCTTTTGTTCCGGTTTCCCGCTACTTTGGGTTGCAGCCATGATTCGCAAATTCTTTTACGCGTTGCCCGTTTGCCTTGCCCTCACCGCCTTTTCGCAAAGCAACACGCCTGCCTTTTGGTCTTGGGCCGAGAAGCCCGTGATGGGCTGGAACAGTTGGGATTGCTTCGCTACGACGGTCACTGAAGAGCAGGTAAAGGCGCAAGCCGAAGTGATGGCGAAGGAATTGAAGCCGTTCGGGTGGGAATACGTGACGGTGGACATCCAATGGTTCGAGCCCGCAGCCACGGGGTTCGATTACCGCCATAACGCCACACTCGTGATGGATGAGTTCAGTCGGCTGCTGCCCGCTGTGAATCGTTTTCCGTCCGCCACGAATGGCGCAGGCTTCAAGCCGCTGGCCGATTTCGTTCACAGTAAGGGGCTGAAGTTCGGCATCCATCTGCTGCGCGGCATTCCGCGGCAGGCGGTGCGCGAAAACACAGCGATCAAAGGCACAGCCGCGCGTCCCGCCGACATCGCGAACACCAACAGTGTCTGCCCGTGGAACGGCGACATGTTCGGCGTGGACATGACCAAGCCGGGCGCGCAGGAGTATTATAACTCGCTCTTCGAACTCGTAGCGTCGTGGGGCGTGGATTTGGTGAAGGTGGATGATCTCAGCCGTCCTTACGCCGCTAATCGGGCGGAGATTGAAGCGATCCGCAAGGCCATCGACCGCAGCGGGCGTAAGATCGTGCTCAGCACGTCGCCGGGGGAGACGCCGGTGGGTGAGGGCGCGCACGTCAAGCAACACGCGAACATGTGGCGCATCAGTGACGACTTCTGGGACAACTGGAAGGCGTTGCTGGAGCAGTTCGAGCGTTGTCACAAGTGGGAGCCGTTCATCGGGCCCGGTCATTTTCCAGACGCCGATATGTTGCCGCTGGGGATGGTCGCTGGGAATCGCGGTGGTCGCGTCGTTCCGCGCGGCACTCGTTTCACCCGCGACGAGCAATACACGCTCATGACGCTTTGGAGCATCGCCCGCTCGCCGCTCATCATGGGGGGCGACTTGACGAAGCTCGACGGCTTCACGAAATCGCTGCTGACGAATCCGGAGGTCATCGCAGTGAATCAGAGCAGCACGGGCAACCGCCAATTGTTCCGCCGCGATGGCGTGGTGGCGTGGATTGCGGAAGTGCCGGGTTCAACCGACCGTTACCTCGCGCTTTTCAACACACGCAACAAGCCGAGCGAGACCAATGCGCCTGTGAGCGCGAAGATTGAAATGCAGTTGGGGGAAGCTGGTTTTGCGGGCGTCTGCAAAGCGCGCGACTTGTGGGCGAATGAAGACCGAGCGTCGTCAACGGGTGCGTTGGTTGTGGAACTGCCGTGGCATGGTGCCGGGTTGTATCGCATCGCAGGTCAGCGTGCTCTGGAGAAGCCGGCAGCCACCCGAAAAGTGACTGGCAAGGCTTATCTGTTCACCTATTTCACCAATAATGGGGAGGATGGTTTGCACCTCGCTTGGAGTCAGGACGGTTTGAAATGGAATGCGCTCAAGGAGGGGCTCAGCTTTATGCGCCCGCGGGTTGGTGAATCGAAACTCATGCGCGATCCCTGCGTCACACAAGGACCGGACGGCACGTTTCACATGGTTTGGACCACCGCGTGGGGCGGTAAGACGATCGGCTACGCGTCAACCAAGGACTTCCTCTCGTGGACGCCGCAACAGGCGTTGCCGGTGATGGAGCAGGAACCCACGGTGAAGAATTGCTGGGCGCCCGAAATCATCTGGGATGCTGGGCGCGAACGTTTTCTGATCTTTTGGGCCTCGACGATTCCCGGCAAATTTCCGGAGACGCAATCCACTGCAGAAGGCGGCAACAACCATCGTATCTACAGCACCACGACGAAGGACTTTCAGACCTTCACCCCGACGCAGCTGTTTTACGAGCCGGGATTCAACGTGATCGATGCGACGATGATCCAAGGCAGCGAAGGTCATTGGCACATCATCGTGAAGGATGAAACGCCGAAGCCAGTCGCGAAGAAACATCTGCGCACCGCGATGGCGGATAATCCCGAGGGGCCGTTCGGCGAACTGGCTCCGCCCTTCACGCCAAGCTGGGTGGAAGGACCGACGGCGTTGCGCGTCGGGCAGGATTACTACGTTTACTTCGATTGCTACACGGCCCATCACTACGGGGCGATGAAGACGCGCGATTGGAAAACTTGGGAGGATGTGACCAGCAAACTTGCGATGCCGAAAGGCATCCGCCATGGCACGGCCATCGAGGTCGAGGGCAAAATCATCGAGCGTCTGCTGGCGGAGTGAGATCACGCGGCCCTGAATGGTGGCGTGCTTTGGCTTCTTTTGGGGCTGCGTTATGTTTTCCCACGTTTGGCACTACCGTCGTTTCATTCGTCATCTAAAAAATGTTCGCCTCACCGAGCCGGAATACGTTACAAATGGCACCCCGGTGTTCAACCCACGCCGGTTGTTTTTAACACATGAGCAAGCAAGTGCTTCGATTCGGTCTGCCCAAAGGCAGTTTGCAGGAGTCCGCGCTCCAGAAGATGGCGAAGGCGGGCTGGAACGTTTCCGTTTCCAGCCGTTCCTACGTTCCTTACGTGGATGACGACGAACTCGAGATCCGTTTGATTCGCGCACAAGAAATCAGCCGTTACGTTGAGAACGGTGTGCTCGATGCGGGCATCACCGGATACGACTGGATCATTGAGAATGATTCCAAGGTCCATGAAGTCGGCGAATTTGTGTTCAGCAAGGTCAGCCGTCAGCCGACGCGCTGGGTGCTAGCCGTGCCGGAGAATTCGCCGATCAAATCGGTGAAGGACCTGGAAGGTAAGCGCATCGCGACCGAGGTGGTGAACCTGACGAAGCAGTGGCTCAAGAAGAACGGCGTGAAAACCGCCGAGGTTGAATTTTCGTGGGGCGCGACCGAAGTGAAAGCGCATGAGATGGTAGACGCCATCATCGAAGTGACTGAGACCGGCTCATCCCTCCGAGCCAACAAGCTGCGCATCGTGGAGACATTGCTCACCTCCTCGCCCCGGCTCATCGTCAATCACAACGCATGGAAGGACAAATTCAAGCGGCAGAAGGTGGAGACGCTGGCGCTGTTGTTGCGCGGTGCGCTCGAAGCTGAGTCAAAGGTTGGTCTCAAGATGAACATTGCGGAGAAGAATTTGAAGTCATTGCTTGAAAGTCTGCCCGCGTTGCGTAATCCGACCATCTCGCAACTCAGTCAACCCGGTTGGGTGGCAGTGGAAACAATCATCGACGAGGCGACTGTTCGTCATTTGATCCCACAGCTCAAATCAGCTGGGGCTGAAGGCATCATTGAGTATCCGCTGAACAAGGTGGTTTACTGAGTCTGGCTTTTGCAAACCGCCCGGCGCCATTGTTGCGCCGGGCTTTTTTATGCGCCGAGTAAAAGATCCAGCCTGATTTGCTGGTTCCTTGCATTTGTCATTTTCGGCTCCTTGTGTATTCTTCGCCATTCGAGCGCGCCGGAATTACGGTCCACCGGGCATTTGTTTTGGAATTTCTGCGAGAGGTAACGCATGAAGCGTAAAATTGTGGCCCTAGCCTGTTTTGCATTGATCAGCCTTGTGGGGGTGGCACAGGAGGCGGCGAGGCCACATTTTGGACTCGATGCGGCGGGGCTGCGTTACGGATTTGGTGAGGGCAGTTTGAGCCGTGACTTCCAGGAAACCGAGGCCGTGGTGGATTTTTCATTGCCGTGGCAATGGGATCTCGGGCGTGACTGGCCCTTGACACCCCGGCTGGATCTTTCGCTCGGAAGTTTCGGCAACGATCACACGACGGCGGTCATCGGTTCGGCTGGGGTGATGCTTTCGCTGGCACCGGTGAAGTCGCCGGTGGCGCTCGAAATCGGATTGGCGCCGACTTTGTTAAGTGAGCATGAGTTCGTGACGCGTGGTATCGGGAGTGATTTCCAGATCCGCAGCTGGTTTGGTTTGGCGTGGGCGCCGCAGAAAAATGTCAGCCTGAGTTACCACTTCCAGCACATGTCGAACGGAGGCATAGCGAAAGATAACCAGGGGTTGAACATGCACACGTTCTCAGTCCAGTGGCGGTTTTGATGCTCCGCGTTCGCGTCGTTCTAGTCGGCTTCCCACGCAGCACAGTTCAAGTGACTGCCTGCAGTTCGCTCACTTTAAAACCAGCAGGATGAAGATGCCGAGGATGACGCGATACCATCCAAAGGCATTGAAGGTGTGTGATTGGACGTAACGGAGCAGCCATTTCACCGCGAGGAAGGAGACCACGGCTGAGACGGCGGTCGCGAGCAGCAGCATTCCCCAATCTTCCTTCGGCGCGTCGGGCAGGGGATGGTGCAGCGCTTTGAGGATTTTCCAGCCGCCTGCCGCGAGCATGGTGGGGATGCCGACGAGGAAGGAGAACTCGGTTGCGGCGGGACGGCTCAATCCCATGAGGAGGCAGAAGATGATGGTGGCCCCGGAGCGAGAGGTTCCGGGACAGGTTCCCGCGATTAGCTGGCCGATCGCAACGGCGAGGGTGACGCCCCAAGTGATCTGGGTGGTGGTGCGTTTGCCGCGTAGAAATAATTCTGCAGCGACGAAGGCAAGGCCGCCCACGAGCAGGGCAATGCCGATCGGCGTGGAATTGTCCGGCAATTTGAATCCTTTCTTGTCGAGGATGAATCCAACCCCGCCGGTGATGACGAAGGCGACAAGGATCTTGAGCAGGTAGTCCATCGTCTCTTTGTCGCGCCATTCGAAGATGAACTTGTAAAGGCGCTGGGGAAAAAGCGGCAGCACAGCGAGGACAGCGCCGCATTGGATGACGATGTTGAAGAGGTCCGACTTGTCCACGTGCAGCACGTGTTCCGCGACGAGCAAATGGCCCGTCGAGGAGACGGGGATGAATTCCGTGATGCCCTCGATGACCCCGAGGATGATGGCGACGATCCAGTCTGGCATGCGGCTAAAGACGCAAAACCGGCGCGGGACTCAAGCGGGAAATGCGCTTATAGAGGCTCGCCCCCAAGGTTGTTCATCAGTTCGGTCAAAGGAGCAAATGTCGCCCAAGTCGTTCCGAGGAATATCAAGAGCTGCAGCAACGCCGTCGAGATGCTGATGCTCATCGCCCACTTAAAACTGCGGAGGACGTAAAAGGTAAACAAACCAACCGCACCCAAGGCGAGGCTGAGCGTGGCGATCAAGGAGACGTGCTTGAAGACCATGACGGTCAGCATGGGCAATGGTTGCCCTTCGCCCATGCCAGCCAGCACTTCTTTGAACTGGGGAATGGTCCAGAATCGGTAAAAGGACGCAGCGAGCAGGCCGAGGTTTAAGGCCGAAAGGACGGCTCTCAGCCAGAATCTCAGCTCGCTGTTCTCGCGCTGAAGTTTTGTGAGAGGTTCGTTCACGTCTGGCAAGTGATCTAGAACTTCACTGGTGTGTAGGGCAGGTTATGCGCGTCGGCGACGACCTTGTGGGTGATCTTGCCGCCCATGACATTGATGCCGCCAAAGAGCGCGGGCTGGCGGATGCACGCGTCGGCGAGGCCGTTGTCGGCGAGCAATTCCACGTAACGATAGGTCGCGTTGGTCAACGCCTGAGTCGCTGTGCGGGCGTAAGCGCCGGGCATGTTGGCGACGCAATAGTGTGTCACGCCTTCTTCCACGAAGACTGGGTTTTCGTGCGTGGTCGGGCGTGAAGTTTCGGCGCAACCACCTTGATCAATCGCGATGTCCACGACGACGCTGCCGGGGCGCATGAGCTTGAGCATGTCGCGCCGGATGAGTTTGGGTGCTTTGGCGCCGGGCACGAGCACCGCGCCAATGAGCAGGTCGGTGCTGGGGAGGATTTGCAGGAGGTGCGATTCGTCCGAGTAAAGTGTGTGGGCTGTGGTGAGCGTGATGTCGAGATAGCGCATGCGCTCGATGTCCACTTCAAGAATCGTTACGTCGGCGCCGAGGCCAGTGGCCATGCGTGCGGCGTTGATGCCGGCGGAACCGCCCCCGAGGACCACAACCTTGCCGGGCAGCACACCTGGCACGCCGCCGAGCAATGTGCCGCTGCCGCCGTAATGTTTCGCGAGGAAGTAGCCGCCGACGAGGATGCTCATGCGCCCGGCGATTTCGCTCATCGGTTCGAGCAGTGGTAGGCGGCGGTTCACCTCTATGGTTTCATACGCGACACCGGTGCAACCGGTCTTGGCAAGAGACTCAGTCAATGTCTTGTCGGCGGCGAGGTGCAGGTAAGTAAAGAGGATCTGGTTCGGGCGGAGCAGGGGAATCTCGGCGGGTTGCGGCTCCTTGACCTTCACGATCAAGTCGGCTTGTTCGAAGACTGCGGCATGCGTGTCCACGAGCGTTGCTCCGGCGGTTTCATATTCCTTGTCGAGAAAGCCGGCGCCGATGCCGCAGCCGCGTTCGGCCACGACTTTGTGGCCGCGCTTGGTGAGTTGATATGCCGCCGAGGGGAGGAGGGCGACACGATGTTCCTGCTTCTTAACTTCTTTGGGGACGCCGATGATCATGGGTGGGGGTGGGTTGTCGGGCGGTTTACTAGCCCGTGCTAAACGGGTTTATTCACGGTGGTTTGAGATTACCTTCATTTCCCCGGCATTCGTCAATGCTGGAGTGCGGTTGACCAGCGTCAGCATCGTGACGGATGAAGCCGCCTCGCGTTCGGCGTCGAGAATGCGTTGGAATTCACCGAAAACTTCCTTCCGCGAAGGCTCGTCGCGCGTGGCCAATTCCTGGCCGTGGCTGGCGCGCATGGCTTGGAGGATGTCGTGACAGGTGATTTTGTCCAGTGGGCGTGCGGGCACAAACCCGCCGTCTGGACCGGTCACTTCGGCCACGAGCTTGGCGCCGATTAGCGTCCGGATGACTTGATGCACGAGCCGCGTGGGGATGCTGAGATCCGAGGCGAGGCGATTGAGCGATGCGGGCGGCACGGCGCCTTGGAAGCGGACACCGATGGTGGTCATCAGTCGGAAGGCGATGAACTCGCGGCCGCGTTGGTTCACGGCTTCTGCGACGCGTTCCTGAAGATACGCCTCCAAGTTCTGGAAGGCATAGGCGACTTGCGCCCCGAGCAGCAGAATCAGCCAGGAGAAATACAGGCCGACGAGAAACACGGGGATCGCGCCGAGAGTGCCGTAAAGCGCGCTCGTGGCGACAATCTTCGAGGCGAAGAAGACGTTGAATTTTCCGTTCAAGTGCCAGAGGACGCCGCCTGTGACGCCACCGATGAGCGACGCCTGCCAGTCCACTTTCGTGTTCGTCATGAGCTGATAGAACAACATGAATGCACCGCTGAGACAGAGGATTGGCACGCCCTGCAACAAGAGATGGCCTATCCAGCCAAAGCTCTGGGCGTAATTCTGCACGCTCTCGACTTGTGCGGAGATCACCAGTGAACCCGCCAGCACCAACGCGAGTCCCAACGACACCGCCGTCCAATAGTGTTCCACCCGGGCGAGCCAGCTCCGGCCTCGTTCCACGCCATAGATGTCGTTGAAGGCCGCTTCAATCGTGGCAAGCAAGCTGATGGCGACGAAGATCAATCCGATCGTTCCCGTCAACCCCAGCGGCTTTGTTCGGATGTTTGCGATGAAGCCGCGGATGTTCCCAGCGGTTTCTTCGCGGGTCTTTTCGGCGTCGCCCGAGAGCAATCCGAATCGCGGCGCGATGTTGTCCACCATCGCACGTGTGGCCATGTCCGTGAGTTGTGCTTCATGAGCGGGGCTGACGAACAAGGTGGCTACGCTCAACCCCACCGCGAGCAACGGCACCAAGGCAAGCAACGTCGTGTAGGCGAGCGCGGAGGCGCGGACGGGGCAGCGGTTGCGGATGAAGCTGCGCACGAGCAGCACCCAGAAATGCACGAAGCGGTGCATCCGCGGCATGCGACGATTGTCGTCGGCCCAGCTCGGGGTCTTGCCACTGAGGACGTCGCGCAATTCCGCGAACAGACGGGCGAAAATCGAAGGCTCTTTCATCGTAGACCTGACCGCGAAGCTGACAGACGCTTGCGGTCAAGTCAACGGAGGGGGCTGCGCGTTCCGTTACGCGATCTGTTCCCAGAGCGTGATCTGCGGAGGCTCGGCCAGCAGTGTGTCAGCCTTGGCGATGAACGCGGTGAGATGTGGGCGCGCAAGGTGGTCGTCGAGATGACGTTTGCTCGTCCAGTTCTCGTGGAACATGAAACGGCCCGGATCATCGGTGGCGATGTGCAGGTCGTAGTTGATGCAACCGGGTTCCTGCCGGGTGATGGGCACGAGAGCGAGCACGGCTGCGCGCAAGGCGGCTTCCTGGCCCGGCTTGGCCCGCATGGTGGCGATGACGGTGAGATGCTTCATGGTTGTTTCAATGACATCAGAATCTTCTCCGCAGCTGCGCGCGGATTTGGTGCGGCGGTGATGGGGCGCCCGATCACCAGCCAGCTTGCGCCGGCGTCCATCGCTTCGCGCGGTGAAAGCGTTCGCTTTTGGTCGTCGGCCTTCTCGGCTCCCGTGCGGATGCCGGGGGTGACGAGTTGAACGGAGCTTGGCAGCGTCTGGCGTAGCAGCGCGATTTCGAGCGGGGAGCAAACGAGCCCGCGGAGGCCCGCATTCACCGCGAGCTTGGCGAGCCGCTCAACTTGTCTGCCGGGATTCGGTTCGCAGCCGATTTCCGCGAGCGTGTTCGCATCCGAGCTGGTCAGCACGGTGACCCCGAGCACGAGCGGCGGATTCAACCCCGCTTGCGCGGCGGTCTTCTGCGCCGATTCCTCGGCGGCGCGCATCATCTCCGACCCGCCGCTGGTGTGGATGGTGAGCATCTGCACATCAAGGCGAGTGGCGGACGCGACGGCTTTCGCAACCGTGTTTGGAATATCGTGGAACTTGAGATCGAGAAAGACGCTCGCGCCGGTCGCGCGGATGCGCCGCACGATGTCCGGTCCGACGGCAGTGAATAATTCCTTGCCGATCTTGAACGCGCCGACGGCGGGCGCGACTTGTTCGGCGAGTGCGATGGCCTGTTCTGCCGTGGGCAAATCAAGCGCGACGATGATTGGATTCCGCATGCGCGGATTAAACTAGGACAGAGTGCGGATGACGAATCGAAAAGTCCGCCTGCTCTGGCGCATTGCGGAGCGTCCTGTTAGCCTCGCGCGCATGAAAGTGATTCGTCACACCGACGCTGATTACGCCGCCCGACTCGCCGAAGTCACCGCGCCTTCGAGCTTGTTCGATCCAGTCATCGAGCAACGCACGCGGGACATCGTGGAGGCGGTGCGTGCGGGTGGCGATGACGCGCTGCTGGGATTCACGGAGCGTTTCGACGGCGCGAAGCTCTCGGCTGAACAAATTGCCGTGACGCAGGCCGAATTCATGCGGGCCGCTTTGGGCGCGGATGCATCGTTGCGCGATGCCGTGGCGTTGGCTCACAAAAACATCCTCACCTACAGCAAGCGTTGCCTCCGGAAGAACTGGAAGTCGCGCAATGCCCAGGGTGCGATGGTTGGTGAGAAGTTCGATCCGTTCCAACGCGTGGGCGTTTACATCCCCGGCGGCATGGCGCCGCTCGTCTCGACGGCGCTGATGACCGTGACGCTTGCGAAAGCCGCGGGCTGTCCGGAGATCGTCGTTTGCACGCCGTGTGGCAAGGACGGCACGGTGAACCCGGCGTTGCTTTACGCAGCGCGAGTGGCTGGTGCGACGGAGGTGTATCGCGTGGGCGGCGCGCAGGCCATCGCTGCGATGGCGCTGGGCACGAAGACAATCCGCCGCACACAAAAGATTTTTGGGCCCGGCAACGCCTACGTCGTCGCGGCGAAGCGGTTGCTCGTGGGTTACGTTGCGATTGATTTGTTGCCCGGGCCGAGCGAATTGCTCGTGCTGGCCGATGATACGGCTAGCGCGAAGTTCACTGCGGCCGACCTTATCGCACAGGCGGAACACGGCTCCGGTTACGAACGTGTCTGGCTGGTGACGCCGTCGGCCAAGTTGCTGAATGCCGTCGAGAAGGAAGTTGCGAAGCAGTTGCCGAAGGCTCAGCGGCGTCATCTGGCTGGCCCGGTGCTGCAAAAGAATAGCTGGGCCATCCAGACCCAGACGATGGATGACGCCATCGCGCTCACGAACCAACTCGCGCCGGAGCATCTCGAGATCATGACGCGCAACGCGAACAAGGTTTCGGAGCGCATCACGACGGCCGGCGCCATCTTCCTCGGCCCGTGGACGCCGACGGTGCTGGGCGATTACGTCGCCGGCCCGAGTCACACGCTGCCGACCGGCGGGGCGGGGTTGTCTTTCCCCGGCTTGACGGCAGACATGTTCCAACGCCGCACCAGCCTTGTGGAATATTCCAAGCCGGCGCTTAAGAAGTCGCTGAAGGCGGTGCAGAAGTTCGCCGAGATGGAAGGGTTGGATGGGCACGGTAAAAGCGCCGAGATCCGTTTCTGATTCCATGAAAGCACCACGTTCGTTGATTCGCCCGCTGGTTCACGCCTTGCACGCCTACGTGCCGGGCGAGCAGCCGAAGATCAAAGGGCTCATCAAGCTCAACACCAATGAGAATCCGTATCCGCCGTCACCGAAAGTGCTCGCGGCGGTTCAGGCGGCGGTGGACGGGCGGTTGAGGCTCTACCCCAATCCGACCGCGCAGGCATTGCGCGAGCAGCTCGCGAAGCTGCATCGGTGCAAGGCGGAGAACATCTTCATCGGCAACGGCTCGGATGAATGTCTCGCACTGGCAGTGCGGGCGTTTACCGAGCCAAAGCGGAAAGCGGAAAGCGGAAAGCGAAACGAGTCGCGCAGTGCGGTTCAATATTTCACGCCGAGCTATTCACTCTATCCGGTGTTGGCGGATACGCATGGGGCGGCGCGTAACGCCGTGGCGCTGAATGCCGACTTCGGTTTGCCGAGCGTGGCGGAGTTGAAGCGTGGCAAGCGGTGGAATTTCAACGCGGCGCTCACGTTCATAACTACACCGAATGCGCCGAGCGGGCGCGGCTATTCGACGGCGGAGTTGGAGGTGCTCTGCAAAGTGCAACGTGGCATCACAGTGTTGGACGAGGCGTATGTGGATTTCGCGGACGAACACGCGTTGCCGTTGGCGCTCAAGTATCCGCATGTGCTCGTGGCGCGGACCTTCTCGAAGGCGTATTCGTTGTGCTTCCAGCGCGTGGGGTATTTCGTTGGGCACGCCGAGGTGATTGCGGCGCTCGACAAGATGCGCGACAGCTACAACGTCAATGGCCTCGGTCAGGTCGCCGCCGTCGCGACGCTGTGTGATTTGCCTTACTACCGCGCGAACTTCCGCAAAGTCATCGGCACGCGTGAAGTGCTGACCTGCGAATTGGCGGAACTTGGCTTCACGGTGTTACCGAGCCAGACAAATTTCATCCTCGCGCGCCCGCCGAAGTTTCCGGCGAAAGCATGGCTGCAGAAGCTACGCGAACGGAAGATCCTTGTCCGTTGGTTCACCGCGCCGGAGGTGAGCGAGTATCTGCGCATCACCATCGGAACGGATGCCGAGGCGGCCGCGCTGGTGCAGGCGGCAAAGCAAATCCTGCGGAAGTAAATTCACCAGTAACGTAACAAAGTGCACTTGATTGGGTGCCGTTTATGACCTGCCTGCTGGAGCCGTTCATGACAGAACAGGGGAGAGCTACATTTCCGGTGTGGGTTACGACTTGCAGGGTTGACCAAATTTGAAAGACTCAGCGCCCGATGAGATGGCTACGACTTGCTCTGACGTTTGGCTGGTGCTTGGTGGCCTCGGCGAGTCCGACAGGCTCCGCGTTCACTTACCAAGGTAGCTTGTCCGATGGAAGTGCTCTTGCCCGCGGTTCCTACGATTTAACATTCGCGCTGTTTGACAGCCCGACGGCAGGAATACCAGTCGGGGTCACGCTTACAAACCTCGCGACGACGGTTTCAAATGGAACCTTCACAGTCGGCTTGGATTTCGGAACAGCCCCATTCGCTGGAGAAGCACGGTGGCTGGAAATTGGTGTGCGAACAAATGGCGCCGGTAGTTTTTCTACACTTGTTCCCCGACAGCCGCTGACCGCGACACCGTATGCATTGTTCGCCTTAAACGCCGTCACCAACTACGTCCTCGTCGATTCGAACAATGCGAACGCTGCGTTCCTTGCTGCCATCAGCAACCAGACGGTCACGATGGTATCCACCGCCGTTAACGGAGCGACGAACGCCGCAGTGTTCACAAACCAGCTCCCGGTGAACGCCGTTAAACGTGGCGCGGTGCCAGATGGTATCACCGACAACTCGGTCATCCTGTCCAATCTGTTTAACAGCGGTGGCACCGTTTACCTGCCACCCGGTCGCTACCTCATCAGCAACAACATCATCGTAAACCCGAGCAGTCCATCGGTGAGCATTATCAGCGATGGCGGACAATTGGTAGGTGCGGCGAGCCTCAATCACTTCAATCCTTTGCTGGCGCTCTATCCGCATGAATGCAAAGTGCGTGGTCTTACCGTCGTGGATGAAAGAGCGGGAACGAATTTCTACTCCACTGGCATTTTTCTAAATGCGATTGGCTTCGCCCAAATTGACAATTGCCAGTTTCTGAATCCTCGAGGTCCCGCCGTTGTTGTGTCCGGGGACTTCAACATCTTCTGGCGTTCGAATCATTGGCGTGTCACCGGCTGCACGTTTTCCAACTACTACGGAGGCATTTGGGCGCAAGGCGGCAACACCTCTGAATACGGTGTGATCAGCGGCTGCCAAGGCGCCGACGGAATCGCTTTTGGGATTCGCGCACAAAGCGCGAATTGTATCGGCGATGGAAACAGTTTCCTTGGTCCAGGAGGAAATTACGATCCGTTCACAGCAAGCGGACGCGGCCTGTGGCTGGCTTCGGACAATGGCCGGCTTCACAGCAGAATCACCGGACATTTCGCCCATTGGAAATACGGCGTCTGGATTGAAGGCTGTTCCACCATGCTGACCTTGGATCATTTGATCACATCTGGTGAGTTTAACCTTTTTACCAACTGCAACGGCATTCAAATCCTCGGAGGGTTGGTTGAAGCATACGCCACGAACATTCTAGCCTCTTGCACTAACACAACGGTCCTAGGTGTGGATTTCCGAGGGGCGCTACAGGGTTGGACCAACACCGATGGCACCGCTAATTATATCGGCAGCGGAAACCGCTTGAACAATGTTGAATTGCCCGCCTATGGCAATGGGAGCGGCCTCACGAATATTCCTTTCAAAGCTATCACCGGCGGCATCAATACCAACCTGCAACTCCCAGGGTTGAATAACTCAACCAACACATTGGTGATTTCCAACGGGGTCATCGTGAGGGTGTTTTAGATTCGTCTCCTTTTTATTGCCACCCGAAGCGCATGCCAACGCGCCGCCAAAGTAAGTTGGTAGGGCGGGCAGTCCTTTGCCCGCCGTTATCCGAACGCGGATGAACAAAGGCGCGCCCGGAGACGCTCCCTTCGACGCAGGTTGCCTAACCCTTCTGGGATTCTTTCGACCAAGCGTCCTTCAACGTGATGGTGCGGTTGAAGACAGGTTTGCCGGGCGTGTTGTCGGCATCGACGCAAAAATAGCCGATGCGCTCGAATTGGTAACGCAGCTCCGGCTTCGCATCTTTCAATGACGGCTCCAGCTTCGCGGTGATGACTTCGAGGCTCTTCGGATTCAACGCGGTCTTGAAGTCTCGGCCATCTTTCTCCGGCTCGGGCTCGGTGAACAGGCGGTCGTAGAGTCGCACTTCGGCGTCCACGGCATGCGCGGCGCTGACCCAGTGGATGGTGCCCTTGATCTTGCGGCCCGCCGTTGCGCCGCCGGTCTTGCTGTCGAGGTCGGCGGTGCAGCGGAGTTCAGTGACGTTGCCCGCGGCGTCCTTCACCACTTCGTCGCACTTGATGATGTAGGCGTATTTCAAACGCACTTCGCCGCCGGGCTTGAGGCGGAAGAATTTCGGCGGTGGCACTTCGGCGAAGTCGTCGCGCTCGATGAAGATTTCCCGGCTGAACGGAATCTTCCGTTTGCCGGCGTTCTCGTCCTCGGGGTTGTTGACGGCTTCGAGCTCTTCAACTTTGCCTTCGGGATAATTCGTGATGACAACCTTGATCGGGCGCAACACGCCCATGCGGCGCTGAGCCCGCTTGTTCAAGTCATCGCGGATGGCGTGTTCGAAGACGGCGATGTCCGTTTGGCTGATGTATTTCGTGACGCCCACGCCGATGGCGAAGTTGCGCAAGGCCTCGGGCGTGATGCCGCGCCGGCGCATGCCACTGATCGTGGGCAGGCGCGGATCGCTCCAGCCGCTGACGACTTTCTCGTTCACAAGCGCGATAAGCTTGCGCTTCGAGACGATCATGTAGGTCGGGATAAGCTTGGCGAACTCGTATTGCTTCGGCAGCGGGCGCGGCAGTTCGAGCGATTCGAGGATCCAATCGTAAAGTGGGCGATGCACTTCGAACTCGAGCGTGCAGATGCTGTGCGTGATGCCTTCGATGTAATCGCTCAGGCAGTGCGCGAAGTCATACATCGGGTAGATGCACCATTTGTCGCCGGTGTGATGATGCGCTGCGTGGCGGATGCGATAGAGTAGGGGATCGCGGAGCCAGACATTGGGCGCGGCCATGTCGATCCTTGCGCGGAGCGTGCGCGCGCCGTCGGGGAACTCGCCGTTCTTCATGCGCGTGAACAGGTCGAGGTTCTCTTCGATGCTGCGATTGCGGAACGGGGAATCCTTGCCGGGGCGGTCGGGTGCGCCGCGATACGCGTCGGTGTCGGCGGGTGAAAGATCGCAGACGTAAGCCTTGCCCTTCTTGATGAGCGTGACGGCGTATTCGTAGATCTGGTCGAAGTAGTCGGACGCGTAGAACGGTTCCAGCGTGCGATCTTCGTGCGTGTGGCCGACGACGGCGGGCAAGTGGAAGTCGGATTTGCCGTTGACCGTTTGCGTCTCGGGCGTTTTGCCCTTCGGCTTCAAGCCGTATTTGTCCGTGGCCCAGCCGCTGATGAGCCATTCGACATCTTCCTCGATGGACTCGACGTATTCGATGTCCTCCTTGGTGGGGTTGGTGTCGTCCATGCGGAGGTTGCAGATGCCGCCGAACTCGCGCGCGATGCCGAAGTTGAGGCAGATGCTCTTGGCGTGGCCGATGTGGAGGTAGCCATTGGGTTCGGGCGGGAAGCGGGTATGGATGCGCGGATATTTCCCCTCCGCCACGTGCTGCGCGACGAGGTCGCGGATGAAATCGCTCGGGGCCGGTGCGGGAACTGCGTCTTGGTTGCCATCAGACATGGGGAAAGTTTTAGCGATGAAATGGTGATGAAGCAAACATCGCTTGCTATGCCAGCATTGAAAGCAATTGAAGGTCTGGTTGTCATCCGGCCTGCGCCCAGAAATCCGTCAAAATGTCATCAAATGGGTGCTTGCAAAGGCTTTCCCGCGTGTCTAGTCTCCGCGTCCTTTCGGTCGGCGATTCGCGGTGTTTTCCAGCGAGCCACAGAAAGACTTTAAGATTATGGCAGTCAAAATTCGTTTGAAGCGCGTTGGCACGAAGAACACCCCGGCGTTCCGTATCGTCGTGGCGGATGGTCGCAGCCCGCGCGATGGCAAGTTCATCGAGGAAATCGGCACCTATCTGCCTTTGCAGAAGGACAACAACGTCAAGATTAACCTTGAGCGCGCCAAGTATTGGGTCGGCGTCGGCGCCCAGCCGAGCGACACCGTGGCGAGCATGATCAAGCGCGCCACTAAAGCCGCCACAGCGGCTTAATCCAGTCTGCGCATGCAGGCCTTTTTGGAATACGTCGTCAAAGGCCTCGTTCAACATCCCGAGGAAGTTTCGGTGAAACCAGTTGAGCGCGGCGGTCAGACGATCTTTGAGTTGCGCCTGAACCCGGCAGATGCCGGACGCATCATTGGGCGGCAGGGGCAGACAATCAACGCGATCCGCAGTCTGTTGCAGGCGGGCAGCGCCAAGCAGGGGCTGCGTTGCACGTTGGAGTTGATTGATTGACGGCGCGTTTTGGGACGCTGCCGCACGAGCATGAAAATTGACGTGCTCACACTTTTTCCCGGAATGTTTTCCGGGCCGTTGGACGAAAGTATCGTCAAGCGGGCGCGGGAAGCGGGTCATTTGCAGCTGGGGATTCATAATCTCCGCGATTGGACTCATGACCGGCACAAGACCGTGGATGACCGTCCGTTCGGTGGTGGTCCCGGAATGTTGCTGAAGCCGGAGCCGATCTTTGAAGCGGTCGAAGCGTTGGCGGGCGAGAAGACCAAAGTCATCTTGCTTTGTCCGCAGGGACGCAAGTTTGGCCAGAGTATCGCGCGCGAACTGGCCAAAGAAGAGCACTTGTTGCTCGTATGCGGCAGTTACGAGGGATTTGATGAACGAATCCGCGAGGCATTGGCGGATGACGAGTTGTCCATCGGCGACTTTGTCCTGACCAACGGCGCTTTGCCCGCGATGGTGATTGTGGATGCGGTGACGCGGCTGTTGCCGGGTGTGCTGGGGGACGACGAAAGTTCGAAAGACGAGTCGTTCAGCCAGGGGATGTTGGAATATCCGCACTACACGCGGCCGGCGGAGTTTCGCGGGATGAAAGTCCCGGATGTGTTGCTCTCGGGCAACCACGCGGAAATCGCCAAATGGCGTGAGCAGCAGGCGCGGGCGCGGACAGCGACGCGGCGGCCAGATTTGACGGAAGAAATTTAAACGTAGATTTAAAAGGCAGACAATATGAACCAGGCATTGTTGGACAAGATCGAGAAGGAACAGTATCGCAAGGACAACCCGTCGTTCAACGTCGGGGACAGCGTTCGGGTGCACACCAAAGTCGTTGAAGGCGACAAGGAACGCATCCAGGTGTTCGCCGGCGTCGTCATCGGCCGTCGCGGTCACGGTTTGAACGAAAGCTTCACTGTCCGCCGCATCAGCTACGGCGAAGGTGTTGAGCGTATCTTCCCGATCCATTCACCCCGCGTGGACAAGATTGAAGTCGAGCGTCATGGCGATGTCCGCCGCGCGAAACTCACCTACCTCCGCAAGCGCATCGGCAAGGGCGCGACGCTGGTCAAGGAGAAGGAAACCGTAGAAGCGGCGAAGTAATTCCAACGCCAAACATTTCAAGGCGAGGCTACGGCCTCGCCTTTTTTATTTTGTAGCCGGTGGGTAGGCGAGCAGCGGCCCGCGCGTTTTGCGCATCAGGATTTCGGAATGGCCATTCACCAGCAAATCCGGCAACTCACCGACGTTCTGGTAACCGAGCCGCAAGTAGAATTGCTGCGCCTGGTGATTGAACGAAGATACGCAGAGAAAAACATTCGGGCTTTGCCGAAAGATTCGCTCTTCGGCCCAAGCGACGATTTGTTGACCGATGCCTTGGCTGCGCCAGCTTGGGGCTACAGCGAGGATCTGAACGTAGCCGTTCAGCAAGCCCGCCAAGTCCAGCACCAACGCCCCAACGATTTGGCCATCCACCGTTGCTACGAAAACTTCACGGTCAGGATTCGTCAGGCGTTGAACGGCTTGGTCGAATATAAAGCCGAGTGTAAGCCATGGCTCGGAGTTGGATATAAAGGCCGCGCAAAAACGAGCTTCCTCTGCGTCTTTGAGCGGCCGCAAGATGACCTTGGGCTTGCTCATCCTTTCAATTTCGCCGCCGCTTCGGTGGAACTGACCACGACCTCTTCGCGCGTCTTGAGATTGCGCAGTCGGATGTTGCCGTCAGCTTCCAGTTTGGCGGTGAAACGAGCTTTCAATTCTTGGGCGCGCTTGAATTGTTTGTCCGGCTTGGCGGGCGTCAAAGCATATTCGACCACAAAGCCAGCGGTCCGCAATTCCTGCACGAGTTTCAGCGATGCGGGGCGTTGCGCTTCGTCCTCAATCATAACCAGCACGTCCACGCCGGCATCAAATTGCGGGAGCAAGCCGCGCGACTTGAGCAATTCCAGCAGCACCACGTCGCCCATGCCGAAGCCGAGTGCGGGCAGGTCCACTTTGCCGCCGCTGATGAGCTTCACGAGATTGTTGTAGCGTCCACCACCCGCGATGGCGCGGAACTCGCCCTTGCGATCAAATGCTTCGAAGACTGGTCCAGTGTAGTAGGCCAATCCGCGGATGACGTGATAATCAACCTTCACGAAGTCGCCCAAGCCGCGCGCACCAAGGTTGTCGAGAATCGTCTTCAACTCTGCGGTAGGTTCACCGGCAGCAATGAAGCGGTTCAATTCCTCGAGCGAAAAACCCAACGCCTTCAGCTTCTCATCGCTCTTCGCCGGGTCTTCGCGCTCCAGCTTGTCCACGATCTGGAAAAACTCGTAGGCTTTGGTTTGATCCTGACAACGGGCGGAGAAGTAATCCTGCCACGCGTTGCGGCTGCTGAGGCGGATGACGAAATCCTCGTTGGTCAAACCGAAGGAACGCAGCGTGTCGATCAATAAGGCGATGAGTTCCGCGTCAGCGGTCACATCCGCCTCGCCGAAGACGTCGGCGTTGAATTGGAAGTGCTCACGCAGACGGCCCTTCTGCTGGCGCTCGTAACGAAACAGTTGCGGCAGGGCGAACCACTTGATGGGCTTCTTGTAATTGCGTTCATGCGCCGCGACCATGCGCGCCAGCGTCGGCGTCATCTCGGGGCGCAAGGCGATTTCGCGGTCGCCCTTGTCCTTGAAGTTGTAGAGCTGGCCGACGATTTCGTCGCCGCTTTTCATCGTGAACAATTCCAGCGGCTCGAGTGGCGGTCCGTCGTATTCACGGAAGCCGTAACGCCGCGCCATCTCGCGCCACTTGCCGAAGATGTATTGGCGTGCGTCCGCGCTCCACACGTCCTTGTGCGGCACCGGCTCTGGATAAAAGTCACGAAACCCGGGCAATCGTTCCATAAAGTGGCGGGCAAGTTAATGGAGTTGGGCGGAAGCGTGAAGCGAAAGCTTCAACGAAACAAAAAAGCCCGCCGGTTTGCGGCGGACTTGATACGATATAAAACCGATCAGGCGGTTGGGGGTGTGCCAGACGGAGAAAGTTTCAACACGTCCGCTCGCATTTCTTTGCCGGCCTTGAACTTGACCACGGCCCGTTGCGGGATGGGCACATCGGTCTCGGGAGAGTTTGGATTCCGGCCCACGCGAGCCTTGCGCACTTTGACTTCGAAGACGCCGAAGTTGCGCAGTTCCACCTTATCACCTTTGGCGAGGGCATCGGCGATGTAGTCCAGTGTCTTCTGGACGACGTCGAGCACTTGCTGTTGAACCATTCCCGTCTCGTTACTGATCCGGACCACCAAGTCGCGCTTAGTCAGTGTCATAGGCTTTGGGGGCTGCTGGTTTCTGGACGAACTGGTGCCGGTATAGTCCCGTTAACCGGAACGGTCAAGCAGTCTTATTTCCGTAGAAACTCCTCAAATCCAAGGTCAACCGTTCATTCCCGCTGCTTGGAATCGATGATGATCGTCACTGGTCCGTCGTTGCAAAGGCTGACCTGCATGTCCGCGCCGAATTCACCGCAGGCTACCGGCTTGCCGGTATCCAGTGCGAGTTGAGCGAGGAATTGTTCGTAAAGCGGGACGGCGATTTCTGGTTTTGATGAGCGAAGGTAGGACGGGCGGTTGCCCTTTTTGGTGCTCGCGAACAGCGTGAATTGGCTGATGACAAGAATCCCGCCGCCGATTTCTGCAACGGAAAGATTCATCACACCTTGGTCGTCATTGAACACCCGCAGGCGGGAAATCTTCCCGCTCAACCACTCGATGTCGGTTGCATTATCTGAGTCTTCCACCGCCACCAGCACCAGCAGGCCGCGTTCAATCGAGCCTTTTACCGTGCCGCCAATACTGACGCTGGCACTCGAAACGCGTTGGATGACGGCGCGCATGAAAAAGAGAAACCCCGCGTGCGGCGGGGTTCATCGAAGCAGGGTGGCGTTCAGTGCGTCTCGGAACAGCCGTTCCGCGCCATGGCAACCAAGTAAGCGGCCAAAACGGTGAGCAGCACCCACGGTTTTCCGCCGGGTTGCACTGCGATCAGGATGCCCCAGCTGAGCAGCGCGCCCATGACCAGATAAACAATCAGCGAAAGCCAGAATTTCATGGGCGGCAAAATACTGACCTGCGCTTCTGATGCAAGCCGCGAAAACCCGCTCGACTTGAACTCCGGTTGCGGCAAGCTCGCATCCATTGGCGGCGGACACACATGAAGACCAAACTCGTCCTTCTTTCGGTCGTTCTTGCCGTGGGATCCTTCGGTTGCGGACGGGCACCGGATTTGACTGAGGGTGGCAAGAAGACGCTCGCGGGCGCGCGGCAAAGCTTCTCGACGAAGCTCGTTCGTCGCGAGAAGACCAATGAGCGCGTTCCCTTTCCTCCACCCAACCAACTGTGCCTCGTCATGTATCCTTCATCGGTGGGTATGCTGTCCGCCTACATCAGCGCGCCGCCGCGCGATACCCAGAAGCATCCGGCGATCATCTGGATCTTTGGCGGCTTCGATAACAGCATCAGCGAAACCGCCTGGCAACCGGGTTCACCCGAGAATGACCAATCTGCTGGTGCGTTTCGTGAGGCGGGCATCATCACCCTGTATCCTTCGCTTAGTGGTGGAAACATGAATCCCGGCTTTCGCGAAGGTCTTTACGGTGAGGCTAGTGATGTGATTGCTGCAGCGGTCTATCTCCAGCATCAACCTGGCGTTGATCCCGAGCGCATCTATCTGGGCGGTCACAGCACTGGCGGCACGCTGGCGTTGCTTGTGGCCGAACATACCAATCTCTTCCGCGCTGTCTTTGCATTTGGGCCCGTTGCGAACATTCGCGGTTACGGACCGGACAACCTGCCTTTCAACCTCAATGACCACGAGGAAGTCGCGCTCCGCTCTCCGATTAACTGGCTAAACGCCATCCATACGCCCACGTTCGTCCTCGAAGGCTCGTTGCCGGACAGCAACATCGGCGAACTCCGCAAGTTGGCGCGGGCTAGCCAGAATCCACTCCTCCACTTTCATCCCGTGAAAGGCGCTGATCACTTCAGTGTGCTGCACCCTATCACTCGGCTCTTGGCAAAAAAGATTCTGGCCGACGAAGGTGCAACGCCGAACCTCTCCTTCACCGATGCCGAATTCGGACAGGCGATGAAGAGCGATTAATTAAAACAGGCCGGTCAGTGGCTGGCCGGCCTGCGCGAAAAAACCTGGTTGGACGATCATTTGTTGTGCTTGTGTCCCTTTTTGTGATGCTTGTGATGCTTTTTCTTGTGCTTCTTGCCGTGTTTCTTGGCGGTTTGATGTATCGCAGCTTTGCCGTGAGCTGGTGCTGCTGATGCGGACGCCGCGCCAAGGCAGCTAAGGGTGAAGATGGTGAGGACGAGCCAGATGGATTTTTTCATAAAGTTGTTCGTGACATGAAGTGTGACGTGAGAAAGACAATGCAGGTTACGAAGATATTCAAACTGTCTGTAAAATTTCGGCGCAACGGGATCATCCCTGCTGCCATCTTTTTCTGGCTGAGGCTGTGTGCCATGCCGCCCTTCTAAAGTGCTGGCATTTTGGCGTGACCGGTTCGGGTGCGTCCTTTAGTTTCGCCTACTCATGGAACGAGAGAAATTAGATGGTTGGTGTGAGCGTGGCATTATCGCGCTGGTGCTGGCCATTCTGGTGTTCGGTCCATTGGCCACAGGTGCCGTGCGCACGCTGGAATTTCTGATCCTGCAAGGTCTTACGGTTGCGGCATTGCTCCTCTGGGTGGCGCGTTTGTGGTTACGTCCCAAGCCGACGTTCTTGATGCCGCCGTTCGGCTGGGCGGTGCTGGCGTTCGCAGCGTTTGCCGTCTATCGCTGTTCCACTGCGGAGTTGTCCTTCGTGGCGCGGAATGAACTCCTGCGGGTGCTGGTTTACACGGCGGTTTTCTTCGTGACCATCAACAATCTGCACCGTCAGGAGACGATCAACACGGTGGCCTTCACGATGGTCTTTCTCGCGATGGCGGTGGCCATGTATGGCTGTTACCAGTATTTCACCGGCAACAACCACGTCTGGCATTTCGAGAACCCCTACAAGTTTCGCGGTTCAGGCACTTACATCAACCCGAACCACTTTGCGGGTTTCCTCGAACTGCTGCTGCCGCTCGGGATTGCTTACACCATCGTGGGCCGAATGAAGCCGGTGTTGAGGGTGCTGCTCGGTTACGCGTCGTTGGTGATGCTCGCAGGCATCGGCATCAGCCTGTCGCGCGGTGGCTGGATTGCAGCAGGCGGGGCATTGATTTTGTTCTTTCTCGTTTTGTTGTTTCATCGCGGCTTCCGAGTCCCGGCGGCGGTGTCGTTGCTGGTGTTGCTGCTCGGGGTTGGCTACGCGTCGGTGAAGTGGTCCGATGCAAAAGAACGCACGCAGCAGGCGGTGACCGAGGTGCGGGCGAAGGAATACGTGCGTTACATGTTGTGGATGCCTGCAATGGAATTGTGGGAGCAGGACAAGTGGCTCGGCATCGGGCCGGGGCACTTCAATGAGCGCTTCCGGAGCGTGCGGCCGGCCGATGTGCAGGAGCAACCCGACCGCGTGCACAACGATTTCCTGAACACGCTGGTGGATTGGGGCATCATCGGGCTCGTTTTGGTGATGGGGGCTTTGGCCGTCGTCACTTACGGCGTCGCAATGGCGTGGCGGCACGTGGGGGGTGTCGCGGCTGACTTGGGTAACCGGCGCAGCAATCGGTTTGCTTTTGTGCTGGGCGCGTCGTTCGGTTTGGTGGCCTTGTTCATCCATTCGGCAACGGATTTCAACATGCACATCCCGGCAAACGCCATCCTTGCGGTGACGTTGCTTGCGTTGCTCGCGAGCCATCAACGTTTCGCGAGTGAACGCTATTGGACCGGTGCTGGCCGGCTTTTGTGCGTGGCGGTGACGGTGGTGGCTTTGGCGGGCGCGGCGTATCTCCTTCAACAAGGAGCACGTCGCGCGAATGCTTACGTCTGGACTGAACGCGCGGCAAAGCTGCCTGTGTTTTCCGCGCCCCAAGCTGCGGCGTTGGAGCAGGCGTTCGCTGCCGAGCCGGACAATTCTGAGATCGCCTACCAGATCGGCGAAAGCTACCGCGTGCGCAGTTGGGAGGGCGGTGACAATTACGAGGAGCTTGCCCGCAAGGCGATGGGGTGGTTCGAGCGCGGGATGAAGCTCAATCGTTATGACGCTCATGGCTCGCTGCGTTACGCCATGTGCCTCGACTGGATTGGGCAGCGCGACAAATCGTGGCCGTATTATGACCGTGCTGAGGAGCTTGATCCGAACGGCTATTACACGGTGGCACACATCGGTTGGCACTTCGTCCAAACCGAGGATTACGCGGCGGCGCGTCCGTGGTTTGAACGCTCGCTGCGCCTGAAGTGGGAGCAAAACCCAATCGCTGAGAACTATCTTGCGCTTTGCAACCGCCGGTTGACTGAACTTGCCAACGACAACTTGGCTGCCCGCCTGCGGGCGGCGGTGAAATCAGCACCATGAGTTTTCTCTGGTGAATCCAGCAGCCAGGACTATTTTCGCAACGTGATACTTGGTTGTTTGAAATTACGGATTCCAGTTCCCATTGCGGTCCTGACATTTTTGTTTGTCTGCGCTTCGCCGGCGTTTACGCAGACCAACACCGCCGCTCCCGGCTTGACCGCGGCGCTGATTCGTTTGCTTGACGGCATCCCCGGATTTACTGCGCACCTCGACTTGCGACAATTGGATGCCAAGGGCGTGGAGACGTTGAATGCGCCGATGCAGTTCAGTTTCCTCGACGCAAAGCTCCGCGGTGAGATCGACATCACCAAGTTGAAGGCGAAGGAAATGCCCGCGCTCGCCGGCTCCGCCGCCAAGAGCGTCGGCATGGATACGATGGTGATGATCATCCGTCCTGACCTGCATGAATCGCAGCAGTTCTATCCGGCGTTCAAGGCGTGCGTCTATGCGCCCATCGGGGACGACGAACTGGTGCCGTTGAAGAAGCCGGTGAAGGTCGCCAAAAAACCGGCGGCGCGTGAAACCGTCGATGGCCATGCGTGCGTGAAGAACAAAGTCACCATCACCGACGCGGACGGCGTGCGTTACGAGGCGGACGTGTGGTTTGCATCGGATTTGAAAAATTTTCCGCTGAAAGTAAAAGCCGTGGACGGCAGCGGCTCGTTGGAATTGCATTTTTCTCACGTGAAGTTCGAGAAACCGGAAGCCAAGGTCTTTGACCTGCCGTCCGGCACCGCCAAATACGACGATCCTGCCGACCTGTCTCAAGCCGTGCTGAAGAAGCTGCTCGGCGAAGCGTTCGGAAAATAATATGCGCATCACCAGTCTCAATCCCGACACCAACATCGGCGCCAGTTCCTGGTTCGTCGAACTCGAAGGCCACCGGCTCCTCATGGACGCCGGCACGCACCCGCGTTACGACGGCAACGCCAGCCTGCCGCTTTACGACCTCGTCGCCGGTCAGGAGGTGGACGCCATCGCGCTCACGCACTGCCACCTCGACCACGTCGGTTCGCTGCCCATCGCCATCCGCAATTTCCCCAAGGCGCACGTGCTGATGACCGAACTCAGCTACTTCATCGTCGAACGCGTGCTGCACAACTCGGTCAACGTAATGATCCGCGAACGCGAGGAACGCGGTGTCAAAGAATTCCCGCTCTACACGCACAACGAAGTCGAGGAGATCGCGCCGTTGTTCCAGGGCTTCCGCTACAATCGCGAAATCGAATGGGCCGCCTTCCACAAGGTGAAGCGCGGCGAACGGTCGCCCACGCTGGAGTTTCTCGACGCTGGCCACACGCTGGGTTCCGCTGGCGTCATGGTGCGCGGGAAGAAGGAAACGCTTTTCTACACCGGCGACGTTTGCTTCCACGATCAAACCATCCTGCGCGCTGCGCGCTTTGAAGATGTCCAAGCCGACGTGCTGATCATGGAATGCACCCGGGGCAATCGTGCCGTGCCAAAAGGCTTCACGCGCGAGAAGGAGATCGAGCGGCTTTCGCAAGCCATCCAACGCGTGCTGAAGCGCAAGGGCTGCGTGCTGATTCCCGCGTTCGCTCTCGGGCGCACGCAGGAAATCCTCACGATGCTCGCGCTGATGATGCGCGAGGGGCGCTTGAAACGTCAGCCCATCTACATCGGTGGATTGGGGCGCGTGTTCTCGGAAATCTACGACCTGCAAGCGCACCGCACGCACCGCCAGCACAGCAATCTTCAACTCCACGAGGCGCTCGAACTCATCGTGGCTGACCCGGAACAGATGAAGAAGATGAAGCTCTCCGGTGGCGGACGCATCTTCGTCATCACCTCCGGCATGATGAGCGAGAATACCGCTGCGCACGATCTGGCCGTCCGCATGATGGGCGACCCGAAGCAGGCGATTTTCTTCGTTGGTTACGCCGATTCTGAAACGCCCGGTGGCCGGCTTAAGGCCGCGAAGCCCGGCGAGAAATTCATCTTCAGCGCCAGCGCCGGCGAGGTGGAAAGCAAATGCGAGATCATGGACTTCGACCTTACGGCGCACGCGAACCGCGACGACCTGCTCGACTTTGTCGGCCAGGTGAATCCGCGCGTGGTCGTCCTTGCGCACGGTGACGACCATTCGCGCAAATGGATGGAGCAGCAGATCCGCGCCCGGCATCCCAAGATAAAAGTCATCCACCCGCAGCCGGGGAAGGTGATCGAAGCGTGAGGCACCAGACGGGCTCATACTATGAATTTTCTAAGGAGTCTATTCGGTGGAAGTGGTAAAATTAAGACCGAGTTGTTTACTCCGCCTACGCCACCATCTGCCGAATCGGTTGCTTATGCAGAGAAGGCTTTGAACATCAAATTTCCTCCGAGTTTCATTTCCTTCACACGTGAGGCACATGCAATGAAGCTGCCTGTTTGCGCACGCTTTTACTGGATAGGGCAAGAGAATC
>JBEGQI010000150.1:0-10129 GCA_041181065.1 Verrucomicrobiota bacterium | reverse complement strand
TACGCGTCCTTCATGATGAACTCCTTCGCGCGCATCAGGCCGAAGCGCGGACGGATCTCATCGCGGAACTTCACACTCACCTGGTAAAAATTCTTCGGCAACTGGCGATACGAACTGATCTCATTCGCGGCCAACGTCGTGATGACTTCTTCCGCCGTCGGGCTGAGCACCCAATCACGCTGCGCACTGTCCTTCACCTTGAAAAGCACACCGCTCGCCGTCTCGTAACGCCCGCTCTGCTCCCAGATTTCCTTCGGCTGGATGGCGGGCATGAGCACCTCCATGGCGCCGGCGCGATCCATCTCCTCGCGGATGATCTGCTCCACCTTGCGCAACGCGCGGAGGCCGAGCGGCAGGAAGGTATAAACCCCCGCGCCGAGCTTGCGGATGAGCCCCGCGCGCAGCAGCAGCTTGTGCGACGCGATCTCCGCGTCCGCCGGCGATTCTTTCAGGGTCGGGATGAATGTCTGTGTCCAACGCATGGGGGCAGAGGCTACGAATCAAGGGCGGAGGGAACTAGGAAAAATTGAGACGAAACGACACTGGCCTGGTGTTGGGTCAAACCGGCGGCGGGTCAAAAAACCCCGATAAAAAGGTTGTCATTCTGACGAATCCTGCGAGGGTGGCGCGGTCAGAGACAATAGGACATCACATGGAAAATAAATTATTCGTTGGAAATCTTTCTTTCCAAATCACAGAAAATGACCTGCAGGACGCCTTTGCGGCGTTCGGCACCGTCGTCGAGGCCAACTTGATGATGGATCGGATGACCGGCCGCCCGCGCGGTTTCGGCTTCGTCACGATGAGTTCGCCCGAAGAGGCGCAGAAGGCCATTGAAGGTTTGAATGGCAAGGAACTCAGTGGCCGCGCTATCACGGTCAACGTCGCCCGCCCGCGTGAAGATCGTCCGGGCGGTGGCGGTGGCGGTGGCGGACGCCGTGGATTTGGTGGTGGCGGCGGCGGCGGTGGCGGCGGACGTGGTCGCGACCGTTATTGATTCAATTTAAACAATTCACGACGGCGGGGTTCGGGCAACCGGACCCCGTCATTTTGTTTCATTCACTCGCTCGCGCCGCCGTCAGCGTGGGGCACGGTAGTTTAGTTTAGCCTCTGGCGAGGGCGAAGTGCGGGAAAGCGCGATAACTCCGGTTGATGGTGAAATTGCCGGAGCCAGACAACGGGGTGTCAGGACTAATTCCCTGCCGTTGACATTAAGCGTCATTTCGCTACCGTCTGCGCCCTTAATTGACCGTTTTTTATGGCGAATACCAAATCAGCACAACGTCGGACGCGCGCCAATGAGCGCAAGCGCCTCAACAACCGCGCAACCCTTTCCCGCGTCCGCAAGGCCGAGAAGGCCTATGAAGCCGCGCTCGCAGCCGGCAAGAAGGATGAAGCGAAGAAGGCTCTCAGCGCCGCCGCTTCCGCCTACGATAAGGCCGTGAAGTCGAACGTCGTCAAGCGCGGCACCGCGGATCGCAAGAAGTCCCGCCTCGCGATCAAGCTCGCCAAGCTCAAGTAAGTTTTTCGGTTCAACCGCCCTGATTGCCCAGCGGCTTTCAGGGCGGTTTCCATTGGCTGCGTGGGACAAACCCACTTGCACGCCACCCCCTCCGCGCTTAGCCTTCGTTGCCGGTGAAATCGAAAGCCAAAGAAGTCGTGTATGTCGACGGGCATTGCGCCCACGCCGACACGTGCCCTTTGAGCCACGTGAAGGCTGGCACCACGGTCTGCATCAAGGAACACACCGCCACGCCCGAGGTCACCAGCCGGCTCCGCGAGATGGGCTTCTGCGAAGACGCCAAAGTCCGCCTCGTCAGCCAGGCGACGAACATCATTTGCGAGGTGTGCAACGCGCGCCTCGGCCTTTCCAAGAAACTCGCCGAAACCATCATGGTTCAACCCGTGCTGGCTCACGTCAAACGCCGTTCCTGATGAGCGACGCCCCCCAACCGCTGAGCGCGCTGGCGGTCGGAAAGCCCGCCGTTGTCGCTGAGATCAAACTTCCGCCGGGCGCCAAAGCCCGCTTGATGGAAATGGGCCTGCTCGTCGGCACCACGGTCGAACTCATCCGTTTCGCTCCACTCGGCGACCCGATTGAGATCAAAGTGCGCGGCTATAATCTTTCCCTGCGGAAGCATGAGGCCGAGTTGATTCTCGTCCGCCCCAAAGCGTAGCCCCATGTCCGCCCCGTCGAACACTCCTGCCACCGGCACGACCTATATCGCGCTCACGGGCAATCCGAATTGCGGCAAGACGACACTCTTCAATGCGCTCACCGGATTGCGCGCTAAGGTCGGGAATTACGCCGGCGTCACCGTCGAACGCAAGGAAGGCAAACTTCTCGCCGCGCCTGCCGGAATGGATTTGCGCGTGGTGGATTTGCCCGGCACCTACAGCCTCGCGCCGCAATCCGTGGACGAGCAAGTCTCGCGCGACGTGTTGCTGAATCGCCTGCCGGAACTGCCCGCGCCCGCGCTCATCGTCGTGGTCGTGGACGCGTCGAACCTCCAGCGCAATCTCTACTACGCCACGCAGGTCATCGAACTCGGTCGCCGCACCATTTTGGCGTTGAACATGGTGGACGTCGCCGAAGCGAACGGCCACACCATCGACACCGAGGCGCTCGCGCAAAAACTCGGCGTGCCCGTCGTCCCGATCGTCGCGAGCATCAACTGCGGCCTCGCGGAATTGCGTTCTGCGATGGTGGCGGCCTTGCAAAAGCCGTCACCCGCTGAGCCGAAGACATTTTGCCCGTTGCCCCGCGAACTGGAGACTGAAGTCGCCGCACTCGCGAAGGAACTGGCTACCCAATCCAAACTTCCTTCCGCCCGCGCCCGCGCCGAGGCGTTGCTTGTCCTGACCAACGAGCGCGTCCTCGCCGCGGAGAACAGCGGCTACGCGAAGTCTTTCACCGACGCCATTGCTGCCGCCCGCCAACGCCTCGATGCCGCGAATGTAGATTGGCGTGGAGCCGCGATCGAAGCCCGCTACGGTTCCGTCGCTGAAATCCAGCAATCCGTTACGACTGAGGTCGCACCGGAAGGCGAACTGCTCAGCGACAAACTCGACCGCATCCTCACTCACAAGATTTGGGGCACGCTTATCTTCATCGCCATCATGGCGGTGATGTTCCAGTGCATCTTCGTCTTCGCGGGCTACCCGATGGCGTGGCTTGAAGGTGGCGTGAAGTGGGCGGGCGAACAAATCAGCGGGCTGATGTCTCCCGGCGACTTGCGCAGCCTGCTCGTGGATGGCGTCATCGCTGGCGTCGGCGGCGTCATCGTCTTCCTGCCGCAAATCTTGATGCTCTTCATGTTCATCGGGTTTCTTGAAGACACCGGTTACATGGCCCGCGCGGCGTTTCTCATGGACCGCCTGATGAGCAAGGTCGGTCTGCACGGCAAGAGCTTCATCCCGATGCTGAGTTCGTTTGCCTGCGCGATTCCGGGCATCATGGCCACGCGCACCATCGAGACGCCGAAGGACCGGCTCGTGACGATCCTCGTCGCGCCGTTGATGAGTTGTTCCGCGCGTCTGCCCGTTTACACGCTGCTCATCGGCGCCTGCATTCCCGACCGCGTGCTCGGCAACCTGAGCGCGCAACTCAACCTCGGCTTCACCAAGTTCAATCTCTTCGGCTTCCTCGGCCTGCGCGGCCTGACGATGCTCGCGATGTATCTGCTCGGTATCATCGTCGCGCTCCTGATGGCGTGGCTGTTCAAGAAGACGTTGCTGCGCGGCGAAACTCCAATGCTCATCCTCGAACTGCCGCCTTACAAGATGCCCGTGCTGAAAGTCATCCTGCGTCACATCTGGGACCGCTCGAAACTCTTCCTCACCCGTGCCGGCACGGTCATTCTCGGCATCAACATCCTGCTTTGGTTCCTGGCGACTTATCCAAAAGATCCGCGAATTGCTGAGCAAAAGGAAACCCAACTCAAGCAAGCGGCGAAAGATTTGCTAACCGGTCAATTCAGGTTAGAGGATCCCACTCCAGAAGCGATTCAATCGGTAATTGCAAAGGCCTCAATAATGGGAACCAACAGCGAACTCATTCCATTCTTTGAGCGCAAAGATCAAATCGAGAAGAAGCTTGAAGTTGAATTGGCAAGCCAACAACTGCGCAACAGCTTTGCAGGCCGAGCAGGCCATCTGATCGAACCGCTCATCGCCCCGCTTGGTTTCGATTGGAAGATGGGTATCGGCATCATCGGGTCCTTTGCCGCGCGCGAAGTCTTCGTCAGCACCATGGCCACTGTTTACAGCGTCGAGCAATCCGACGCAGACGAATACGCCAACATGAAAACGCTGGTCCAAACCCTGCGACAACAAACACGCCCCGACGGCACCCGGGTCTATTCGACGCTGACCGGAATCACGCTGATGGTTTTCTACGTCTTCGCGCTGCAATGCGTCAGCACGGTTGCCATCGTGCGCCGCGAGACGAACTCGTGGAAATGGCCTGCAGTCCAGTGGCTTTACATGGGCACGCTGGCGTGGACACTGGCTTTTGCGACGCGTCATCTGGGCGCGCTGCTCGGCCTCCAATGATTTGCCGGATTTTTTCGTGACAAGTGGCGCTTCATTCCTAAGATGACGGCCCTTTGCGACCCTATGGTCTAGCGGTTAGGACACCTCCCTTTCACGGAGGTAGCCCGGGTTCGAGTCCCGGTAGGGTCGCCAAACTCTTCTCTGAACGCGTAAAAACCCCCACCGAGAATCAATTTAAGAGTTACCGATTTCTCCAGCCTCGCTCGAATCCGCCATTTGTCGGATAGGAAATCCTGAACGCATAGAATAGCCTGCCGTAAATGCGGGCTCGCTTGCCAATTAGAAACGGAATCCCTCAGGCAAGCACAATCCGGCGAATCATTTGTCCAATTTTGGATGTCTGGATGATTGACCCGGCAAACGCATTTCAGAGAATAGTCGTCAAGAGTAACGCCTTCAGTTCAAGAGGCGAGGTAGTTTCAGAATCAAGTTTAGATGTTAAAAGATAAATCGCACAAAGCCACATGAGCAAATCCGCATTCCCGAACATCTCGAAAATCCGTTACGAAGGACCGAAGTCCAAGAACCCGCTCGCATTCAAGCATTACAACGCCGATGAAGTCGTCGCTGGCAAGACCATGCGCGACCACCTGCGCTTCGCGGTCGTTTACTGGCACACGTTCCGCGGCACCGGCAGCGACCCGTTCGGCGCGGGCACGATGCAGCGTCCTTGGGACGACGGTTCCAACTCCGTCGCCAACGCGCAGAACCGCGTGCGCGTGGCGTTCGAGTTCATCGACAAGCTCGGCGCGCCCTACTATTGCTGGCATGACCGCGACGTTGCGCCCGAAGGCAAGACGCTCGCCGAGTCGAACAAGAATTTTGACGCCGTCGCGAAGGTGTTGAAGGAAGAGCAGAAGCGCACCGGCATCAAGTTGCTCTGGGGCACAGCGAACGCGTTCTCCAATCCGCGTTATGCCCATGGCGCCAGCACGAGCTGCAACGCCGATGTCTTCGCCTACGCCGCGGCGCAGGTGAAGAAGGCGATGGAAGTGACGAAGGAACTCGGCGGCGAAGGCTACACATTCTGGGGCGGCCGCGAAGGCTATCAGACGTTGCTCAATACCGACCTCAAGCGCGAACAGGAGCATCTCGCGGCGTTCCTGCACATGGCGGTGGATTACAAGAAGAAGATCGGTTTCAAAGGGCAGTTCTACATCGAGCCGAAACCGAAGGAACCCACCAAGCATCAATACGATTCTGATTCTGCCGCGTGCCTGAACTTCCTGCGCGAACACGGGCTGTTGCCGCACTTCAAGCTGAACATCGAGACGAACCACGCGACTCTCGCAGGCCATACGATGCAGCATGAACTCGAAGTCGCGGGCGCGGCAAACGCGCTCGGCTCCATCGACGCGAATACGGGCGACGAGTTGCTCGGCTGGGACACGGACCAGTTCCCGACGAACATCTATCTCACGACTTACACGATGTTGAGCATCCTGAAATACGGCGGCTTCAAGACGGGCGGCGTGAATTTCGATGCGAAGGTGCGCCGCGAAAGCTTCGAGCCCATCGACCTGTTCCACGCGCACATCGGCGGCATGGATGCGTTCGCGCGCGGGCTGAAAATCGCCGCCGCCATCCGCAA
The DNA here is from genome assembly GCA_041181065.1 of Verrucomicrobiota bacterium. Lineage (GTDB taxonomy): Bacteria > Verrucomicrobiota > Verrucomicrobiia > Limisphaerales > DSYF01 > DSYF01. The sequence continues at coordinate 3,984 of JBEGQI010000150.1, read as the reverse complement.
GGACGGACGTCTCGCCGACTTCGTGAAGAACCGCTACGCTAGCTGGGATTCCGGCATCGGCGCGAAGATCGAAGCGGGCAAGGTCGGTTTCAAGGAACTTGAGGCTTACATGCTCAAGAAGGGCGAAGCCGACGCGAATGCCAGCGGCCGCCAGGAATTCCTCGAGAACCTCATCAACGAGTTCATCTGACGATGAAGCTCGGCCTCGGTCTCTATCGGCATCAACTCAACGCCGAGCATTACCGGTTCGCCCGGCAATGTGGCTGCACGCACTTGGTCATCCACCTCGTGGATTACTTCCGTTCGTCGCGCAGCAACTTGCCAGGCGACCAGCCGGTCGGCGATGATTCCGGCTGGGGACTTGCGGGCGACCCGAACAAGATCTGGAGTTACGAAGAACTCGCTGCCATCAAGCGCGACGTTGAGGCCAACGGTCTTCAACTCGAAGCCATTGAGAACTTCGACCCCGCGCACTGGCACGATGTCTTGCTCGATGGACCGAAGAAAGCGCAGCAGCTCGAAAATCTCAAGCAGCTCATCCGCAACATCGGCAAGGCGGGCATTCCCGTGTTCGGTTACAACTTCTCCATCGCAGGCGTTGCCGGACGTGTGAAGGGTCCGTTCGCGCGCGGCGATGCCGAGGCTGTCGGCATGGATGGCCCATACGATAAACCGCTGCCGAACGGCATGGTTTGGAACATGATATACGACCGCAACGCTGCGGCGGGAACTGTCCCGTCGGCGACGCAGGAACAGTTGTGGGCGCGCTTGAAAGATTTTTTGGATGCGATCATCCCCGTCGCCGAAGAAGCGGGTGTCACCATGGCCGCACATCCCGATGATCCGCCGATGCCGACGGTTCGCGCACAGCCGCGTCTGGTGCATCAACCGCGTCTTTACCAGAAGTTGATCGACCTCAAGCCGAGCCCGCGCAACGCGCTGGAGTTTTGCGTTGGCACGCTTGCCGAGATGACCGAAGGCAACATCTACGACGTGGTGGATACTTACAGCCGTCAGGGCAAGCTCGGCTACGTTCACTTGCGCAATGTGCGTGACAAGGTGCCGCACTACAAAGAAACATTCATCGATGAAGGCGCGGTGGACATCCTCCGCGTGCTGCGCATCCTGAAGAAAAATAATTTCACCGGCGTGCTGATCCCCGATCACGCGCCGCAGATGAGTTGTGCCGCACCGTGGCACGCGGGCATGGCTTACGCGCTCGGCTACATGCGTGCTGGCTTGCAACTCATCAACGGCGAACGGGGCTTTCAATCGTAGACCTTAGAACGTCCGGAGAAAGACAAGGCCACAAGCGCTCAGGAATCCATCGCGCCCAACGTCTGCAACTCAGGGATCAACTGGCGTCGTCGGCGGACCGAGGTGCGTGGGCAACAATCCCCCCAGATCGATCACAACCTTGTCGAACACCAATCCTGGATCAATTGGATGCAATCTGAGCGTGTGTTTGCCAGGCGTGGCATGGACCGGTTTGCTTGTTTGGATCGCGGCACCGCGCAGCACGTTAGCCGACCATTCCTGGCTGAATTCTGAAGTTGCGATGTCGATGACCTCGGCCTCGTTCCCATCGAGGTTCACCGAATAGCGCGCCTTGACGCCTGAGTTGATCGCCAAGGTGGGCAAACTGTAAATAATCGCTCTCAGAGTGGAGCTGTTCGTCAGGTTAAAATTGTATTCCAAGGCTGCGTCTGAAGCAGGGCTTACGGTAGTGGGCAAGAGCGCGATGGAATCACCTGACCGCCCAAGTCCTGAAATGATCTTCCATGCTGCACGGTCGCCCGCAATCTCACGCGTCGGTAATTCAGCTTCAAACGAGATGTATCCCCGCGGCGCGCTGACCGGCGCGGATTCGAGGGCGACTCGGACCGGCGAATTCGTGATCGCCGCCTTCCTCAACGCAGGCCGGTTGCGCGGATTGGCAAACATCATGTGCCGCCATTTTCCACCTACCACCGCTTTGTTGTAATAGTCAGTCTCTGCTTGCAACTGATCATAGGCCCGCGACGCATCGGCAGGTTCCTTGCTGAGGTGCATGCGGTTGGCCAGCGCTGCGCCGCGCACAGGATAAAGCACCAGCTCGAAAAAGGAGTCCCTCATTTCCTTGGGCAAGGTCTGCTCAATCGCTTCCGCTTGGCGAACCAGGGCCGAGAACCTTTTCAGCCGCAGCTCAATCTCGCCGTAATTGTCCGTGAATGTCGCGAGGTGCATGTGCTCAGGTTTGGCGGGGAAATTGAGCCGATAGTATTCTTCCAGCACGGCAGCAATCTCTGAAGCGTGCTCATCCCCGAATGTGCACGCGGACCATTCGGTCAAGAATTTCGGTTGAGCGTCGGCTTGCCACGGCCGGATATCCCAGGCCATGCGCAGGAAGAATTCCATGGCGATTTCCGCGGGCTTGATATCGCCGACGTTCAGCACCCAAAGGCGATCGGCGCCGTTCTCGAATGCCTTGTGCATTTCCTCCCACACGAGAGCGGGCGGCGTGCTTTCAAGCCACAAATAATCCTCAGGCTTGCCATAATACGAAACGTGATAATAAACACCCGACCCACCGCTGCGCTGACGCTCTTGGGCCGTCGAAAGCTGACGGATGTAACCATGGTTGTCATCCACCCACAAAAGCGTCGCATCATCGGGCACTTTCAAACCGCGCCGATAAATCGGCAACACTTCCTTGTAGGGCACGAAGATTTGCGGCACCTGCTCGACCTTCGGATTCACATGCCGGGCGAGCATCTCGCGTTGGTCGGCGAAGACCTGTTCCAGCAGCCTGCGCTTGTCGGCGATGCTGGCCCCACCCTGCATCGGACTGTCATGAATCCCACGGGTGCCAATCGTGTAGGTATTTTCATATCGACCGTTCTCTTGGACCCGCTTTTCCCAGACCGCCTTGATGGCTCCGGCGTTGGTCTCATAGTTATACTGGTTCTTCGGCAGCTTCCATTCCGAGGCATTGTTGTAGAGCATCGGCTCCGCGTGCGAACTGCCCATGACAATGGCGTAGTCGTCAGCCACGATCTTGTTCTCCGGAATCGAATTGAACGCACGTGTGCATTCGTGCATCGCGGGCCAGAGGTAATTCGCCTTCAACCGCAGCAGAAGTTCAAACACCTTGGCGTAAGTCTTTGGTCCGATGTCCCCGACCTCAGGCTCAAACGTCTTTGCCGCCCAAGGGTGCATTCCCCAATCCTCGTCGTTGATGAAAATGCCGCGATACTTGACCGACGGCGGACCGCTCACAATCCGCGTCGCGCCGACGGCTAGTTCTGTGCGCCGCGTTGGAGGCACGTCCGCCCACCAATTCCACGGGGACACGCCCATGGCTTCAGAAAGAGTGAATACGCCAAACGCCGTGCCCCGCCGGTCGCTGCCCGCTATCACCAAAGCGGACTCCACCCCGGGAAGCGGATTCTGGACCGTTTGGATGATGAACGACTCCCACTGGCCGAAAATTTCCTGCGCGCCAATTTTCCCTTCGGCAACAAGCCGGTCGATGATCGCATTCCTTCCAAGCGTGCCAACAATCACGGCTTGTTTGCCTAAAACTGTCGCGTTGGTCTTCAAGGTTGGTCGCTTGCCCGTGACCCGCTCCAGATCGGCTGCCAGACAGTCGGCTGCGATTCGCACCACTTGAAAATCTCCCGGAGCGCAATACACATCGGCCGCTTGCCCATTCGCGACCAGATTTAAATCACCTGGCTTGGTGGTGTAGCAAACTGGGAGTGCAATCAGCCTAGTCGCCGAACTTACGGGCGCAGGTTGCTGCCCTGCTGCCATCGAAAGACTGCATGCCATCGCTCCCAAGGTGAAAAGCAGGCCAAGTTTCAAAGTTTTGAGCATAGACATGGATATTGCGTTTTGGAGGACGCGTATAGAATAAACTCCTTCACCAACGCAACAACCAGGAATGATGCTCGTCGAGGATACGCCATCAACTGGTGGTCAAAGGCCAAATCCCAAGCTGGT
>JBEGQI010000149.1:0-2594 GCA_041181065.1 Verrucomicrobiota bacterium | reverse complement strand
CTCCGGGAACGCGCTGGCCCCGCCGTTCCAACGGTGGATTTATCTGCCGGACAACGCTAGATGGCGGTGGAAGTGTTGTATTCGTAAAGCGTCCCATTCATGATGGCTGAATTGGTGGGGTCTACTTGGGCGTTGCCAGTCCAAGTGGCGCCTTTCCTCACCCAAGCATTGGCTCCGCAGTCCAAGCTGGCCGTATAATTGTTGACCAATCCGTCCTGATTGTCTCCGGAATACATGATCCAAGCGAGTGTGAGTTGCTTGGTGTTGTTCAGGCAGCTGGTCGTATTCGCCTTGGCTTTGGCTTTCGAGAGGGCCGGAAGGAGCATTGCGGCAAGAATCGCAATGATGGCAATGACCACCAGCAGTTCGATCAGCGTGAAAGCTCGCCGCGAGCGCTGTCCGTTCTGTAATTTTGATTTCATTGGTTCGGGTATCGCCCATTAATACCAAAACCAGCGCGTAACACCACCGCTCCACTGACCCCACGCCTTGGTATTCTTGAAATTGCGCCAGCTCACGTGGTTGTCCTGGAACAAACTATTCCCCCCGGCCGGCTTGGTGCCCGCCATGTGGCTGGAGTTTAAACCTTTCGGCAATTCCGTGGGGTTGACCGTATAGACGCCGTTGAATTTGTCCGTGAGCAGCCCTCCACCCTCGGAAATGATCACGTCCGTGACCATTTCGGAATCGCTCAACGGGATTCCAGGCGCGAAGGCCTGACCCAGCTTGAGCAGGAAACCCCTTTGGACTTCCCCGCCCAGCCCGGTCGGGGGCGGAACGAGGTTGACCCCATAAGACTGGGTGCCATCCCGGCTCATGAGCCATTGATAGCTGGTCACGCGGAAGAAGCCGCTTCCGCCCTGATACTGCCACCAATAATCGCTATCGCGGACCGCCGTATAGCCGCCCGGACAATAGCCCATTTTGCGGCCGGCTCCGGAGGCGCCCAAGGCATCGGCCATGCTGTAGGCCAGATCCCAGAGCGCATTACCCTTGGGGTCGGAGGAACTCTTGCGTGGCAGGACGTCACCGTTCTCGTCGGCATACATCTGCAAGGCGAGGCCGATTTGCTTGAGGTTGCTGATGCAGTTCGTGCGTTTGGCTTTCTCTTTGGCCTTGGACAGGGCCGGCAACAGCATCGCCGCGAGAATGGCAATGATGGCGATGACCACGAGCAATTCGATGAGGGTAAATGCTCGGGATGCCCGGTTGCGGGGATTTGATTTCATGGTCTTGCGTTTGGTCATCAAACTTCTCCGATGCGGTCATCAATGACCGCATCAAGGGACTTTCAGCAATCTGGTCCTAAACTTTTCCAGGTCGCCCAAATCCTCCTGGTGGAAGTAAAGCTCCCGGTTGGCGGCCCATGAGTGGATGAAATACATCCCCTCCTTGGCCTTGACCCACCGCGCCGAACCGTCAATGAAGACCTCGTTCGCGCCCGGAGGCACTTTCGACCCCGTGTTCTTGTGCGCGGGCAGATTCTGCCACCCCCCGCTCCACGAAGGATCGCCCCAGTTCGCGGCATCCGGACGCGCCACCAAGTCTGCAGCAAGCATCCAGCCTGGCTTTGACTGCGCGGTCTTGACCGGGCTGGCGGAAGGCACGTCGGCCACGGTGTTGTTCATCCACGTCTTGATTCCGCCCATATACAGGTAGCCGATCACCCACTGCTGATAGACGCTTCCCCACAGCGGCATCCCGGTCCGGCTGGGGCAACACCAGACGCTGTTCCCATTGGTTTGGGTCACGTTCAAGCCCACCGAGGCCCACGCCTCAATGGAAGCATCACCGGCATTTATTTGAATCGGCGTCAACCCGCCGCCCGCCGGCACCACCTTGTCCTGATTGTCGCCGGCGTAAATGTGGATGGCCACTCCCAGCTGCTTCAAATTGTTCACGCAGGAGATGCGCTTGGACCTCTCCTTGGCTTTGCCCAAGGCCGGCAACAACATCGCGGCGAGAATCGCGATGATGGCGATCACGACCAGCAGTTCGATCAGGGTAAAGGCACCGCGCTGATATTTGCTGTTCATAGGTGTTGATAATTATTGAATCTGACCCGCCGACGCGGGCGGCCATCTCTGACCACGCCGCGCCGACGGGAACCCATCCAACCCAAACTCAGATCACGGATACGTCAGCCGGTAGAACACCGTCGGCTGCGTGCTGTCCACGGTGATATTCGTGCTGCTCACCGAGCCGTCGGTCATATACGCCCAGTTCGTGCCCAGACCGGAGGCGCGGCTGTTCGTTTGACCTTGCAGGCGCCAGCCCTGACCCGCGGGCCAGGAGAGGTTCAACGCGCCGCCGCTGTAGCTGTTGGTCAAGGTGGCCGGACCGCTCGGGCCAACAGGGGCCACGACCGCAGTCAAAACGCCGTTGGTGAACGTGAAGCTGGTGCCGCTGACGGGCGGATTGACGACCAGGCTTCCGAAGTTGCCCGGGGTCGTCGCGCCCGCGCCGCTGAACAATGTAAAGGTCTGGCCGTTGGTGAAGCTACCCGTGGGCACGATCTGCAACACACCGCCATAGGTGACCGTGTCACCCAGGACGATGATGTCATTGGTCGCAGCCGTGCCATCCACCTCGAA
>JBEGQI010000148.1:0-22415 GCA_041181065.1 Verrucomicrobiota bacterium | reverse complement strand
TCGAACCATCCCGCGCTCAGTCCATCAACGGCTGAGCAACGTCCTGTTGAACTAGTTGGTTAAAGCAGAACTGGTGAAGGTTGGTAGCGCGCACGGGAATCGAACCCGTCTTTCAGCCTTGAGAGGGCCGTGTCCTAGCCGATAGACGAGCACGCCAGCCAGAAACCAGACGGGGGCATGCTATTCCGTGCCGTCGGGAAGTCAATCACGTGGCCGCATCGTCAGATTCAATCCAACGGCTGGTTTTTTCGATTCACGTCCCAGTGGCTTTTGTCCGCATACTTGCGCCGTGATGCGGACGGGCGTTCATTATAACAGTCGCATCGCCGTGAACTCTCAACACTCATTGCCATGAATACAACCTATCGCCCTCGATCCCTCAGCCCGCGTCAATTGGCCTTGAGCGCGCTCGCGCTGCTCGGATTGCTGCTGCTGGCCGGGTGTGTCCTGACCTCGGTCTATCCGTTCTACACGGAAAATGATTTGGTGTTCGAGCCGAAGTTGGTCGGGCGCTGGGCCGACGCCGAGCATGAGGACAATACGAACAAGTTCTGGCAATTCGAGCGGGAGGGAACGAATGCGGCCTTCAAGTTGACGGTGCGCGACGGCGACGAGGAGAAGTCGTATCGCGCAAGTTTCTTCCGGTTGAAGAGCTGGTCATTCATCGATGCCACGCCGCTGCAAGGGCACGACGATTTCATTCCCCCGCACTTCTTGATGAAAGTTTCGCAGGTGGAGCCCGAACTGAAACTGGCCGTGCTCGACTACGAATGGGTCGCTGATTTGCTGAAGGCTCATCCGGGCGCGTTGCGCCACACTGTAGTCGAAAAGCAGCCGGGACAAGCCGAAGGCGGGCGGGTCGTGTTGACCGCGGACACGGCCGAACTGCAGAAGTTCATCCTGAAATACGCGGCCGACACGAATGCGTTTCCTGAGAATGTGCGGCTCGCCCGGCAACGGTGAGCGGTTCGCAGCTTGAGTCAGAGTCTGGTTTCGCCAGAATCCGCGTGGCCATCCAAGACGCAATATATGAAACCCAGTGACTATGTCGTAAATCTCGTCCTGAGTGTCATACTCATCGTCGGCGTTTATCAGTTCTATTTTTGGTGCCAGCGCAACCACGCCGCCCGGCCGCGTGAATTGCGTCTTCCCATCGACGACGCCATCCCGTATTGGCCGCGTTGGGTTTGGATCTACTCCTGCCTCTATTATCCGATCATCGTTTACATCAACTTCGTCATGGAGTCGCCGCGTCAGTTCGTCCACGTCGCGATGAGCTTCATGGTCCTGCTGCTGATGCAGATGCTGTTCTTTGTATTCATGCCCGTGAACGTCCCGGAGGAATGGCGCGTCATCAACCAACGTCGCGGACGGTCAGAACGGTTTCTCGCCTTCGTGCAAAGCTTCGATGCGCGTTCGAACAGCTTTCCCAGCATGCACACGTCGGTGGCCACACTGACCGCGTTGCATCTCTACACGCACACTGGGCCGTGGGTCGTGTTGTTCCCGGTGCTCATCGGCCTGAGCTGTTTGTTCACGAAGCAGCATTACATCCTCGATCTGCCAGCTGGTGCGGGCCTGGGCTGGGTGGCATTTTGGATCTATCGCGTCACTTACAACTCAGCCTTTTGACGCGGCGCCAAACGAATGAATCGCAAACTCACACCGTTCTGGACGCTCTTCATCCTGACCGGGTTGAACCTGTTCAACTACTTCGATCGCTACGTGCTGTCGGCGGTGTTGCCGTCGTTGCAATCGGCGGAGAAGGGGCTGGGCCTGAATGACAGTCAAGCGGGCTGGCTGGCCACGGCGTTCATGCTGGGTTACTTCATCACCTCGCCGTTGTTCGGGTATCTCGGCGACCGCTCATCGCGCAAATGGCTCATCGCTGTCGGCATCTTCGTGTGGAGCATCGGCACGCTGCTGACCGGCTTTGCGGCAACGTTCGCGGCCATGATCGCGTTCCGTGTGCTCGTCGGAGTTGGTGAAGCCAGCTACGCAACCATCAGCCCGAGCTACATCTCGGATACGTTCGGCCCGGCCAAGCGCAACAACGCGCTCACGATTTTTTATGTCGCGATTCCTGTCGGCGCCGCACTCGGCACGATTGTGGGTGGCTTGATTGGCGCGAAGTTGGGTTGGCGCCATGCCTTCATCTACGCCGGTGCGCCCGGCCTGCTGCTCGCGCTGGCCTTGTTGCCTTTTGCTGAGCCGACGCGCGGCGGAGCTGACGGTGCGGGAAAGGTGGAGAAACCTAGCGTGGCCGACGTGCTTAAACTTTTTCGGCTGCCCAATTACCTGCTCGTCGTGGGCGGCTACGTTGCCTACACGTTCGCGTTGGGTGCATTCGGGATTTGGGGGCCAACGTTCCTGAACCGCGTGCATTTGTTGCCGGAGGCGGAGGCCGCCAAGTTCTTCGGTGCGGTTCTTTTTGTCGCGGGATTGTTGGGCACGTTCATCGGCGGCTTTGTCGCGACCGCTTGGCGCAAGCGGAACTCAAGCGCTTACGCCTGGGTGCTCGGGATTTCCGTGCTCGTCTCGGTGCCTTGCACCGTCGCCGCGTTCCTCACGCCGGATAAGGCCGTTTCGATGGGCTGTCTTGCAGCGGCGATGTTCCTGTTGTTCCTCGGCACTGGTCCGGTGAACACGATGATCCTCGAAACTGTGCCAGTGAACCTGCGCGCCAGTGCGATGGCTGTGTCCATCTTCATGATCCATTTGTTCGGTGATGTGCCTTCGCCATTGATGGTCGGCTGGCTGTCGGATGCATGGCACAACTTGCAGAAGGCGGTGCTGATTCTGCCGGTGGCGCTGGCGGCGGCGGCAGTGCTGTGGATTGCGCTTGCGCTTAAGCTGCGGAAGGGGAATCCGCCAACGGCAACAACTCCGCTGTGACGCCGCCTTTGCCGGTCTGAAGAATGGCCACCGAACGCGGTTGATTAAATCGCGGACGACCAGCGTAACCGGGATTGAAGAATCGCACCCCGTTGATGGTTTGATCGAACGCCTTGTGCGTGTGCCCGAAGATCACGAAGTGGGGTTTGTGCCGGGTGATGCGTCGGCGCAACGCCTCGTCCGGCACGCGCGGATCGACGATGTGTTGCACCAGGAATTTCTGCCCGTCGAGTTCGATGAGTTCCGCTTCCTTGAAGCTCAGACCGGAATCCGTGTTGCCATAGACCGCCGTCACCTGCGCGATTTGCTCCAATTGGAAAGTGATCCAGACGGTTCCGATGTCGCCCGCGTGGAGGATGTGATCCACATCGGCGAAAAGTTCTTTCACGCGCGGGTCGAGGAAGTCGTGCGTGTCGGAGATAACGCCGATCTTCACGCCTGCGATTCCTCCGGCTCGGCATCCGGCGCGTCTTCGGTCTGCTCTGCTTCCTGTTTCGACTCGGCCGTGGATTCGTTGAACTTCATGGCGCCGACGAAGAGTCCAGTGAAGAGCCCGCCGCTCAGCAGGGAGTTGCGGAAGAACTGCCACGTCTCGGGCCAACCGGTGGTGCCTTTGGTGAGCGCCGTCAGCCAACCGAGAAACGACTTGGCATATTCCGGATTGTTGAACGGGTTGAAGAACCAGGAGGCGGTGTTGGTGATGAAGTAGAACAGCAACGCCCCCAATACGCCGCCGCCGAGCAAGCCCAAGAATGACGATTGCGGCTTGAACCGGCGTCCGAGCCAGATGAGCGCCACATAGGCGACGTAGTTGAACGCGAGATAAGCGATGTTGGCGGGCGTCCAGACATTCCAGCCCAGCGCGAGCCAGTAATAGAGATTCAGCCCCATGTCCGTCAGGAACATCACGCCCAGCGGCAACCACCACGCCATGCGACCGGCAAAATAGACGCCCGCGCAAAACACCAGCGCATAGGCGGCGCTGAAGTTTTGCGGCAACATGCCCGGGATGCGCGTCAGGGCGAAGACCACCATGAGCGCGATGGGCAATGCGAGTTTGCCTTTCACGCTGCGCAGCTTACTCACGTCCGCCGGAATCTCAAGCGGCGGCTGGTGCGCAAACGAGTTGAAAAGCCTCGCCGGTTAAATCAGCTTTGGCGTGTGCGAATCCTGAATCTGCTTTCCGGGCTGTTTGCTGCAGCGCTGTTGCTGGCCGGTTGCGGCAAATCCACTCCGCCGCCGCCGGCTCCAGCCGCGTGGCAACCGACGCAAGCCCAGCCGCGGCTTTCGACCACCAAGCTTTTCGCCGGTCCGGCGGAGATCACGGCGGAGATGGCGCTCGCGCCAAAGGAAATCATGACTGGCATGATGTTCCGCACCAATATCGTCGAGACCAACGGGATGATCTTTCATCTTGGATTTCCCCAACGCGCATCGTTTTGGATGAAAAACTGTCCAAAGCCGCTTTCGTGCGCCTACATCGATTCGCAAGGGGTGATCCTCGAGATCCGCGATATGGAACCGAACAACACAAATTCCATCGTCGCGAATTCGGACCAGGTGCTCTTCGTGCTGGAAACCGCGCGCGGCTGGTTCGAGCGGCATGGCGTGCGGACCGGAATGGTCGTTCAAGCGGAGAGCGGTCCCCTCATCAATGCTCTGCACAGCCAGTTGCCGCGATGAAGATCGCTCTCGCCCAACTGAACACCGTGGTCGGCGACATCGCTGGCAATGAGGCCAGGATTCTCGCCGCTTACCAACGCGGAGTCGCGGCGGGCGCGGATCTCGTCGTCACGCCCGAACTCGCGCTCACGGGCTATCCGCCGCGCGACTTGGTGCTGCGCCGCAGCTTCGTTGAACAAAATTTGACGGCGTTGAACCGGTTAGCGGCGTTGACTGGCAAGGTGGGATTGCTTGTGGGTTACGTCGGCGAGAATCCCAACCGTCCAGGCCGTGAAGTGACGAACGCGGTGGCGCTGCTGCAAAACGGAAAGATTATTGCGACGCGCACGAAGACGTTGCTTCCCACCTACGATGTCTTCGATGAGGACCGCTATTTTGAGCCGGCGACGGAAAACACTCCGGTGCTGTTTAACGGCGTTTCGATCGGCCTCACCATCTGCGAAGACATCTGGAACGATGAGGATTTCTGGCGTGACCGGCGATATCCGGCGAACCCGCCGATGACGCTTGCCGCTGCGGGGGCGCAAATTCTCTTCAATCTCTCCGCTTCACCCTGGCATCTGGGCAAGAACCAGACGCGTTTCAAGATGTTGCAAAGCCTCGCAAAGAAAGCGGGCGTGCCGGTCGTGTTCTGCAATCAGGTCGGTGGCAACGATGAACTGATCTTTGACGGTTGCAGTCTGGTGTTTGACAAGACGGGTGCGCTCCTCGCGCATGGCCAGGCGTTCGCGGAAGATTTAATGGTTGTCGAGATGGCATCAGCTCGCCCCGTCGCGGAACCAAAGCCCTGCGACGAGGAATTGCTCTATCATGCGCTGGTCGTCGGTCTGCGCGATTACTTGCACAAATGCGGCTTCAAATCCGCCGTGCTCGGCTTGAGCGGCGGCATCGACTCTGCACTCGTCGCGGTGCTGGCTGCTGCTGCATTGGGGAAGGAGAACGTGCGCGGCATTTCTTTGCCGTCCCAGTTCAGTTCGCAAGGCAGCCTGGATGACGCGCGGATCCTTGCCGAGAATTTGGGCATCCAATACGACGTCATCCCGATTCAACCGCCGTTCCAAGCGGTGAAGGAACAGTTGAAGGGCATGTTCGCCGGACGCCCGGAAGACACGACGGAGGAGAACATCCAAGCGCGACTGCGCGGCGTCATCCTGATGGCGATGTCGAACAAGTTCGGCTCGCTGCTGTTGACGACCGGCAATAAAAGCGAACTCGCGGTGGGCTACTGCACGCTTTACGGCGACATGTGCGGCGGGCTCGCAGTCATCAGCGACGTGCCGAAGATGATGGTATATCGCCTTTCGCGCTGGATCAATCGCGAGCGGGAAATCATTCCGTCGGCCTCCATCACGAAAGCGCCTTCCGCCGAGTTGCGACCGAACCAGACCGATCAGGATTCGCTGCCGCCTTACGAGATGTTGGATGCGATTCTCGACGCATACGTCGTCGATGCCAAGTCGCCAGCAGACATTGTGCGGGCTGGGTTTGCGGAGACGGACGTGCGCCGGGTGGTTAAGCTGATCGACGGCGCGGAATACAAGCGCCGTCAAGCTGCGCCCGGCTTGAAGGTCACCACGAAAGCATTTGGCGTGGGAAGGCGCATTCCCGTCGCGCAGCGATTTCGAGAGGTTTGATCCTGTTGAAACCTGTGTTCGCAGCTGCGATTAAGAATACATCTTTAGCTCTGCTTCCTTGATCAGGTCCAGCGCCTGCACGGCATTGCTGGCATTCAGCAAACTTTGCCGCAAACGTGGGTTGTTTAATACGCGGCTGATGCGCGCGAGAATCCCAAGGTGCTGCGTGACCGTCGGCGCAATGATAAGGAAGAAGAGTTGCGCGGGTTTTCCATCGATGGCGCCGTAGGGGATGCCGGGGTTATGCCGTCCAAAGACGATGATCGGTTTGTCCACCAACCCGACCAAGGCGTTGCGTGCGTGCGGGAGGGCGACGCCGTCACCAATGCCGGTGCTATGCAGCTGTTCGCGTTCATGCAGCGCACGGAGCAACGTGTCTTTCACAGTAGGCTGCTCCTCGATTTTGGGGATCAAACCTACCAACTCACGCAGCACGCTGTCGCGATCACGGCCAGCCAGCGCAAGGGTGGTGCTTGTCGGCGCCAGCAATTCATGCAGTCGGATTGAATTCGGCATGTGCTGAGTTTAGGGGGAGGGAGGTGGTTGAAAACTTTTTTCGTGAATGATGAACCGGCAGTTGCGCAGTCCCGGTGGCTCTGTTACAAGAAAGCTAGCCGGAAGCGGGTGTGGTCCAATGGTAGAATGCGGGCTTCCCAAGCCTGAGACGAGGGTTCGATTCCCTTCACCCGCTCCATTTATTATCAACAACTTACAAAGAAGTGCAGTAAAATTGCAGTAAAGCACACTTGCACTTTCTCGGCTTCCAGTTATCGAAGCCGTCCTCGGAGATTCATCCATGCTAATGAAATCGCATGGCCGTTCGTCGCGCGGTTTTTGGGTAAAGTGTGATTGCACGGTTATACAAATATTTTGTATGTTTGTGCGATGCGTGATTCGACCAAGACTGCTTCTAACTATCTCTTCGAGATCGCTGAAGGGCAGCAAGGCTATTTCACCGCCAAACAGGCGGCTGTAGGTGTCGCGAGGGTCGGCCTTGGAGCCGAACGTGAAATGGCCGCAGGGGTGTTGCCAAACCTGGCGGGTGCCGTTCCAGTGGAAGCCAAGCTGCGCGATCTGCTGGCGCGTGGTGGGTTCGGGTGCGGTGTCGAAGCTCAACCACACCCAAGTGCCGACGATGGTAGCGCGTTGGTAAAGGTCAGGCCGGGTATCCTTCAAGAGGCCAATCAAGGCGGCGGTTTCCAGCTTGCGGTTGAGGGCGCGGGCGTCCGGGTCAATCGGCAGGCGGGTGTCGGGCTTGGCGTCTGGCGTCTGGGGTTTCGGGTCTGGGGTGGCAGTCTCGGCAGTGTGTGAGTGCTGGACCGGAACTGAGCTCTGAACTGATTTGTTGTTTGTCTTTTTCATAGGCTTTTTTTTGGTGTGTGTGAGTGCCGTCCCGTTCCTCGCCCTTCACAAAAAGCGGCAGCCCCGGCCCTCCTTCGGGGCGTAGGCTTCAGAGGGGACCCGAGTAGGCGGGCCTGTGGTTGGGGCAACGCAGTGAGGGCGAGGGTTAGGGGCGGCTCACACCGAAAAAATCGGCCTTGAAAAACGAGCCGCCGTTGGCTGGGCGCTGTTCAACTAGGCCAATGGCGGCGCGGGCGAGTCGTGGCTGTTGGATTACTGCCGTCGGGGCGGTGTGCGAAGGAACGGGCGAAGCCGCATCGGGGTGGAGGGAATGCGAGCGTAGCCGATCCGAAGTGTTCCGCGTCGAGGGCAGTCTCGCTGATGGGGCGACGTGAGTCTCGCGAGTAGCATAGGTCCAGCCCAACGCAGTGGCGTAACCGAAGCGGTTGGCGACGCAGGCGCCAAACTCCCGAGTCTCACGGAGGTGGCGGGGCCACTTCCTTACGGGCTGCCAGCGGCAGTTGCGTTATGGCCATGTCCCCCGTAATGGGGACTGTTGCCTTGCGGGGGACGGCGTATGCTGAGGACGTGAATTTCGGCTGCGTCGCCAGCGCAGCATAGCAAAGTGTGTGAGGCCCGGATGTGAATCCGGGCCTTTTGCTTTCCCGGGACGGATGTCCGTAATGGTCTGTCCCCCACAATGGGGACTGCCAGTCGCCGCCCGAGCTGTTAGGTTGAACGCGTTACCGATTTCTGCGCGCAAGCGCTCCCAACCACCCCGAAAGGGCCGGATGCTGTTTATCCGGCCCTTTTTGCTTTTGGGGAGCGGTGCCGGAGGCCTGTGCCACCCATTCCAAGTGGCAGCGCCACCTGCAATTGTCCCATGCCGGACAGCGCGCCCTGTTGCGAGCGACTGTGGTGCGCTGACTGGAAGCCTGACGTTATAGCGGTGGCTGCGTGAGAATCCGCGTGCGCGCTGCAGCGTCCGAGGAGCGGTAAGCGGGCGTTCGAGGAAGAGCGCGCGCCGAGGTGAGACAGCTCTGCTGGCGCAAGCGTCCGGCAAACGCGCACGCGCCTGGGACATTCGGGTTGGAGGTGTGCGGATTCGCAGGCGGGCCCATATTTGCAGTTGGCGCGGAATGGCAGGGTGGCGGCAATGAGTCGGCGGTGCAATTCATTGGAGCGTTTCCATCAATGCTGTAGCGCCGCGCTGGCCGCCCCAAGGGACAGCGGTCTTTTTGGTTTTTGGCTTCGTTTCGGCTCAGTTTGGCTTCCCAAGCCCTGCCAGTCAGCGGCCCAGAGAAAATGCTGTGCGCTTCGCGCATTGCAGTCAGGGTTTTTCAAACCTGCGCCTTCGCCAAAAGCTCGCCCAAAAGTGCGAGCCGCACGGGCTCACAAATATCCTCGCTGCCCGGCGCCACATCATTTCTGTCAACGCTCTAGTTCGACTCCGGCTTTGCGAACGCGGTGTCCAATGCCAAACCATGTTTCACGAAGCAGCGGCGTTTCATCTGGGCGACGAGCGGCTCAATCTTCTCCTTCCAACACCTGCAACGCAGCGCGCATGTAACCGAGCGCGTAGGCCATGCCGGCGTGCCACGGCGCGCCACAGGTCATCTGCGGCGCGTGATCGGGGATCAGCACGCCGTCAAAACCGTTCCGCTTCAGGATTCGCAGGACGCGCAGCATGTCAATGTCGCCCTCGTCGATGAACGTCTCCTGGTAATTCGGGACCTTGCCCCGCACGTTGCGGAAATGGACGTAGCCGAGTTTGCGCTGGCGGCTGTAGGTGTCCACCACGTCGTAGATGTTGCCCTCGGTCATCTCGGCCAGGCTGCCCAGGCAAAATTCCAGCGCGTTGCGCGGACTCGGACGCAGCTCGATGAGCCTCTGGTAGAGACGCGGCTGATAAACCAGTCGCGGCTGGCCGCGAACGGTGGGCATCGGCGGATCGTCCGGATGCGCGGCCAGAGTCACCCCGGCTTCCTCGGCGACCGGGATCAGCGCGTCCAGAAAATCCTTCAGCCGTTGCCAGAGTTGCTCCGGCGTGGCGGCGGGAACATTCCCGGGCGGCGCATGGCGGTCATAGACCATGTTCCACACCATGCCGTTGGGCATCGGCTGGTCGAACGGCCCACCCATGCCGACGGCTTCGGTGTTGCCGCGCGCAAACTTCCCCTTCACCCGGCCCGCCACGCCGGCGATGGAGAAGTTGTAGCCCATGATCGGGATACCCGCGCGGCCCAGGTTGCGGATGAGGTTCTTGAGATTCTCCAGCTGTTGCGGCTTTTTCGGACCGTCCAGCAATACGTCGTGCCAGTGTGCCGGGTCGAAGTTCTCGATGGCCTCGAGTTCGAGGCCGGCCTCGTTGATCTCCCGCTTCAATGCGGCCAACTCCTCGAAGCTCCAGAGCGTGTCGGGATCCCCGGCCAGCCCCCAGCCCGTGTCGTCGCCCACCGGCTGGTCGCCGGGAAGGTTGCTGCGCGAGGAGCGGAAGTAGTCGACCAGATGCACGACGAGGTGGGTGCAGCCGCATTGCCGCGCGAACTGGTAATGCTCGGCGTTCAGTTGGTGGCGATAGAGTCCCAAACCCAGTTTCATAGAATCAAAAGCCGATGCTCACGCCGCCGTCCACCGGCAGGACGACGCCGGTGACGAACCGGGCCGCCGGCGAACACAGATAAACCGCCGCCCAACCGATATCTTGCGCTTGGCCGAACCGGCCCATCGGCGTGCGCGCCAGAATCTTGTCGCGCCGCGCGGGGTCGCTGTCGAGCGCGCGCCGCATCATGTCCGATTCAATCCAGCCGGGCGCGATGGCGTTGACGCGGACGCCGTGCCGTGAGACTTCCGTGGCCAGCGTCCGCACCATGCCCACATAGGCACTCTTCGCTGCCGAGTAAGCCACCACTTGCGGAATGCCGAACAGCGAGGCCATGGATGCCGTGAACACGATGTTGCCGCCGCCCCGCTCAATCATGCCCGGCAACACAGCGCGTGTCAGCGCGTGCGCACCGAGGACATGGGTGTTCAGCACCCGCAGGAATTCCTCGCTGGTCGTGTCCACCGCAAGCTTCTTGAGATGGATGCCTGCGTTGTTGACGAGGATGCCCGGCGCACCCGCGAGCCGGGTCACCGCTTCCACCAGAGCGTCCGCCGCGGCGTGATTCGTTACATCATGCCGCACATGACTGGCCGCGCTGCCGAGCGCAGAAACCGCTTTTTGCAATTCATCCTCTCGCCGGCCCACCAGCACGACCCGCGCACCCGAAGCGACAAAACAGTGCGCGATGCCGAAGCCCAGTCCGGTTGCGCCGCCAGTAATGATGGCCACCTTGCCAGCGAGTGAGAACGGCCCTGGTTGGGCGCTAGTTGTGGAAACAGACATCATGTCATTCGGGATATCAGTCATCATCTGCAAGCACTGGATTGCTGCCCTACCTGACGGGCGAAGAGAATAAAATTCAGCACCGAGTCGGCGACCTGTCCCTGATCCACGTTGCCGCTGATCTGGAGTTTCTCGTCCTGCTTCAGGCGACGTTGAAAAACGCTGAGCTTGCGCCCGTTGACTTCCACAAAATCGCTGGTGGATTTGTATTCCTGCAACCACTTGGGCCGTGGC
Source organism: Verrucomicrobiota bacterium (assembly GCA_041181065.1). Classification (GTDB taxonomy): domain Bacteria; phylum Verrucomicrobiota; class Verrucomicrobiia; order Limisphaerales; family DSYF01; genus DSYF01. Next base: position 11,240 of record JBEGQI010000148.1, on the reverse strand, counting down.
ACACGGTCGTCGTGTGCCACGAACAGGTCAAGCTCGCGGGCGACTGTCGCCACGATGTAATCGTTCGCCCAGTATTTGCGGTCGTTGTTCGCCGTCCGGATCAGCCGTGCGCCATTCAGAACTGCGGGCAAAGAATCCAAGTAACGCAACGCATCGTCCGAATACGCCAGAATCCCCTCGGCGGCCTCGTCCTGCATTCCACCCGCTCCGTCGCCGGTGTATGCAAACATGGAGAAAAGTCGCTCCTTGTCGGCAAGGACAAGATTCGTGCGCGGCGGCTCGTTGCGCGCGACGATCTGCGCGGCCAAAGCCTGGCTGTCAATCTCCGGGCGCTCTGGCAGTTGAACGGGATAACGAAACGGCATTGCCTCCGCGATACCGCCGGTTTGCGGTGCGGGAATGGATTTGAGTCGTAACGTCGCGGGCGTAATTCCGTCGCGGCGGGCGGTCAGGATGATTTCGCCGGGCTGCGCCGTGGAACGGATGCTCGCGCGGTTGATGCCGCACTCGGTGTCGAAGTAAAGATGGTTGATGCTGCCTTCCTTGCCACTGTTGTAGCTGCCGCGCCAGATGCCCGGGCCGCTGATCTCAAAATCCACGCGTGCCTGATCCGTCGGGCAGCGCCGACCCTGCGCGTCTATCACTTCCACATCGACGAGCGCGACATCTGAGCCGTCCGCGCGCCAGCCGCCGGGCGCGGTGATGGGGGTGAGCCGCAACGCGACCGCCGGCCCGGCGGTTTGCTTGGTTTGTTGCGCGACAGTTTTCCCCGAGCGCGACGCGACGACTTTGATTTCGCCCGGCTCAAAGATCACGTTCGTCCAGGTGAACAAGGTGTCGAGACTGCGCTCGCCAAGGCCGAGGCTGCGACCGTTCACAAACAACTCCACTGCGTCTGCACGAGCCACGGCGAACACCGGCTTCGCCGTGCCGGGCGCGTAATTCCAATGGCCGAGGAGATGCACCCGCGGGTCGCTGTGCCACGTCGCCTGCAATGCGAAGTAAGCTTCCTTGGGCAGACGCACACCGTCCACTTCGCCGCTGGCGCGGGCGGCATCGGTGACTTGGCGGCTGCCGTGCGGGCCGTCCGAGAAAATCCAGTTCGCACCGCCGGAGTGCGCCGGGTCGCTGCCGAACTTCGTCCACCACTCGGCGATGGCATTCGTGGCGAAACCTTCCTGCGCGTGATGATAGGTGTTCTCGGCATCATTTTCGCCAAGACGCCCGAAGTCGGGTGGAGAGAATTTGTCCCAGACGCGGCGCGGCACTTCGGTGCGGTCGTATTCGCCCTCGACTGCGGGCAGCGACGGCAGACCGCGTCCGCGCCCGATGGTGGTGATGTCAATGGTGACGTGCGGCAGCATCGCGGGCGTGGACATGCGGAAGCCGAAGTAGCGCTGCCCGTGCGCGTCCCATTCATCCGCGACCGCGCGCAACTCGGCGGCGTGTGCGGGGCTGACGTTGTAGTTGCCGCCTTCCCATGCGCAGATCGAGGGATGATTGCGGTAGTAGATGATCATGTCGCGGAACGCGGCGGTGCGCGTCTGCCAGGCTTTGCCGGTGCAATCTTTCTCGCCGTCCACGCCGGGCATCAAGGTGACCAAACCGTATTTGTCCGCGAACTCCGCGCCGACCGCCGGCCCGACGGAATGTCCCCAGCGCAGAAAATTACCACCGGCCTGCCACATCAGGCGCAGCGTGTGGTCGGTGAGCCAATCGGGAATCGCCGCGCCCAGACCGGCCCATTCATCGGTGGGCTTTTGCCCCCAGCCGTGCAGTTTGACGTTACGTCCGTTGATCCAGAATCCGGAGGCGACATCGAAACGGAAGCTGCGGATGCCGAAAGGCGTTTCCGCCACGTCGCAAACTTTACCACCCGTGCTCACCGAAACACGCACTTGATAGACGTAGGGATAATCCGGCTGCCACAGGTGCGGGTCGGCGACTTCGAGTCTTGATGCGACCTTGAGTTTCTTGCCCGACGCAATCGTGACGGGCTCGGATGACTCCGCGACGACGCGACCCGCGCGATCCACGAGGGCTAAATTCACTTTGGCCTCTGCTGCAACGGATTGTTCGTTTAGCACTTCAGCGGTGAGGCCGATGCTGGCCGATTCTTTCGACAGCGATTCCACCCACGCGTAGATGCCTTCTGTCCCGAGATGCGCGTAGAGCGGCAACGTGACATGCAGGGGGTCGGTGACATGCAGATAGACGTTGCGGTAAATGCCGCCGTGCGGCGGGTGCCAGTTGGGATGATGCCACGGCGTGTCGCCGGCGAACTGTTTGTCGAACCGATTGTCCACGCGCACGGCGAGCACATTGGTCGCGCCCGCTTTCAAATGTGGCGTGAGGTCGAAGCCGAAGGGAATGAAACCGGTCTTGTCCTGACCCAGATGCTGGCCGTTGAGATAGACATCGGCGATCTGGCGCACACCCTCGAATTCGATGAACACCCTCTTGCCCGTGGCTTCCTTCGGCAGAACAAATTCTTTGCGATACCACGCAACGCCGGTCCACAGGTCGGCTTCGCCCGTGTGACCGCCGGGGGAGAAGTTATCGAACGTGTCGGTGTCGTTCCACGTGTGTGGGCAGCTCACGGTACTCCAGCCGCTGGCGTTGAACACAGCTGATTCCGCTCCCGGCACGTTGGTGCGGATAAACCTCCAGTCGGGATTGAAATTGAGTTTGCGCGCGATTTGCGCAGCGCGAATTGACGCAGGTGCGGCGAGGCACAGCGTCAGCGTCAAACAGGCAAGTGATAGCAGGACCAAAAATCGTGGTCTTTTCATTTGGTTGTTTCTCATGGTCAATACACGAAGAAGCGCAGGAATTGCATCGGCTGATTCGGCACAATCGGGACGTTGAGAATCAGATTGCCGCCCGTGCCGGCATTCGTGGATTCGTTCTTCCAGCTAATGGGCGGCGTCAGATTCGTTGCCGATTGCAGGACATAGTTGAATCCCGAGACTGCCGCCACGGAAAGCACCAGATTTGTTCCGGTCACCGTCACCGGCGCAATGACCGGCGACGGAGGCATACCACCCGCCACCCGCAGGCTGCCGTTGCCGACGATGAACGGGGCGGCATTGCCGGCATGGTAAACGCCCGACGCCAGTGCGACGCCATTGGTGACAAAGCCCGCCACGGTGTTCGTCACGGTGAAGTCCAGCCGCAATGCCGCGCCCTGCGCGACGCTGACCGTGGAGTTGGTTGCGAGGGAAGCCACGGCGATGGCCAGAGTTCCGCCGTTGACCGTCGTGTTGCCGCTGTAGGTGTTGGTCCCGGGGAGGTTCAACGTCCCGCTGCCAGTCTTGGTCAGGGCAAGCGTCCCGCCGGTGTTCCGGATCACGCCGCTGAAGGTGCTGGTTTGATTGTTGCCGCCAACCGTCAGGGTTGAGGTCGTGTTGGTCGTTGTATTGTCCACCACGCTAATCCCCGTTCCGCTGTTGGTGAGTCCGTTGATGGTTTCATTGAACCCGGCGAGATCGAGCGTCGCCACATTCGGGCTGACTGGGCTCATGACCACGTTGCCTTTTCCGCTGCCCTCCGGAATGACTCCACCAGCACCCAATTTAAGCGTGCCGCCGCTCATCGTCGTGTTTCCGCCATAGTCGTTGCCCGTGTTGTTAAGTGTCCGCGTGCCGGCCCCGGTGCTGCCGGAGAACAAGCCGGCCGTGCCGGTCACTTTGCCGCTGACCAGAATGTTGCCTGCCCCTTGAAGAACGACCGAAGTCGCCGGGTCGTTTCCCGTGACCGTGCCCGCCAAGGTGAGCAGGCCCGAGTCTGAAGCAATGCGCACAAATTGTCCCGAGCCGGAGGTCCCGATCGGGCCGTTCCACGTGTTATCACCGCTGACGTTCTGCAGCAGCGCGATGACGGACGTTCCTGAGGCGAGCGTCAGCGGTTCTGCGGCGAAACTGATACCCCCCTGCAATTGCAGCGTGGCCCCCTGCGACACCGAAGTGCCTCCGGACGTGCTGCCCAGGGCGCTGGCGTGCTGGATGTTGATGACTCCCAAGTTGCCAATGCTGGTGGTGCCGGCGAACGTGTTGTTGCCCGAAAGAGTCACCGTGCCGCCGCCGCCGCTCACCAGGAAACCCGGGTAGCCGCTGATGCTGCCAGTGAACGTGGCCGTGCGGCCCGCGGCGACGCCCCAAGTGCTGGAAGCCGTCAATTGCACCGGACAGTTGACGACGAGATTTTGCGTGGCGTTGGTCAGGATCACCCCGGAGTCATCAAGGCTGAGGGTCGCGCTGCCGTTGATGGTGACCGTTCCGCCGGGATTTGCGATTTTGAGCCCCGCCCATTGCTGGTCGCTGGCGAGCGTGGTCGTGTTCGCGGCGGTGACCGTGCTGTCCCAGACCGCCTGATTGTAAAGCCCCGGAGCCACGCCGCCCACCCAACTGGTGCCAAGATTCAGATTGGTCGTGTTGTTGGTCTTGGTGATGGTGGTGGTGGGGGTGGCCAGATTGCCCGGCCAGGATTTGATCTGCGGGCCGCTGACAAAAATCATGTTGTAATCGGCCGGGGGATTAAGGTTGTCGGCGCCGAAATACATGCCCCAGCGGAACGTGGTCGTGCCGGTGGGCCGGGAATAACTGCCAGAGCCATACAAAACGCCATCAATCCAAACTTTGTAATTCAGACCGTCGTCCAGCACCCGCATGTCGAAGCCGCCGCCGTTGAAACGCTTCGTGGTGCCATCGGCATTGGTGACCAACACGTCGGTGCCGGTGCGATTATTGATCGTGAGGCTGCCGCTGCTGCTTACGCTGAGCTGAAACGCCCAGTCGTTGTCAGAATTTTTAAGTTGAAAGCCGCAAAAACTCTGCCGGAGATAGGCAAGGGTGTAATGGCCGGTCCACTCATAAGTCACGTTGTCGGTGTAGTTCCATCCGTCCGCACCGGCCATGAAAGCTTCATTGTGCAACGATGTCCCGGTCCGCGCGGTGGCGGTATTTTCATCATCCACAAATACCCGGAGCACCTGCGTATTCCCGTCGGTCTGAAACCACCGGGTGAAATTGAGGAAGTTTGCCGTGGACGTGTTGCAAGCGACATGAATTCTCTGAGAAGGAATAGAAATCGGGCGATGGCCGTAGAGTCCCACCTCGACGGCGGCGTTGTTGACATTGATCAGCGAGCCATACACCGGGCCGGGATCATTGGCGTCCACGTTTAACGTGGGCAAAATTTCGCTCCACGGCGGGTTCGTTGGGCTGCCCGTATCAGTGTAGAGTGCGGTGTTGGTGACGGTGATCACGCCGGAGGCGACAAGGTTGGTGGCGTTTGCCACCGCAAGGACCCGGGCTGAGCCAGCGCCGCTGGCGATAAAGCGCGCGCTCTTGCCGTCCGCCGCCGCCACCAAGTCACCCGACGCAATGCTCCCGGTGACATTCGTGAGCATCCAGATCGCAGGAAGATTGCCGAGGAACACGCCGCCACCGCTGCGGGCGATGGAGAAGTTGGTCAGCACCATGCCGGAGGAAAGATTCGTGGCGGGGGTGGCGACGCCAGCGCCGTCGGCGCGCGTCTCGACGCGCAAGGTGTCCACCGGAGCGTTGGTCGACATGAGGACAAAATTGATCTGCGGCCAGTTGTTGATGTTTGCCGCGCCGCCTTCCGCCGAAGTGATCTGCCAGCGCGCCACGCCGCTTTGCGCGGCGTCCGTGCTCAGACGCAGGAACACGAACTGGCCCGCGCCGGCGCCGCCGGCGTATTGCGCGTTCAGGTAATTCACAAGTGCAGTGCCACTGCTGGTGACGATGCCAGCAGAGGGTGGTTCAAGCAGGATGTTGCCTTGCAGAAACGTTGCGTCGGTCGGATCCACTGCGTTCGTGCCTCCCCAAAAGTCATTCGTAAGAACGGTTGCAGCCGCGCGCCGGTTCAGACCGTAGAGGTCGGCGTTGCCAACGGGTGTGTTGAGGTAGCTGGCGATGTTGCAGGAGAAGCTCGCGCTAAAAAATGGATTGGTCACCGCGCCCAGATTCGGCAGTTGAAACGGGATCACCGGACACCGTTCCTTGCCCGTTGTGCCGGCAGTGCCCGCGAGCAACGTCGTCGTGGTCAGGTCTGCAATGGCAATCGGTGGATCGGTCAATGTCCATTGCACCTCGCAGTCGTTGGTGTCGGCATACAGAATCGCCGCCGTCGAACGGACCACCGCGAGTTGATTCAGAGCACAGGCCAGCAGCAGCAGTGCAAAAACTCCACGCTTAAAAGCTGCAGCGGGCAGCTTCAATTTGTGCGCCATGGTCCTGATCGCATTCATTTAGGGTCTGGCTTGTTGCTTGAGGTATTTGAGCCATTCCGCCGAAGCGGCCAGTTTGCCGGCAATCAAGATTTCAGCGGATGGAATCAATGATTTCATCAGCAGGAAGATTTCTGCGCCTAGAATTTTGCGGCAGAACATGCGCCCAGCCTTGAACCAGAGGAATGCTAGGCCGAACAGGGCATTCCGACAATGCGCCGAAGCGCATTCATAATACGGATTTGCGCCAATCCGAGGCAGGGATACACGGGACGCAGCCCGGGCTTGCCGCAAGTGTGGCTGGGAATTTTTCATGGTGTTCGCATTGGTCTGGCACGTTCAAGGAACTTCGAGCGAATAAGACCGGTCGAAGCCGGCGGACAAGCGGTCGCCGTCCATGTGCCACTTGCCGGAATGATACGAGCGATAGCCGAGCGGGGTGAGAAACGCGGGGAGCATCTGCGCCCAGCGCGGGCGGACACCATTCGCACCGCTGGCCACGCCGAACATCCCATACTCGCCGCGAACCACCTCCGGCAACAAGGCGCGCCGCACCGCTTGGGGATAATAGCCGGTGAGGATGCTGGCGCGGGAAGACCAACAGCGCGAGGTGTTGTAGAATTGCGTGAAGCGCAGGCCGTTGCCGGCCAGCCGGTCCAGATTGGGCGTCTGGATTTCCCCGCCGTAACAGCCAAGGTCCGAGAAGCCCATGTCGTCCGCGACGATGATGAGAATGTTCGGCGGCTTAGGCGCAGCGTCCGCAACGAACGTAGCAAGCATGCACGCCAGCCATAAACTTGTGCTGGGAATAAATTTTCTCCGCGTGGTCATAGATCATCTCCTTTCGGCAATTCATACAGGCGCAGTTCGCTGGGTGGGGGCACATCGCGATTCGCGAGGTCGCGGTTCACGCCGAGCGTTTCCCAACGCAAGAGCCAGCGGCGTCCATCGGCCTGCGATGAAGCGGTCTGGACTTGAAGGCCGGGAAAAGTGCCCCGCGGTGATACGTCGAGTGCAGACAAGGGACTGCGCGCCGTCGGCAACTGCTCCAGCACGGCCAAGGTCTTACCATCAAGCCGCCAACGCCCCGCGCCCACCTGCTGCGTGGAATATTCAATGATGACTTGTCCGTTCGATTCCAGTTTAGGGCTGCCGACCCCAAGCTGTATCCCCTGCGAACCGTAGCCGGGAAATTCCACGCGGAAGCTCCAGTCGCTCAACTGCCGGTGCTGCCACACTCCATGATCATCCGCACGCGCGATGAACAATTGCGAATGGCCGTTTGTATCGTAACGATGATACACGGCGACAGGACGCTTTTCCGCGTCCCAGCCGAGCGCGAAGCACACGTTGATCAGTCCGTCCTCCGACTTGGCCGCGTCCACCACTTCGGCGTTCGCCATCGTAATGGGACGTTTGATGGGTTTGCCGGCGCTGGTTTCCCAGTTCAACAGATCGCGGCTGCGCGCGTAGGATAACGTGTGATTGGAACGCGCGTCGGGCGTATCTCGCCACATCCAGAGCAGGTGATACAACCCGTCCGGCCCACGCCGCGGACCGGTGCTGTAGGCACTGCGTTCGCCCTCGCCATCGAGCAATGGGCCGTCAAACAGCCGCTGCCAGAGGCGCGTGTTGGGATCGTAGACATTGTAGAGATCACTGCCATTGCCGCTACCACCGGTGCGATAGGCGAAGAGCAGACGCCCGTCGGGATGCCGGGAAAAACGGGGATAGGTCGTGCGTTCCTCCAGTTCCCCGGTCATGCGGTCGATGCGCTCAAGCGTTGCGAGGTCGAAGGGTTTGCGCGTGCGGTAATACACCAGCGGATCGGCGTGCATGTTGCCGGAAAGATGCAGGCAGCCGTCACGGTCAAGTGCCAGCGTGAGATAGTTGTGCGAGTCCCAGCCGATGACATTGGAGGTCCGGCCTCGGTTGGTCACGTTCACGCCCTCGGGCTGAACCCGCGTCCAATTGGTCTCGCCGAGTTTCCGTCCGGTGACGGTGATCTTTCTGTCCGCAGCATAGTAAGCAATGAATTGATGTCCGCGCTCGGTCAGGATGTCGAACCCCACGGGGTGACCGGACCAAACCTCGTCAATCAACAGGCCATCGGCGGACGCGGCGGGTGCCGATGCCGTGAGCAAAATCACAGCAACCATCCACCCGCACACGATGTGCTGGGCAAGGCACGGCTGACATGCCGTGCTTTGGTATTCTTCTCTGCTTTGGCCTGTCAGTTTACAGAACTTCATTCTTTGTGCTCCTGGATGTCACACACGACAACGTCTTTGGCGCGTGATTGGGGGCTGATTGACCACGTGAGCAGTTTGCCATTCTTGACCGATGCCCGAACGGTTGCCCGATGGTCAACGTGCAGCTTGAAGTCAACGTCCCAGTCCGCCGGCCATGCCGGCAGCAACAGTATCTTTGCGGTTTCCCCGGGATTTTTGGGCGAGACCACTTGCACCAGCATGCGCTGCAACGCCACCGAGCCAGAACCAAAATGGTCGAAGTCTGGAATCTCATCGGGCCAGGCACAGGCGTAAATCGGAAAGCGGGCCGAGGGCGAAGTGAAGGCGAATCGCTCGACGAGACCTTTCTTCACTTCCGCCGCGGTGCCGGCATACACCCAGCCAATCTGATCCTGCGTCCAGCATCGGCCACCGAAGGCGTCTTTTTCCGTCCGGTTTTCCATGGTCCACTGAACAATCTCTGCCGAGCCCCTGCCGACGCCGAAACGGTTGAAGGGGAAGACGGGATACAGTTCGGCGTTTTCGGCGTTGTGGCGGCCGGAAAATTCAGCGGCTGGAGCGATCGCCGTTCTGCCGCCAATCTGCCGGGTCGGCACTTCCGGGACTTCCGCGCGCAGCCGTTTCCAATCTGCCTTGTCCGCCGCCGTGCCCGCGCCCATGAGCAGCAGTTCATCCAGACAATGCAGCAGTCCGGAAATGTCCGGGGCAGGGTTGACGGCAATCCACCAAGTTTCGAGCGCCTGTGAGGGGTCAAGCCGCAGCTTGCCAGCGGCATCGCGCGCATAATGCTGGTCGTAGAAGGTAAGGATTTCGCGGGCGAAGGGGACTAAAACCTTGTCGCGAAATTTCGAGTCGTCAGTGAACTTGACGCGCTCAATCATCATGGCTGTCGTCTCAAGGCCGCTGGTGAAGTAGAAGCTGTGGTGGTTGCCCTGGCCGTGATTGCCGCCCGGCGGAACTTTGAGCGGCCTAGCATAGTCCTCCATCCCCAGCGAAACGCAGTCGCGCTCGCCTCCGCACGGATCAATGTTCTCACGGTAATAGGCCCCTTCGTGCCCGAACCAAGCCTTGTTCACCGCCACCCGCAGCGGCAGGACGTTCCAATAGAAATCAAAGAACGGCCTTTGCAGATCAGCGTCCCCGCTCATCAACAGCGGCCAGTAAAGCAGCCGCTGGTTTTGAAAAGTGAACCGTCTGCCCCAAGCCCGGTAATCTTCGTGCGTGAGGAACAATTTTTGGGGAACGACCCATTCGCCCTGCTTCGGGATGCGGACTTGTCGGCCCTGATGCTTTTCCGGCTCGATGCGCTGGGGTTGGGTGAATAGCCCGCCGTTGAACTTGGCCTGAAGCCGTCCGCGGCTTTGGCAGGCCATCAAGAAGCGGAACATGTTGTAGCTTTGCGACACCAGTGCGCCGCCGTCTTTCACCTCGCGCCGGTATTTGTATCCCTCCGAGTCGAGCTGGTTTTTGTCCTGTTCACTGAGCGTGTTGTCGTTGACGACAATCCAGCTTCGGCTCCAAAAACTCGACCACCAGTCGCAATGCGCCTGCCAATCCTGGGCAACGTCCAGGGAACGACTGGCGGCGGCTTCCAGTTTTCTCAGCCAGACATCCGTGTCCTTGGTTTGTTCCCCCTGAGCGTAAATGCGGATGTCGAAATCTTTCCCGACGCCGGAAAGTTTCCCGTCCTCCAACTCCAGTTGCGGACTCGCCAGCAAGTTGCCGAAGGTGTTGAAACGATATGGGTCGGGATATTGGGCCGCCATCTCTTCAATCCCGTAATATTTCAACTCCCCCGGATAGATGCTGTTATCGCCGACGGCGAAATACGAGATGATGTGGTTGCCTCGTTTGACCACCACGTCCTGGATTTCCTTCAGGCGTTTCCAGGGAGCGACGTCCACCTGGACCTTGATCGGCGACGGCGAGGTGATTTGCACGTGATACAGCGGCTTGTTGGCGTCGGCCCATATCAGCAGCCCAACTCCACTCGCTTCAATCCGGATTGAGGCGGTTTTCAGGTTCAACGTTTGGCGGAACGGCTTTCCTTTCGCAAACGGGTTCGGAGAGAGTTCGATTTTGACGCGGCCGGTCTTCAACAAGTCACCCTGCGCATCAAAGGCGTCGTTCTTGGCGAGCAGCAGATACAGGGCGTCATCTTCAATCGCGCAAACACCGGCGGCGATGTCCCCGTTGCCCAGCGGCATCACGCCCGTGCGCTCGGTGGAAGGCGAGTTCCAAACCACATTATACGCCGACGGAATCGGGGCAGTGTCGGTTGATCTTGAGTCCGTCGCCGTCGAGCCGCCCGCCAAACAGCCGCAAACGGCATTCAACCAGATCGAGATTGCCAGCCTTTCGAGAGTGAGGTGCTTCATCAGCATGTTGTGCTTTGAATGGTCCGGATCAATTCTTTGCGATGCTTTCGAGGACCAGCATCCAGTCTTGCGGCGAAGGCACGCCCTTTGTCCGGTATTCGCCGCCAGGGGCTTCGATGATGCCCAGGTCGAAACGCCGGCCCGAGGCTGGATCAAAGTAGAACGCAGAATAACGCACGCCCGGTTCGATCTGCTTCACGACTGTGCCCTTCCAGTCATAGATTTTGCCCCGGGGTTGGTAGATGAAACGGACCTTGCCCGGAATGCCGGCGGCGATGCCGTTTGTCCCGGTCCATTCCGGATGCGGCTCGAAGCGCCACCAAGGATATTGCTCCAAGAGTTTCTTACCGATCCCGA
>JBEGQI010000147.1:0-10822 GCA_041181065.1 Verrucomicrobiota bacterium | reverse complement strand
GAGAAGGTCCCAAGGGTCCGGCTGTTCGCCGGTTAAAGCGGTACGCGAGCTGGGTTCAGAACGTCGTGAGACAGTTCGGTCCTTATCCACTGTGGGCGCAGGAAACTTGAGGGGTTCTAACCTTAGTACGAGAGGACCGGGTTAGACGCACTTCTGGTGTGGCAGTTGTTCCGTCAGGGGCATCGCTGCGTAGCCATGTGCGGAAGAGATAAGCGCTGAAAGCATCTAAGTGCCAAGCTCATCCCGAGATATTGTTTCCCGGACGCAAGTCCCTAAAGATACCCGGCAGACTACCGGGTTAATAGGTTAGAAGTGTAAGCGTGGTAACACGTTTAGCTGACTAATACTAATCAATCGTGAGGCTTGATCTTAAAATTAGAAAACCCAAGGTTTTCAATGTAATGTCCGTCTATGTGTAGTTTTCAAAGATTCTGTTCTTTTCAGTTTTTTTGGTGGCTATAAAGCGGTGGTCCGACCCGTTCCCATTCCGAACACGGCCGTCAAACACTGCATTGCCGATGGTAGTGCCTGTATAGCTTGCGCGAGAGTAGGTTGCCGCCAGTTCTTTAAAAAAGAGGCTACGCCCTTAAATGGGTGTAGCCTTTTTTATTTTGTAAATTGCTGCTGCTGTTAGCATTGAAGATTACTCAACAACTACTTCCGCGTTCTCGATGATGACGGCGTACTTGTAGCCGGCGCCGAAATCGCGGTCGGTGCCAACCTTGCCGGAGACGAGCACGGTGTCACCGAGCTTCGCTTCGGTGTCGGTGGTGATGGTAAGGTCGTTGCTGCCTTCCTTGCCTGAACCATCGCGGATGTGCAGCCAGTTCTTGCCCATCACGCCGCCGTTGTATTTCACCACCTTGCCGCGCACGACGACTTGCTTGCCGTTGAGCTTGGCGCTGTCGGTCACGATGTCGGCCACGGTCTTGCCGTTCTTGGGGACTTTGAGGCCGGTGAAATCGATGCTCTTTTTCGCCGCATCGCCGATGGGCGGATGGCCCGCGGGCAGTTCCGTGGCCTTGGCGGATTTGTCGCCGCCGATGGCCGGGTGGCCGGGCGGAAGTTCAGGCAGTTTGCCGGCGGCACCCGGTGCGGCAGCCACCGCGGCAGAGCCGCTGAAGTAGATCACGTCGAAGGTGCGGTTGAGCGACTTGCTGGGAAAATTTTGCATGGGCATGCCGTCCTTGATGGTGACGGTGTCGCCGACTTTCACGGGGAATTGCGATGCGGCGGCCCAGTTCGTGGCTTTGCCGGTGTCCACGCGCACGTAGGTGTAGGTGGCGGCGTTCATGGTCTCGAGAACCTTGCCGGTGAACGTCTGCGCGCCGTAGGGATCTGCGGGAGCGACCTTGGGGGCGTCCGCTGCGACGAGCGGAAGTGCGGCAGCGACGAGGGTGGAGGCGAACAGGATGTTTTTCATGATACGGCTTTGGTTGTGAGTGATCGGCGATGAAACCAACCGGACGTCGGGCCGAAAGACCGGGCGATGCGGGTGGTTCAAAAACTTGAAGCCACCTTAGGCGGTCACGGTCGCCCTGGCAAATCCCCACGCGGCCTGCGGCGCGGCGGGTTGTGCGTGGCGACTGGCGGCCTCGAAGCGCGCCAGCAATTCGGCGGCGCTGTCAGCGATCATCTCATTGCACTTGGCCAGCTCGTGCCAACGACTCTTCACATTCTCGGCCACGATCGTTTGCAGGTGGTCGATGTTGTAGAGGTAAACGTTATCCAGTTCCTGCACGTCATCTGCGATGTCGCGCGGGACGGCGATGTCGATGAGGAACAGCGGCCGTCCACCACGAGACGCAAGAACTGGAGAAAGGGATTGGCGATCCAAGATCACGCGGCGCGCTCCCGTGGAGCTGACGACGATGTCCGCAGCTTGCATCGCATCGAAAAGTTCAGTGAACGCAACGGGCCGTCCGCCGATCTCGTTGGCGAGGGCCTCGGCCTTGGCGAGCGAGCGGTTCACCACAACGACGTCCTTCGCGCCTTTCTTGGCGAGGTGGCGCACGCAGGCTTCGCCCATCTTGCCCGCGCCCACGATCATCACGGTGCGAGTGGAGAAATCCTGGTCGAAGATGCGTTCCGCGAGTTCGACGGCCACGCTGCCGACCGAAGTGGCGCCGCGCCCGATGGATGTCTGGGTGCGGATGTCTTTGGCGACTTGAAACGCCGTCTGGAAAGCGCGATTGAGGATCTTGCCGGTGAGCTTGGATTCCTGTGCGGCGAGATAGGCTTGCTTGATCTGGCCGCTGATCTCCGTTTCGCCCAGCACCATGGAATCAAGGCCGCTCGTGACGGAGAACAGGTGTTTGACGGCGTCAACGCCTTCCTTGACGTAAAGCTGCTCGGAGACATCCGTGCCGTCCTTGGAGAGCATGCGGAACAGCTCGGGGCCGTTGGGGAAAGCGGCGTCGGTGGCGGCGTAGATTTCGACGCGATTGCACGTGGAGACGAGGACGACCTCGCGGAGACCGCCGGCGATCTTGAGCCGACAGCCGGTGCAACGCACGCGGCCCGGGGACACAGCAACCTTCTCGCGAACGTCCACGCTCGCGGTCTTGTAACTTAATCCTGCTACGAAGAACTTCATGGTTTGCCTTAACTTCGAAGACAGTGTCCAAGGAGGCGCCCGGTCCGGCTTGCCGGGAATTGTCATACTCTCAACATTTTTTGATGGGCCGAGCAAACTGCGGTGAGTCGGGCGTCAGGCGGAACCTTTGCCCGTGTCCGGCCCGGATGCTTTGCCGTCTGCGCGGACGGCCTTGGTATCGAGCGGATGCTCGTCCTCCTGCCAATGCTCCGTGACCTTGCCATCCCAACAGGCGAGGTTCACCGGATACACGTCGGGATCGAACATCACGTGGTAAAAATGCCAGACGAGGATCGCGAGGCACGCGAGGATGGCTTCGTAATAGTGGATGGTCGTCGCGACTTCGACGGCCCAGCGTGGGAAGAACCGCGTCACATCGATCTTGAACCAGATCATGAGGCCGGTCGCACCCATGATGATCGTGCCCCACACGACGGCCCAATATTCCATCTTCTCCGCGTAACCAAACCGCGCGAACTTAGCCTTCTCCGAGCTGTGCCCGGCGAGATAGCGGCCGTTCGTGACGAAATCCGTCACGTCCTTCTTCACCGGCAGGAAGTCCTTCAACAATTGCCGTCCGTCGCGCGTGAGCAGCAGGTAGCAGATGTGATACGCGCCGAGCACCAGCATGACTACGCCCGCGATGCGATGCGACCAACGCCGAAAATCTTCATGCGAACCGAGCAGATGCGCCACCCGCGAATCGGGGAACTTCAACGCAAAGCCCGTCACCGCGAGCAGGATGAAGCTGGCCGCGAGCAGGAAATGTTGCCAGCGCTGATGACGGTTCATGCGCACGATTACGCGTCGTTCGCCGCGGTGGATGCGGATCCATTTGCGGAGGAACAGCAGCCCGTTGTGCAGAAGCATGAAGCCGATCGTGCCGAAGATCAGCACGAGGTAGATGCGCCGCACCCACGTGTTGGTGCGCCCGCCGACGTCGGTGGCTTGGGCCAATGACTTTTCGTCCACATGGATCTTGCCCTTGGCGAAATTCTCCGTCGCGCCCGGATGACACTTGCCGCAGGTCGAGACCAGATGGTTCGTATTGATGGTCGAGCGCGGGTCTGCGGACGGCAGCACGAGATGGTAACCGTGGCAACTGGCGCAATTCGCGGCGAGCGCGGAGCCGTATTGCGAGGCGAGGCCGTGATAGCTCGCGAAGAACGTCTGCACGCGGTCCTTGGGCAAGTTGAACTTGGTGTTGATGCGCTCGGAAGCGTGGCAACGGCTGCACACATCCACGGAGATCTTCAGCGTGGCGTTGGTCTTCAGCTGCTCGATCTGGTGTTCGGAATGGCAGTCGATGCACGTAGCCGCCTCGGGCCGGCCTTCAGCTGAGCCTTTGCCGTGCACGCTCGCCTGCACTTCTGCCGCCACCGTGTCGTGGCAGACGCCACAGGTCTTGCTCAGATTCTTGAAATGTAGCGGCGACCGCGGATCGGTGGGCGGAAGCACTTCGTGCGAGTCGTGGCAGTCCTTGCACGTCGGCGCGCTGGCATCACCGGCCTTGGCCGCGATGCCGTGCACGCTCGCGCCGTAACTCTCGGACATGCGCTCGTGACAGGCCGCGCAGGCAACAGGCTTGGGCGCGACGTTGTCATCCGGATGCTTGGTCGTGATGTCCGCGTGGCAACTCTGGCAGGTGTTGGTCTTGTGGCTGGAGGTGCGGAGCTTGGCTTCATCCACGAACAGCGAAATTGCCTTCCCAGCCGCGTTGGTCTTCACGAGCGTTTTGTCGCTGTGACATTCCAGACAATCGGCATCTTTGATGACCGTTGCAGCGTGACTGCCCGCCGTCAGCACAACCAGCAAGGCTGCCAGCGCTGCGAGTCGTGTTGATTTCAACATGCGTTGCATTGCAGACAGGCCGGGACCACGTCCGCCCGGCGCGGTGGTTCACTTCAAATCGTCAGTGCGCCAGGCGCGATACCATCGCGTAAATGATGAGCACCAGCAGCACGAGGCCGAGGCCGAAGAAGAAGTAGCCGAAGAAGCGCGCGATGCCCTTCCAACGTTCCCATTCATCGCGGACGCGATGCTGGTCGAGCTTGCCAGCGGCCACGAGGCGGTCATACCAGCGTTTGCGTTCGTGCAGCATCTCGGTCTTCGAGATGCGGCCGGAGAAGATGACGGTGTCCATCGGAAATTTCTCCAGCCGGAAATGCGTGTTGAAGAAATGGATGGTGAAGATGAAGCCGGCCGCAAGCAGCGCTTCGTCCGAGTGGATGATGAGCGCAACGTTGATGCTCCAGCCGGGCAGCCAGCGCGTGAAGAATTCCGGGAACCACATGATGAGGCCGCTCGCCCCGATGATGAACACGCCCCAGAACACGGCGAAGTAATCGAACTTCTCCCAATACGTCCAACGGTCGAAGTTCGGCTTCGGGCCTTTGCCGAAGAACCACTTGTTATGCGCCACGAAATCGTGCCAGTCCTGGAGAGTGGGCACCATCGAGTCCGGACCAAAGAGCGCGGTGAAGAACCGCTTGAAGTGGACTTTGCCGGTCGCCGGGTCGCGGAGGAATCCGCGATTCGCCCAAGCGCCGATGGTGAGACTGGCCACATGCAGACCGAAGTAGAGGAACGTCACGAGCGCGCCGAAGCGATGCAGCATGCGCGCCGATTCCGCGCCGCCAAGCACCGCGAAGATCGTCTTGGCCCAGTCGGTGTAATAGAACTTCAACGGCATGCCGGTGATGACCAGCAGCAGGAAGCTCGTCACGACGAGGAAGTGCAGGAAGCGTTCAAACGGCACGAAGCGCGTGAACCATTCGTCGCCTTGTTGCACCTCGAACTTGGCCTCGCGGAATTTCTTCGAGTCGGTCCTGTAAAGGAACACGGCGCGAGCGAGCCACGCCAGCGTGTGGAGGCCGAAGAAGATGAACACGCTGATGAGCAGTCCCGTCATGAACAGGAACACGACGTGCAACGCCGGATACTTCTCCTTGTCGAGCGGGTTGGCGTGCGGGCGATACGAGGCGAAGCCGGCGTTTGCCTTCGGATGACATTGCTGGCAGGTCGCGACGATGTTGGCCTTTGACAGATGCGACTGCGGATCGGACGGCGGCAACACATCGTGATGGCCGTGGCAGTCGTAACACGCGGCGACGGCGGAAGCCTGGCTCGGTTTGCCAAGCGCCATCGCTTTGCCGTGATACGTGTCCTCGTAGTGCTTGAGGCTTTCCTTGTGACATTTGCCGCAGCGTTGGTCGCTGAGCTGTTTGAAGTGACCGTTCGTCGGTGTCTCAACTTCATGCGCCGTGTGGCAATCCGTGCACACGGGGGCGTTCTTGTCGCCCTTCGCGAGCAACTGACCGTGCACGCTGCGGTCATAGGTCTCCTCGATCTTCAAGTGACACTTGCCGCAGGTCTTGGCGATGTTCGCACGGGCGATGGGCGCGGTGCGGTCCACGCTGCGCTTGATGTCATGCACGCCGTGGCAGTCGTTGCATGAAGGCGCGACCACGAGGCCCATCTTCATCAGCGCGCGGCCGTGGATGCTGTCGAGGTATTGCGCGGCTGCGTTCTTGTTGCTGATATGATATTCGGCGGTGAGGTTCGTGTTCGCGTGGCACTTGGCGCACGTGTTCGGGAGGTTGAGCTTGAAGACGGGCGAGCCAGAGTGTTTCGCCGGCAGCATGTCGTGTTTGCCGTGGCAATCCGCGCACGAAGCCGCCGCCGAGGCGCCCATCTTGTGACTGAGCCCGTGGATGCTGGAGCTGTATTGATCGGATTCGCCGGCGTGGCAGCTGCCGCAATTCACCGGCTGCGCTGGCTTGTTGTCATCGGGATGCTTCGTGGTGAGGTCGGCGTGGCAACTGACACAGTTATTCGTGCGGTGAACGGAAACCTTGAACAACGCCTCGTCGATGAAAAGCGGAACCTCCTTCCCGTCCGGGCCCTTCTTCGTCAGCGTCTTGTCGCTGTGACACTCGAGACAGTCACTGTTCTTGATCGGTTCCGCGGCGGTGGCCTGCGCGAAAAAAAAGAGGGCACTGGCTGCCGCCAGCGCCCACTGAAACTTCTTGGGGATGTTTACTCGCGCAGTTACGTCACAGTCCGCCGGTATGGCATTCGTTACACGTTGGATTTGCATCTAATTCATCGCCCGGGTGGGCAAATTTCATCCCGCCAGGATTCATCTTCAGCAGCTCATCGCCCGCGCCTTGCGCGAGGATGGTGTGGCAGGTGTTGCAATCGCTGGCCTTCACGGATTGCTTGCCGTCGCTGGTCTTGTGCAGACCGTCGTGGCAGCGGAAGCAACCAGGCCATTCCATGTGGCCGATGTTGTTCGGATAAACTTTCCAGCTCGCGTTCATCTCGGGGAAGAAGTTCTCCGAGTAAATCTTTTGCACCGACGCGATGGCTTGCTTGACGTGCGTGTCGTTCGGGTATTGCTGCGACAGATGCGTGGCAATGCTTTGGGCGGCTTGCTCTTCGTTGGTGTAATTGCGCGTGAGCGCGAAGACCGCGTTGGTCTTGATCCACTTCATGCTGCGGTCGATCTGGCCGAGCGACATGGCGAGATCCACGGCATCGCTCGGGGCGCGATACGTATGCGCCGGGCGATTGTGGCAATCCATACAGTCCATCGTGCGGATGGCGAAGGTAGCGATGTCGTTCGTGAAATTCTTCTTTCGGAACTCAGTCACAACGCCTTGCTCGTCCACGGTGCGAATCCACGGAATACTCTGGCGTGTTTCATCGGGTAGCCACGCGCCTTTTTCAAACTTCGCCGCGATGTATTCGGTCTTCTTGCCAACGTTCATGTGCCAGTGGATACCACCAACCGGGCCGTGCGTCGGGTCGCCACCGCCGACTTTCATTAACAGGCGGATGCTGAACGGCGTGTTGGTTTCGTCAGGCAGGTAATAGTTGAACGTGCGTTCGAGGTTGCCGACGAACTTCTTGGGCCAGTGACATTGTTCGCAGGTGTCTTGCGCCGGACGCAGGTTCTTGATCGGCGTGGGGACCGGGCGCGGATATTTGTCGAACGCGACCGCATAAAGCTGATAGGTGCCGGAGACCTTGGCCTTCACGAACCATTTCGCGCCGGAGCCGATGTGGCATTCCGTGCAGGCGATGCGCGCGTGCGAGCCGAGTTGATGCGTGACCAACTCGGGTTTCATCACTGTGTGACAGGCCTCGCCGCAGAAGGTGACGGATTCCGTGAAATGATACGTGTGATAGCTCCCGACCGCTGAAATCAGGAGGAACATCACCGCGCCCGTGATGAAGAACGCCATCATCTTGCGATCCTTCGGGCGCGAAAGGTCCACGACCATCTTGGGCCAGATGCCGCCGGTGACTTGGCCGAGTTTGCGTTTCTCGCGCCACGCGCCGACGATGGTCAGGAATAAACCGAAGACAAAAAATCCCGGCGCAATGAAGTAGGTCAGGATGCCGACGTAGGGATTCGGCGTCTTGGACATCATGTCCAAGAGGAACAGCAGCAGGGTGGAGAACAGGCTGCCGATGACCACGACAACGCCGGTCATGCTCAGCCAGTTGCGCAGCAGGGAGGGACGACCGCTATGGACCGTAGGATTTTCAGTGTTCATACTTCAAAACTTCTTACGACTGACGACCCGTCACATCCGAGTGACGTGAACCGCGCCGGGGCAACCCGCCGCCGGCGCGGCATTAAAGTGAAACCTTACTTCTTGAAGGCGCGCATGTATTTGACGAGCGCCTTGGCGTCGTCATCGCTGACGCCCTCGGTGGGCTTCATCAGTTGTTTGCCATCCTTGTCCTTCAAGCCTTCCTTGATGGCCTTGAGCGCTGCTTCATCCTTGAGCGCGTCCTGCACCTTGGCGTCGGTGTAGTCCTTGCAGCCCATCTTTTGACCCATCTTGGTCTGCCCCTTGCCGTCTTCACCGTGGCACTTCTGGCAGTCTTTTTCGTAGAGAGCCTTGGCATCCTCAGCGGTTGCGCAAACAGCCGTAACCACCAACAACGCCAGACCGAGCATCAATTTTCTTTTCATGGCAATGTCCGTTGTTTGTTGTTGTTACTGGCGCGATCAAACAGCTCGCATCAGCGCTCCTAAACTAAGCGCAAGTATGGATTAGGGCATTGCCAATCTTGGCAAAGGCTAAACATCTATTGCGGCGACTGGACGATTCCGGCGAAGCGTCAAGGTGTCGAAGGGTGTTCTTGGGCAGCGACGGGAAGTTTCTCGGAGAGGAACAGTTTGATCATGATCGTCAGGACGATGAACGGCATCGCCAGCACAGCCATGCCAACGAGCCAGCCTTCCATGCCGACAAACTCCATCTTGTAGCTCATGAAACCGCGCAGGCTCTTGGAGAACAGCTGGCCGCCGATGACGACGTTGTAACGCATGGCGAAGACGCCCAGCACGATCGCGAGGCCGCTCGTGAAATACATCCGCTTGCGTGCGGTCTCGGAGAATTTCTTCCGCGCCACTTGCAACAGGCCCAGCAGCACCAGCGGAAGCAGCGTGCCGCACAAGGCCTGGCCGATGTTAAGGGTGAAGAACAGCTTCTCCGTCGCCATGTGGCGGATGACCGCGAAGTCTTCCTCGGCAGAATAGATGCGATGGATCCAGTCGAGCCCTTCGATTGCAGCGTCGATGACGAGCGCGTAGAACAGGAACATGCCCATCATGTCGAGGCAGCGCATGTCGATGACTTTGCGGCGGACCCAGGACAGGACGATGTATATCAACACGCACATGGCGATGCCCGAGACCATGGCCGACAGGATGAAGATGATCGGCATGAGCACGTTGCCCCACCACGGATTCGCCTTGATGGAACCGAAGATGAAACCCACGTAACCGTGCAACAGGAACGCCGATGGAATACCCACAATGGAGATGATCCAGCTCAACTTGTGATCCAGTGCGACGGCTTCCTTGGATTCATCCATCACCCCGACGGTGAGCACGCGATAAATCAAACCGGTCAATCCTTTCTCCGTCTTGGACCAGCGGACGAAGTCGAGCCGGTAATCGAACCACAATTCCAGCAGCAGCACGGCCATGAGATACCACGCGTAAACAAAGCCGAAGATCGCCATCGGCGACGTCAGGTGCGGCGTCATCATGATCTCGTAGCAACGCTCGGGATGACCGAGGTGCAGCAGCAACGGCAACGTGGCGAAGAGCATGAAGGACATCGCCGTGAGCAGCGACAAGCGATAGACGGGTTCCAGCGCCTTTACGTTGAACACGCGGACGAGCGACGCCATGATGAAGGCGCCGGCGACCAGTCCGGTGATGTAGGGATAGATGACGATGAGCACGCTCCACAGCGGCTCCGGCGAGGCTTCGTTCGGATAAACGTAGCCTTCAAAATGCGGTGCGGCCTCCGCGACTTGAGCGATGAGGTTCGTAGCGTCCATGTTACCTGACCTCCTTGTCGATGCCGGCGTATTGCACACGCGGTTCGGTGCCGAGATGCGGTTTCAATGTCTGCACGCGGTTGTTCTTGAAAAAGTTTTGCAACGGATCGTTCTCCTTCGGGTGCTTCAGGTCGCCGAAGATGCGCGCCTGCGTCGGGCAAACCTCGACACACGCCGGTTGCAGGCCGCGTGTGATGCGGTGATAACACAACGTGCATTTGTTGGCCGTGTGCGTGACCGGGTCCATGAAGCGGCAGCCGTAAGGGCACGCCTGGATGCAGAAGCCGCAGCCGATGCAATACTTCGGGTCCACGAGCACCGCGCCGTCTGGAGTGTCGAACGTTGCGCCCACCGGGCACACTTGAGCGCACGCGGAATGCTCGCACAGGTTGCAAAGCTTCGGCACGAAGAACGACTGGAGGATGTCCTGCTTCGCCACTTTGGAGGGCGGAAAACCTTTTCGACCGCCTTCGGGTGAATCCACGACCACTTCGCCGCGGGTCTCGGCGGAACCGGGCTCCGGTTTCGTGACGATGTAACGCTCGATCCAGGTGCGGAAGTAATTCTTCTGCGGCAGGTGTTCCAGATGCGCGAGGTTTTCCTTTTTGCACGCGTCCACGCAGGAACCGCAGCCGATGCAGCGATTGGCGTCGATGGCCATCTGCCACTTGTGATCGTAAGGGTCGTAGTCTGGTGGCGCAGAGGTCTTGACGAGGAAATTTTTGGTGGTGGTTTTGGCAGCCTGCGCAGCGGGCGCGGCAACCACCGCGGCGGCGGCGAGGCCGAGCTTGGTCAGCAGACTGCGACGACTAAGTTGCTCTTTCATGGCATCTCCGATGGTGCGTGGGGCACGTG
>JBEGQI010000146.1:0-25053 GCA_041181065.1 Verrucomicrobiota bacterium | reverse complement strand
CAAGACCATCGTCCCCTCGTGGGCCCGTGTGAAGATCACCATGCGTCTTGTTCCAGACCAAAGCCCGGACAAGCTTCTCAAGCTCGCGGTCAAGCACCTCAAAAAACTCTGTCCGCCCACGGTGCGGCTGGAAGTCAATGCTGGCCACGGCGCGAAGCCTTATGTCGTGTCGCCCACAGGGGCACAAGCGCAGGCAGGATTGCGCGCATTGAAGAAAGCCTTCGGCGCTGAACCGGCCCTGATGCGTGAAGGTGGTTCGATCCCCATCGTCAACGAATTCAAACGCATTCTCGGCGCAGATACATTGCTGCTGGGATTGTCCCTGCCGGACGACAACGCGCATTCACCGAACGAAAAGTTCGAGTTGGATTGCTTCGAGAAAGGCCAGTTGATGGCCGCGCACCTCTGGCAGGAACTAGCAGCGACGTAGGCCGTCAATCCTTCCCCCAGCGCAACAATTCCTCGCGCAGAAGTTCGACGGGCAGGCCGACAACGTTCGTGTAGGAACCTTCAATCGAATCCACGATGCTTTCGCCCTCCTCCTGGATGGCATAGGCGCCTGCCTTGTCGAGCGTATGCACGCGCTCGACGTATCTCCTGATCTCCTCCCCGGTGAGACTATGGAAGCGGACGGTTGTGTGATCGGCAAACACGGCCTGCCGGTGGGCTCGCAGATGCAGCAGGCAAACGCCGGTCACAACGGCATGCGCACGTCCTTCCAATTCACCAAGCATGCGGCGGGCATCAGCCTCATTGCGCGGCTTGGCGTAAAACGTCGTGCCCAACGCCACGACAGTGTCCGCCCCAATGACGAGGCTGTCAGGAAATCGTTTTGCGATGGCCCGGGCTTTGCGCGAAGCATTGAGCATGGCCAGCTCGCGCGGAGAGAATTGCTCGTGTTCTGACTCGGGGGCCTCGCTGGGAAGGACCTTGAAGCGAAAGACCACCTGACGCAGCAATTCAACACGCCGGGGTGAGGCAGAAGCCAGTATGACAGGCGGGAGATTCATAGCCGAGCATGGCCAGAATAACCGCGACTCAAACCCGAGGCAATACTGACGAAAAAAGCCCAGGCCTACGGGCCATTGCCACGGCCCGGATTGCCGGGGCCGGTGCCGGGACCATCGTTGACTGGCGGATTTCCGGGAGGCTGCGGATCGACGCCATTTCCGACTCCGTTGTTACCATGTGGAGCCGTCGGAGAAACGGTGTCGGACGGTTTGATGACGACGGTGGCACCACCCGCTTTGAAGGTCTCTGCATTGTTTTTAACGGTGTTGATGTCCGCGATCAGATTTTGCAGATAAGCGGATGTCGTAGAAACAACTGTCTGCGTCTTGGGGTCGAATGTATAGCCCGCGTTGACAGTCACCTTCACGGAGCCTTTGTTGCCCGGCAGATTATAGGTCACTTCGACCGAACCGCTGAGCACCGATACGGCACCCGCAGAGTTCACGATGTATTCTGTGCCACGAATGAATGCCTTGCCGACAGGGGTATCGATTTCGAGGATGGATGGTTTTTGCAATTTGCGCTGCGAGCCGACCAGCGTGCCGTGCTGAACATTCAATCGCGTCTCGGTGACCATCCCCAAACCGGTATCAAGACGATTCAGCTTTTCAACGCGCAATTCACTTTGCTGAGAAAGGCGGAATACGCTCCCGTTATATTGCAACAGCAAGTCAGCGGTCGAAGCTGCTGCTGTGCGCAGCAACGTGCCCTCGACCAGCTGCGCATCCGATACGACAGGGCTCCAGCTTACTCCATCAGGGGAGGCCTCCACCTTGCCATCACACTTCAAGACACGGACCGCACCAAGGCTGTTATCGATCTCCTTGGCATAACCACCTACCGAAACGGACAAGAGAACAACGAACAAAAGGACAAAATTCATAACAGCTGTGGACTACTTATTGGGTTTGTAAGCGAACTTGCTCTCACAGAATGATAATTCAAGGGACGCTTGGGCAAACATATTCACCACCGGGGGGAGCAATACGGAAAAAATACTAACGACAGATTTCACAAACTCCTGACGCGGTCTTAAGCAATTGATGCACCGTTTGGGTTTCGCCAGGCAAAACCAAGTCAGGAGCAAGTTCTGCAAGCGGTGCCAGAACAAAACGACGTGATCGTGCACGCGGATGCGGGAGTGTCAGCTCAAGAGAAGCGCGTATTTCCCTGCCGAACGCAATCAAGTCGAGATCAAGCGGACGTGGCTCATTCAACACCTTCTTCGGCACACGGCCGAACTCCGCTTCGAGCTGCTGGAGTTTGCGGAGAAGCGATTCAGGGGTTTCTCCAGACAACGGCGTGATGGCAGCCACGGCATTCAGGAAATCAGCCGAGCCCGGCGGACAATCCACCGGCGTGCTGCGCCACAAGGAAGAACGCCGCATCGGTGTGGAGGAGAACACTTGCAGCCGCGCGAAGGCCGCTTCGAGGATGCGGCCGGAATCGCCGAGATTGGAACCTAACGCGATAAACGCTTCGATGGTTTCGGCGTTTCGCATGCCGGAATCGGCGTTACTTCAGCCCCAACACATCCTGCATGTCGTAGAGACCGGGCTTTTGCTTCACCACCCAAGTCGCTGCGCGCAAGGCGCCGTTGGCAAAAGTATCGCGGCTCGATGCTTTGTGCGTCAGCTCCACCCGCTCGCCGTTTGCCGCGAAGATGACCGTATGATCACCCACCACATCGCCGCCACGAATGGCGTGGATGCCGATCTCGGAATTCGTGCGCTCACCCACGATGCCCTTGCGCCCGTGACGTAATTCCTGATCCAGCTGAACCTTCCGGACGTCGCCAAGGATTTCCAGCAACGTCGTCGCTGTGCCGCTGGGCGCGTCCTTCTTCAAGCGATGATGCATCTCCACCACTTCGAGGTCGAAGCTCGGGCCGAGGATTTCCGCCGCTTTGCGCGTCAACCAGAAGAGCGTGTTCACGCCGGTCGAATAATTCGTCGCGATCACCATCGGAATTTCCGCTTTCAGCATTCCGATTTCCGCTTTGTCTTTATCGCTGTGGCCTGTGGTGCCGACGACGAGCGCCTTCTTATATTGCGCGCACAACTGCGCCACGCCCAGCGTTGCGCTGTGAAAGCTGAATTCAATCACCGCATCGCACTTTGCGATGATGGCGCCAAGGTCGTCGCCTTGGTCGATGGCGCCGACGATCTCAATCTCCGGCATGCGCGCGGCGCAATTCAGCAACGCCTGCCCCATGCGCCCTTTCGAACCGTTGATGATGACTTTGGTCATACGAGAAACGTGACGCCTGACGCGTAAAACAAATCACGCATCAAGCATCACTGGTCAATTACTTCAAAACTCCGCAACCCTTCAACGTCTTCACCAGCTTGGCGCGATTCGCCTCCGCCATCTTCACCAACGGCAGGCGCACGTCTTCGCTCATCAATCCCAGCATCGCCAGCGCCGCTTTCGTCGGCACGGGATTCGTCTCGATGAAGAGATCCTTGAAAATGGGATAATACTTCGCGTGCAACTTCTGCGCCGTGGCGACATCGCCCTTGGCGAACGCGCGCACCATGTCGCCCACCTGCTTCGGGATCACGTTCGACGCCACGCTGATGACGCCTTGCGCGCCGACGGCCATGAACGGCAGCGTCAACGAATCATCGCCGCTGAGAATCTCGAACTTCGGGCCGCACGCCGCGCGGAGTTGGCTCACGCGATCCGCGTTGCCGCCGGCTTCTTTGATGCCGACGATGTTCTTGCACGACTCCGCCAGACGCTTCACGGTGTCCACGCCGATCTCGATGCCGCAACGGCCCGGGATGCTGTAAAGCACGATTGGCAGTTTCGTCTGGCGCGCGACTTCGCGGAAATGCTGGAACAAACCTTCCTGCGACGGCTTGTTGTAATACGGCGCCACCTGCAAAGAACCATCCGCCCCGACCGCTTCTGCGCGTTGGGTGAGATAGATCGCTTCCTTCGTGGAATTGCCGCCCGTGCCCGCGAGCACTTTCACGCGCCCGGCTGCGGCTTGCACGACGATCTCGATGATGCGGATATGCTCATCATAATCGACCGTCGGAGATTCGCCCGTGGTGCCGACGGGCACGATGCCCTCGACGCCCGCTTTGACCTGAAGCTTCACGAGCTTCGTCAGGGCGGCTTCGTCAATCTTGCCGTTTTTGAACGGCGTCACTATCGCTGTGTAAGTTCCGGTGAACATGGTTTCCTGAAATTCGCAGGGCGCGCAGTGTGCAACGAAAGGGACCGCTAATCCACGCTAATCTTCGCTGAAGAGTCCGCCGCCTTCGCAGATCAATATCACCGTCTGTGGAATCACCCTCACTCAACCCACCTACCTACCCAGCAAGAAGGGACGCACAACACGGCGAGATGGCACCAGATGAAAGCAGCGCGGATGAGCGCGCAGAAGCGTTCAAACCTCGATCCGCCCGTAGAAACAGAAATCAGCCGGACCGCACAACCGCACGTTGCTGAACGCACCGTTGGCCTGGTTGAAACTCACTTCCAGATCATCGCCGCCTTGAACACGCACCTTCACGGGCGACGTGAAGCCATGGATGCGCGACGAGATCAACGCCGCCGCCGTCAAGCCCGTGCCACACGCGAGCGTTTCCCCTTCCACCCCACGCTCGAACGTCCGCACGCGGATGCTGTTCGGTCCGAGCACTTGCACAAAGTTCACGTTCGTCCCACGTGGACCGAAGACCGCATGCCGCCGCACTTCCGGACCCACTGTGGAAATCATCGCCTTGTCGGCCTCCGGCACATAGATGACCGCATGCGGCACGCCGGTATTGAGAGAATGGATCACCGTTTCGCCGGCGGATTGCAAGGGCACCTTGAGATTCAAACGCTCGTCCTTCGGCGACGTCAGATTCACGCTTACCAATTCACCGCGAAACTCGGCGGAAATCACGCCCGCAACCGTCTCAAACGTCGTCTGTTGAACACCGCCCGCCATGCGTTGGATGTAACGGGCGAAACACCGGGCGCCATTGCCGCACATCTCGGCGGGACTACCGTCGCTGTTCCAGAATTCCCACGCCCAATCCGCCTTGCCCGACTCACAGGGAATCAAACCGATGAGACCGTCCGCGCCCACACCGCGATGCCGGTCGCACAGATGCACAACCTGTTCCGTCGTCAGCTTGACCGAACGCGACCGATTATCGTAGAGCACGAAATCGTTGCCGGCCCCGTTCATCTTGACGAAATCGAATATCATGGCGCGCCAAACTAATCACCGGCAGCTGAATCGCAAGGGGAAGTTGTTCGCTCAAAAAGACAAAGTGCAGCCCGTCCTACAGGCTGCACTTGCTGCTAAAGCGATAAGTTGCTCCGCTTTATTTCGCTCCGGCGGCTTTAATCTTGGCCCAGCGCTTACGCTGCGCCGCAGCAATCCGTGCACGGCCCGCCGCCGACATAAAGCCGCGGCGCTTTGCGCCCGATGCTGCGCTGGCGGACGCCCCGATGATCGCAGCTAGCTCTTCCTCAAGCTTGGCAATCCGTTGTTTCAATGTAACAGCCTTTTTAAGCTGCTGAATGCTCAGTTCTGTAACGTTCATAGCATCGGTATTTTAAATGAAACGGCACTTCATGCAAACTGGAAAGCAACTCCCCACCACCAAACAACAATAACCCGCCTGATAAGTTGACCTCCCGGTCCGATTCAAAAATCGACAGCGGCACGACTCAGTGAAAACGCAGATCACCGGCAGTGCCGCGTAAACCTGCATTTTCTCAGGGAATAAAGCCTTTACACCCCGCACCTCGATTTACAGATTATTGCCCGTGTCTGTTCGTTCGATTTCCGAGACTCATTCCGGAACCACCACCAACGCGAATCCCGCGCCCGTGGTGTCGGCGGATGCTTTTGCAGCCGCATTGAAGCGGTCGCAAGACTACTTGCTTAGCGTCCAGAAACCCGAGGGTTTCTGGGTGGGCGAACTCATGGTGGACGTGACGCTCGTTGCGGACATGGTGGCCTATCATCATTGGGCGGATGACGTGGACCCGGAATGGCAGCGCAAGGCCGTTCATCACATCTTCAGCAAGCAACTCCCCGATGGCGGTTGGAACATTTACTACGGCGGTCCCGCCGAAGTGAACGCCACCATCAAAGCGTATCTCGCCTTGAAGCTCGCCGGTGTGCCGGTCACGGATCATCGCATGTTGAAGGCCCGTTCCATGGCGATGAGCCTAGGTGGCGTGCCGCGGATGAACACCTTCTCCAAGTTGTATCTCGCACTGCTCGGTTTGTTCCCGTGGGATTACGTGCCCACGATCCCGTGCGAAGTGCTGCTCATCGGGAAATGGTTCCACGTCAATTTCTGGGAGATGAGCAACTGGAGCCGCGCGATGCTCGTGCCGCTCGCCATCATCAACCATTTCCGCCCGACGCGCGCCCCGAGGAAAGGCATCGACCTCGATGAACTCTATCCCGAGGGCATCCATGAACGTGACCTCGCGTTGCCGCCTGACCCGGAGGCTGTCACGTGGCGCAACTTCTTCCTCTGGCTCGACCGCTTGCACAAGTTCGCCGAGCGCTTCGCCTATCACGGCATCCATCCGTTCCGCCGCATGGCGTTGAAGAAGGCCGAGAAGTGGATGCTCGAGCGTTTTGAAGGTTCGGAAGGTTTGGCCGCCATCTTCCCCGCGATGCTCAACTCCGTCATCGCACTCAAGGCCCTCGGCTATTCCGACACGCATCCGGTGCTGCAACGTGAATGGAAGCACCTCAAGAATCTCCAGCACGAGACCAAGGACAGCGTCCGCATCGAACCCTGCTTCTCACCCGTCTGGGATTCTGCCATCGTGCTCATCTGCCTGCGCGAGTCCGGCATTCCTGCCGATGACCCGCGCATGAAGAAAGCCGCCGACTGGATCATGGCCAAGGAGATCCGGTTCCGGGGCGATTGGATCCACAAGAATCCCGCCAGGGTCGAGCCCAGCGGCTGGGTGTTCGAATACGACAACAAGTGGAATCCCGACGTGGACGACACCGCGATGGTGTTGCTCGCATTGCGTCAGGTGCCCACGGACAATCCGGCCAAGCGCGACGAATGTTTCAAGCGTGGCATGAATTGGATGATGACCTTCCAATGCAAGGACGGCGGCTGGGCGGCATTTGACAAGGACTGCACCAAGAACATCCTCGAAAAAGTCCCCTTCGCCGACCACAACGCGATGCTCGACCCCGAGTGCGCCGACATCACCGCGCGTATCCTGGAGTTGCTCGGCTACGAAGGCGCGCCCATCACCAATCCGCAAATCCAACGCGCCCTCGCCTATGTCCGCAGCCAGCAAGAAGAAGATGGTTCATGGTATGGGCGCTGGGGCGTGAATTACATCTACGGCACATGGCAGGTGTTACGCGGCATGCGCGCCCTCAATCTCGACATGAACCAGCCGTGGTTGCGCAAAGGCCGTGCGTGGCTTGAAAGCGTCCAGCATGAAGACGGCGGCTGGGGTGAACGTTGCGACACCTACGACGATCCGGTCTTCAAGGGCCAGGGCCCGAGCACTGCCTCGCAGACCGCGTGGGCCGTCATGGGCTTGCTCGCGTTCGACGATCCCTTCCGCCCAAGCGTGCAACGCGGCATCGAGTATCTCATCCGCACCCAAAACGCCGACGGTTCCTGGACCGAAGACGAAATCACCGGCACCGGTTTCCCGAAAGTGTTCTATTTGAAATACGACATGTATCGGAATGCGTGGCCGTTGCTTGCGCTGGCGACCTACAGGAAAGTCCTCGCCGCAAAGAAAGGCGGTCCCGTCAACGGCGAACACGCCTCGTCTCCGGCCCACACGCAAACCGCGACGCGTTGATTTACCTGCGTTGGATTTGCCACCCACCAAGCCAGTTCATTAGTCTGCGCCGGTGACCCGCGCTATTCCCTTCGCCGACACAGACCGTCGCTCCGCCGTTCTGCGCGGCACCTTGTTGTTGGCGACATTGCTTGGCTTGATGGCCTCAACGCCCGTCTGGCTCAACCGGCACACTTTCCCGCAACTCCCGCTGTTCCACTCGTTCCCTGCCCTGCCCGCTCCGTGGGACGGAATGTATTTCATCGCGATGCTGCTGACGTTAGTGGCCGCCGCGTGGTTCTATCGTCCCGGCGTGATCGCGTTCCTCGCGCTCTGCCTCATCGCTTATTGCGGTGACCAAAATCGCGCGCAGCCGTGGCTCTACATGTATTGGATGATGCTGCTGCTCACGTTGCTGCCGAAGGACACGGCGCTGGCCGCGTGCCGCTGGGCGTTCGTGGTCGTTTATCTCTGGGGCGGCATCCAGAAGTGCAACGCAACATTCTTCGCGAAAGTGCCGGCGTGGTTCGTGAGTCCCGCCGCGGACAAATGGCATCTGCCCGCCTTCGCCGTGGATGCTTTGCGACTGGCGGTGGCGAGCGGCCCCTTTCTGGAGATCGCATTCGGCATCAGCCTGTGGTTCGCGCTGACGCGGCGAGTGACGTTGGTGCTGATCACCATGCTGCACGTGGTCGTGCTAGTGCTGCTCGGCCCGCTCGGTCACGATTACAACTGGGTGGTCTGGCCGTGGAACCTCGCGATGATCGCGCTGGCCTGGGCGTTGTTCCCGACGAAACCACCGGAGCGCGCGCCATCGCTGCTTAACGCATCCCTCGCGCAGCTGCGTGCTTCGCGCCTCGCGTTGGTGGTGCTTCTCCCCTTCACCTTGCTGCCCATCCTGAATTATTCCGGGCGCTGGGATTCCGCGTTCTCCTTCGCGCTCTATTCCGAAAGCAACGCCTCGGCGAACATCTTCGTCACGCAACGCTTCGTGGATGCGTTGCCGCCGAAGTTACGGACCTACGCCATCCCATTCCCCAATTACGACCCGCAGCATCAAGGCCCGTTCCTCTTCAACTTCGCACCGTGGGCCTACGAAGAGATGCGCGTGCCGTCGTTGTCGGAGCCGCGCAACTTCCGGAACATTTTCCAATCGCTTCGCCGCTACGCAACGCAGCCCGAGGACCTCCGCATGATCGTCGGTGAACGTGGCGGACGCGTGATGTTCTATCAGGACGACACGGTGTGGCCGTTGCAAGCGAAGTGACCGGCATTCACTTCGCCAGCTCGGGCGCTTCACGCAACAACGCTTGCACATCCAAGGCGCGCGTGACCATGGCAAGACTGCCGTCCGCATTGCGGGGCCAGCGTTCCGTCGGGAGGTCGCGATACAACTCCACACCGTTGCCATCCGGGTCACGCAGGTAGAGCGCTTCACTCACGCCGTGATCCGCAGCGCCATCGAGTTCGACCCCGGCATTCACCAATCGCCGCAGCGCATCACCAAGCTGAGCCCGATCAGGATAGAGGATCGCCACGTGATACAACCCCGTGGTTCCGCGTGGCGGCGGCGGACCGCCACGACTTTCCCAAGTGTTCAGTCCGATGTGATGATGATAACCGCCCGCCGAAACGAACGCCGCCTGCGTCCCGTAACGTTGGATGAGTTGGAACCCGAGCACGCCGCAGTAAAACGCCAGCGCTCGTTCGAGATCCGCGACCTTCAGATGCACATGGCCGATGCGGACATCAGGATGGATGGCAGGCACATTCATGACTTCAGTTTCGCCGCGAGTGATGCAATCCGTTTGCCGAGCAATTCGCCGGTGGCCTTGTCTTCAGCATTGGGCGCGACTTCCGGCGAATCGAAGCCCGCCTGCGCCATCGCGCCGCCGAAGCCGCCGAGGCGATTGATGCCGTTGGGCTGCATCGGCAGTTCGCCGAGGCCAGCCCACAGCATGCTGTGTTGCATCGCCAGTGTTTGGAAGTATTGCAACGTGCTCGATTTGTCGCCGCTCGGACTGTTCGAGACCGTGAAGCCCGAAGCCAGTTTATCGCGCCACTTCTGGCCGAACCAACGCTCGCCCGTCGCGTCGGCGAACGCTTTGAATTGCGCGGCCGGACCGCCCATGTAGGTCGGGCTGCCGAAGATGATGGCGTCGCTCGCGTCGAGTTGGGCGAGGATGGCTTCATTCTTGAAACGGCCCTTGATGATGTCGTCGCCGCTGATGGCGATGAGGTTCGCCATCACGCCGTCAACCGACGCCGCGCCTTTGTGAACGGCTTCCGCCAGTTTGGTCGTGTGGCCGGAGCCGCTAAAGTAGATGATGGATACTGTGGTCATGGTTTTATTTTTGGTGAGTTGTCAGTGGATTGCAGTTTCAAATTCATCGGTGGAGCCGCCGCCTCACCAGCTCTCTGGCGAGGCGGCGTTCCATCAGTTCAGATCGAACAACAGGACCTGCGACGGTTTAGTCGCGCTAAGTTCGATCGCGGCTTTATCGCTCAAGGCCACCGCATCACCGCCGGCGAGCGTCTGGCCGTTCAATTTAACTTCGCCTTCCGCGACGTGAACCCACGCATGGCGATTCACTGCCAACGTGTGCGTCACCGATTGACCCGCGTTCAGTTTTGCGAGCCAGAGATCCGCATCTTGATGGATGGCGATGGAACCATCGCGGCCCGTCTTGCTGGTGACGAGTTGCAACGCGCCCGGCGCCGCTTTCGCGAACGACTTCTCCGCATAGCGCGGCTTCACGCCCTTTGCATCCGGCTGGATCCAGATCTGCAACAAACGCACGGCCTCTTCGTTCGACGGATTGAATTCGCTGTGCCGCACGCCCGCGCCTGCGGCCATGTATTGCACGTCACCAGTCTGGATGACGCGGCCGTTGCCCATCGAGTCCTTGTGCTCCAACTGGCCGCTCAGGATGTAGGTGATGATCTCCATGTCGCGGTGCGGATGCATGCCGAAGCCCATGCCCGGCATCACGAGATCGTCGTTGATGACACGCAAGCTGCGGAAGCCCATCCACTGCGGATCATAATAATCCGCGAAGCTGAAGCTGTGATACGTGTCCAGCCACCCGTGATTCGCGTGGCCCCGTTCGTTCGCTTTTCGAATGTTCATCATGGCGACACAGTGCCATAGGCCAGACCCACCTGTGAAAGACCATGTTTCTTGCCTGAGCATAACCAATGGGTATGCTCACCCCACATGGAACTCCGTCACCTCCGTTACTTCCTCGCCGTTGCGGAAACGGAGAATGTCTCGCGCGCCGCACTCAAACTTCATGTCTCGCAACCGGCCTTGAGCCGGCAGGTGCGCGACTTGGAAGACGAGCTCGGTTTCAACCTGCTGGAACGCAGCGCCAAGTCCGTGCGGCTCACCGAAGCCGGGCGGATCTTCCTGAGCGAGGCACGGGCGATCTTGCAACGAACCGAGGAAGCCGTCAGCAAAGCCCGCGCAGTAGCCACGGGCGAGAACGGGGAACTGCATGTCGGCTACGCTCCGTCACCCACGGCGCGCATCCTGCCGCCGACGTTGCGCGCATTCCAAGCGGCGATGCCGAAGGTCCGGGTGCGCTTGCACGATCTGTCCACGCAAGAAATGTTGGCGCGGCTGCGCGACGGGAAGTTGGAGCTTGCGCTCATCGTGAAGCCCGCGGCGGCGATGTTGCGCGGCATCCAGTTCACGCCGTTGAGCACGGATAATCTGAGACTGGCCACGACTCCCAATCATCGTCTGGCTCGAAAGCGCGTCGCCACCATCGCTGAAATCGCGCAGGAGCCGCTGGTGGTTTACAGCCGCTCGGAGTATCCCGATTACCACGAGATCCTCGCGCAATTGTTCGCGCGGGCAAAAGTAAAACCGCGCATCGCCGAGGAACATGACGGCATCACCAGCATCATCCCTTCGGTGGAAGCTGGCGCCGGCGTGGCGCTCCTGCCGGAATCTGCCGCGTGCCTGGCTGGTCCGCGCTTGAAGCTGACACCTATTTCCCCTGCTCCACCTCCTGCCACCATTGGCGCGGCGATAATCAAAGGACGCATCCACCCAGTGACCGAGGAGTTCCTCAAGTGTGCTACGGCCGCCGCGACCGCAAGCCCACGAGCCAAATAAAAAAGCCCGTGGAGTTCGTCCACGGGCTGGTTGAGATCAACGGATCAGAGGGCGCCTTCGTCCTCACCATCGAGGAAGCCCTGCAGATGACGGACGCGCGTCGGATGACGCAGCTTCCGCAACGCCTTCGCTTCGATCTGTCGGATACGTTCACGCGTGACGTTATACATCTTGCCGATTTCCTCGAGCGTGCGCTCGTAGCCGTCCACGAGACCGAAACGCATCTCGAGAATCTTGCGCTCGCGATCGGTCAAGGTCATGAGCACGTCAGCCAGCTTCTCTTTCAACAAGCTGTAGCTCGTGACGTCGGAAGGATTCTCCGCGCTCTTGTCCTCAATGAAATCGCCAACGCTGACATCGCCGTCGTCGCCGACGGGCGCATGCAACGAGATGGGCTGCTGCGCCATCTTGAGCAGTGCGTTGATGCGCGAGACGGGCATGTGCATCTCGTCCGCGAGTTCCTCGGGTGTTGGTTCACGACCGAGTTCCTGCGTCAGGTGCTTTTGCGCGCGCCAAAGCTTGTTCATAATCTCGATCATGTGCACCGGGATACGAATGGTGCGCGCTTGATCGGCGATGGAGCGCGTGATGGCCTGGCGGATCCACCAAATGGCGTAAGTTGAGAACTTGTAACCGCGACGATACTCGAACTTCTCAACGCCCTTCATCAAACCGATGTTGCCTTCCTGGATGAGATCGAGGAACGACTGACCGCGGTTCGTATATTTTTTGGCCACAGAAACAACGAGACGCAAGTTGGCCTCGGCCATATGAGTCTTGGCCTTGTGCGCGGCGTCAGCGGCTTTCTTCAAATCGCTGAAAGCCTGATAGAATTGCTCGCGCGGCATGCGAACGAGCTGCTCCAGCGCGGCAATCTTCGCTTCTTCGCCACGGATGGCGGCTTGTTGTTCGGCGGATTTGCGATGACGTTCGAAGTCGGCGATGACACGCAGGCTCATCTGCATCTTTTCGTGGATGTTACCAGCGACGACGATCATCTCTTCGAGCGCCTTCTGCTTGTAATAGAACTTCGGGAAAGTTTCCTGAAGTTTCTTGTCCGCCTTCACGAGATCTTTTTGCGCCTTTTCCTTGCGGGCCTTCACTGAAAGCCGCTGCCAGTCGAGAAACTTCTCGTCCACAGCAGCATCCATGGTGCGAACCTTCTTGATGAGGGTGCGCAAATCTTTCAAGTGGCCGTCGCGATTCGGGATTTTCTTATCCACAACCACGCGGTCAAAGCGTTCCTTGGGCGGTTCGGACAAAAGCTTCTCCGCGATGGCGATGTGTTCCTTGGCGGCGAAACCGAAGCTGTAAACGATGCGCTTCATCTCAAGTTCCGCCGTTTCGATGCGCTTACAAATCTCTACCTCCTGCTCGCGGGTGAGCAGCGGCACCTTGCCCATCTGGTTCATATACATCCGGACGGGGTCGTCCAGGATGTCGAGGCGCGCATCTTCGTCAGCTTCCGGCTCTTCCTGCGCGGCGGGCTTGTTATTACGCTCGACCTCGCTCTGATCCATGATCTCGATCTCCATGCCGCGCAACTTCGTCAGCACTTCGTCGAGTTCTTCGGGCGAAAGTCCTTCAGGCAACAGATCGTTGATGTCGTCGTAGGTGAGATAACCATTCTCATGCGCCAGGTGAACGAGCGCTTTCATCGTCTCGTTCAAGTCCACCCGCGTAAGGCCGGCGCCGGCGACTTCGCCCATCGGAGCGGTGTTCAACGGCGTGGCCGGCGGGACTGGCGTGGCCGGGGCGGTAGCCAGGGCGGCATCCTTGGCGCGGCTGGCCTTCTTCTCTTTCGCAGGCGCAACATGTGCAACCTTGTCCGCCGGTTTGGACGACGGTTTGGTGGAAGTCTTCCTCGGACTTGCGGCCTTGGTTATCTTGCTGGCTTTCCGTTTCAACATATCAAATGGCTATATCACTGCCCGGCACCGAAACAGAGTCACGTTCATACCGATGTTCGCCGACACCTGTCCCGCACTGCACGACACAAATCGGGTGAACACGAACCGCTTGGTAGCTATTGGTCTGCTACGGACGTCACTCTCAGCCCGCGCCTCTCAGACCCCGGACAAAGCGGCAGTATACGAGGCATTCCGGAAAAACTCAAATTTAAACTCCTGACAAACGGGTTCTCTCGCACGCAGGTAGAATCGAGAGAAAACGGACAAAATCAGCAGAATCGGGGTGATCCGGTAGGAATCCGGACGGTTAGCGGGTCGAATTGGTGGCCCCAATCTCAAAGATCAGCCGATCGTTCTCAACTGCAATCCGCTTCACACGCGCCATTGAAGCATGCACGGATTCGTTAGTCGCCACGCCCTCAGCAAGGTTATACTGCCGGAAATTGGCCATGTAATCCTCCGGCAAGGAAACTCCGTTTACGCTGAGTTGCTGGAGGTTGACCTTCAAATCACCATCCTCACAATTCACCCCGAGCACGCCGACTCCATTCAGAAACCGATCGCGCAAAAGACCGCGCAGCACAGGTGCCTGAATGAAATCCAGCGGAATGCAGAACTGGCCAGCAATCGCATTGCTGGTGAAGGAAAGATACGCGCGATTGCTAAGTCCGGCGCCATATACCAGCGTGTTCAAATCACGCGCCGTCAGCGAGAACTGGATATTGCTCCGGCCAGCTTCTGCAATTGACGCGAACTGCTGAAGCCGATTGGTCACTGCGGTGTATTCGGCAGGAGTGTAATTCAATGCTGGCATTGATTGCGGCTTGGCACTGGTGAACTGGTCACGAACGGAAACCACCTTCCGATAGCCCAGATAGACCGTGATCCCGACGATGAGCATGAAGAAACCGAACACGCACGCGAACCATATCAAGCAGCTTTTACAACCGGATCGTTTTTCAGACATGGCAGGATTGAGTTGATTGTTTCGGGTCGACAGTATGCAGGGGCGCGGAAAAACGCGAGCGCGGAACTTAACGTCTCAACGCCACCCAGTCAGTGTGCAAAAGTAACGGCGGAACGCATCCAGCAAACGGTCATGAGCTTCGCGCGGATTGGCAACCGCCTGATCTGAATTGGTGAGCAGATTCATCGTGGCGTTGGATTCGAAGAAAACCAACTTTCCATCCGCATCAACTTCGAAATCGAGACCAAAGACGTCGAGCGGAATCCGCTTGCTGATGGTGCGAAGCGCTTCCAACGCCGATTTTCCAAGCCATTCCTCAGGATCAGCACAGATGCGCCGCTCCTCTTCCAGCAGCTCAGGATGCTCCAGATAAAACGCAACACGCCGCCCCGACCTTCCGCCGTGCACCTTCCAATCATCATGGAAATCAACGCGCACGATCACAAATTCGCTCGCCACCACGGACGTCCGAATCTTGCGGTAAAATTTATTGTGCCCGCGTGTTTCGACAAACTCCGTCACGAAGAAGACCTCCGGCAGACCCTCCCGCAGATTCTCGAGCAACTCCGCGCGAGATGACGCCCGGTTCATCCCGATGCCTTTTTGCGTCATCAACGTCCGGGTGATGAGCGGATATGTGAAGTGCGATTCGATGTCTCGGACTAATTCGTCCGAAGACTTCCCTTTCGCCGAGAAACGCATCGTTCTCGGAACGCGCACGCCCGGAATGTCTGCGACCAATCGCGCGGTTGTGTCACGACCGCTTTGCACAACCTTGTTGGGATGGTTCACCACCGGCATGCCGCAGCTATCCACCAATTCAATCAGACCAGGCATACTGCCTTCCGACAAAATGAGTTCCGCGTTCGCACAATTGTTGATCAGGAGTTCTGCCGGTGGCAGGCGCATACTGCCCGACAAATTCATGGCATCGGCCTTAAACACCGTGCTGAAGTGAAATTCGTCGCTGAGCATCCACATCAACTGCCCAGCATAGTTCGGACACTCCCGGTGCAGCGCGTCAAAAGATTTAAGGTCATTGTCGAGCACGGGGTCAGGACTGATGATCAGCACGTCGGCCTTCTGGCTGGCACGCCGGTCCGCTGAATACACCGGCGACCGCATCACCCGCCGCGCCATAGAATTCATATACACCTTGCGGGCTTCATCAATTCTTCCGAGTGCTTTTAGAATCAGGCTTTGCGTGTGGAGCATGTCGTCCGCCCCTGGCTCCAGCCGCACCGCCTGCTCGCAGGCATCCAATGCTTCCTCGTTTCGTTGCAACGCCAGCAACGCCTCTGCCTTTCCCGCCCACGCGCGAGCAAACATGAAATTCGCTTCCAACGCTTTTTCATAAGCCTGCAACGCCACAGCAAACTGCCCTTGGTTGAAATGGATTATGCCGAGATTCGACCACGCTTCGACGGAATTCTCCTCCAGTCCGACAACGCGGCGCGCATAAGTCTCCGCTTCGTCGAGTTTGTTCAACCGGATCTTCACCGCTGCCAGATTGTTCAACGTTGAAACCCGGTCTGGCAACAATTCCAAGGAACTGCTGAAAGCGCTTTCCGCTCCGAGCAAATTATTGCGTTCGAGACACTGAAGTCCCGCAATGAAGAACCGCTTGGCACGTTCAAATGCTTCCATGACAACTTCCGAGGCCGCCATCCTGCCGGGACCGACCTGGGGATTCAACCGCGCATCTTGAACCAAGCATTGGCCGAATGACACCAACGCAAGCGGCGCATTCAGCGACTGCCTGGACGCTTCACCGTAAAGCTCGCCTTTGGTGCCAACGGTGGCGGCAGCGGAATCGGCCCGCGCTTCACTAACTCACCCAGCTTCGAGAGCGGAGCCCAATCGGAAGAACCTTCCACTTGGACTGGAGTTTTCGGGTCGATCCGCTCCTCAGCAATCCACTGCAGCAACTTTTCCCCATTGATCGGGCCGTAAATCTTTTTGTCGTCGCCGATGACTTTGTAGAGCTTGGATTTGACGATATGACGGACGAAATCCTTGGCCGCGTCGGCGATGAAATCCCTCGGCGTCTGCGCGGTCGGATGCGCCGCGACGACTTTTTCGGCTTCCTGAATGACCTGCCCCACTTGGGTAACGACCTCTCCGATCTTCGTCTCGGGCAGTTTCATGTCGCCGATCTTGAAATCCTGTAGATCACCGATGACCGCCTGCGACTTTTCGAGCGTGGCTTGCAACGACTTGGTGAAATCAGTGGCGATTGAAGAAGCGCCAAGCGAGTTGTAACCGTTCACCAGCCATTCCAATTTGCCTGAGTTAACGTCGATCAGCAGCCCATGAACGCAGACCTTCGGCCCGATGAGCGGGCTGCTGCGGATGATGTCGCACGCCTTGATGACGTTCTGCCGCTCGCTGGCAAAGACGCCAAAAAACTCGCTGATGTTCTCCGGCAGCTTGTCGCGCGAAACCCCGAGCTTCGCAAAGTTTTCGAGCAACTGCATCGTGCCGTTCTTGGCAACCAAGCAATCGGAATGGCCGATGACGGCGATCTCCCTGCCGCCTTTGACGGCGCAAGCGAGCGCCAGCGAACGCATCGTGCTGCTGGTCGGTCCGGTGATGATGTTGCCGGCATTACGCAACCAGATGAACTTTTCCTCCGGCACACCGAGCATTTCTGGAACCAGCTTGTTCAGCCGCGCGTCGATACAGGTCAACGCCGCCAGTGGCAATGCCTCAGCGAACTCCGCGATTTCAAGCTCCGCCTTCCGAACCCCGTTCGTGACGGCTTTTTCGTTGGCAGCAATGATGGCTTCAAGGAGGCGCATAGTTCCTTATCCGTTGACGTCTGCTTTGGGCGCGGGTTTCCAAGTCCAGCCGCAGCCGTCGCACTTGATCTTGCCCGTCGGAATCGCACCGCCGCAATAGGCGCAGAGCAAATTGGCTGGAACCTCCACCTCGGCGAGGCGAGGCGGCTCCTCCGCCCGATCCAAATGGCGCATGAAACCGAGGAAGCGCGTGCCTTGGTGCCGCAACTGGCCCTTATCCCCCTCGGCGAACTGCCCGTAGTCTCGTCCTTTGACTTCCAGTTCCTTTCGTTCGCCGCCAGCCAACTCAAAGGTGGTGTAGTAAGTGGTCGAGGTCGACTTTTCTCCGCCGGAGACCTCGGTGCGCTTCGAAACGATTTCGGCATCGTCACAACGCTCGGGCTGGGCATTGTTGGAACTCCACTCGGCCACACCTTGCACGGCTTTGAACAAGATGCCTCCAATGACGATCACGAAGATCGCCACGAAGAAGAACATGAAGACCGGCGGTGGCCCACCGAATGACGGACCGCTAAATTGAGCGAGCAGCACGTTCATGCCAGAAGTTTAGCGACGCCACGGTTGCAGCGGCGCTGGCTCAAATGCCAGTTGCGCTTTGGGCATCAGAAACCACAAGGCCAGATAAACGATCACGCCGGCAAAAGCCGTAAGGGCGGTTGCTAGCACCCAAACGAGTCGGACTCGAAAGGAGGACCAACCAAGCTGCGCAGCCAACCCGCCGCAGACTCCAGCCACAACTCGATCGTTCTGTGATCGGCAGCTTTTCATCGGCTCACGCGCCTAATTCACGTTTGCGCTGTGGTCGGCGCACAAAGAAATAGATCAGCGCGCCAATCCAGCCGGTAAGCACGATGACCAGAATCCAGATGATCTTGTCGTTGCCTTGACCAGATTCCTTGGTCGCGCAATCCACCAGCATCCAGATCCAGAAGGCCAGCCCGATTAACGCCAGCACTCCGAACACCAGGATGAAGAGAATCGGAAAGATCGCAGCAGCTGCGTTGGATGATGATTGCATCGTTGGTCCTTAGGATTGGGACTTGTCGCTGTCCTTCGCCATCGCGTTCTTCAACGCCGGCACCTGTTCGAGCAGTTTCTCAAACTTCACGCCCGTCAGACTCTCCAGCATCGGCGGAAGCTGTGCGACGATTTGCGTGATGTCGCCGGTGAGCTTGCTCGCGCCACCGCCGGGGCCGCTGCCACTGTTGATGATGGTGATCTTGTCGGTCTTGGAAAGCGGCTCGCTGATCTTGCCCGCAATCTCGGGCAACACCTTGACCAGCATTTCGATGACTGCGGCTTCATTGAATTTCTGGAACGCCTCGGCCTTGAGTCGCGTCGCTTCGGCTTGCGCCTTGCCTTGTGCCTCGATGATGGCCGCCTGCGCCAGACCTTTGGCCTTGTCGGCCTCTGCTTGCGCCAGACCGGTTGCCTTGTTGACTTCCGCGTTCGCGAAACCTTGCGCCTTGGCTGCCGCCGCCGCGCCCGCCGCCTCGGTTTCGAGCTGGAACTTCTTCGCGTTCGCGAGGGTCTCGACCTTAGAACGTTCTGCTTCGGCAGGCTTGGTCACGGTCGCCTGTAGTTCGCGCTCGCGGCGTTTGATTTCCTGCTCCTGCAACTCAATCTGCTTCTGCTTCTCGATGATCGTGACCTGCACTTCTTCCGCCTTCACAAGCTGGCCGGTCTTGTATTTCTGCAAATCATACGCCAAGTCCGCCTGCGCCTTTTGCTGGTTCACGCTGGCTTGGTAATTTGCCACATTCATGGAGTAATCGCGTTGAGCCTCGGCGATCTTGGTGTCTGCGGCGAACTTCGCCTCCTGACCCGCTTGTGTGGCCTGCGAACTCTTGATCATCGCATCGCGGTCGGCTTCGGCCTGCGCGATCTGCGCGTCGCGCTTGACCTGCGAAATGCGCGGCTTGCCGAGCGCTTCGAGGTAGCCTTGCGAATCACGGATGTCGCGAATGGTGAAGCTGACGATGCCAAGTCCCATGTTCTGCATGTCCGTGGCGGCGACCTCCTGCACCTTCGACGCGAACGCATCGCGGTTCTGGTAGATTTCTTCGACGGTCATCGTTCCTAGGATCGCCCGCAGGTGACCTTCAAGCGTCTGCATCGCGACGCCTTTGATTTCTTCCGTCGGCTTGCTCAGGAATTGTTCTGCCGCCGTCGCGATGGAGATGTCGTCGCCCTTGATCTTGATTTGGGCCACGCCGTCCACCTTCACCGGCACACCTTTGCTGGTGTAAACTTCCGGCGTCTGCACATCGATGGTCATCAATTCCAGCGAGAGGATGTCCACCTTTTCAAGGATGGGCATGACGAAAGTGCCGCCGCCCTTCTTAATGCGGAAGCCGCGGGTGCGAACGGTGCCGTCGGGGTCGGTGTATTTGTGCTTCATACCTGACGCCACGAGGACCTCGTTCGGGCCGACCTTCGTGTAACGACTGAGGACGGTGATGAATACAAGCAGGATGACAATAGCCAGCAAGACGCCGGCAATGATCATGATTGGTCCGGACAAGATGCCTTCAGCCAGGATAGGTGTGAGGTTCATAGAATTTCAGTGTGGTTTAAATTCAAGTTTTCTGGACGTAGAACTGGGTGCCGATGATGCGGGTGACCTTGACGGCGGAGCCGTTGCCCACCGCGCCGCCGTTTTCCTCTCGAGCAGGCGCGGTATAACGCGAACCTGCCTGCACATAAGCGATCTCGCCGACACCGCCCGCAGGAATCGGGCTCGTCACCGTGGCGGGATGACCAATCAGCGTTGCAACCTGCGATTCACTCGAGCTGTCGGAGGCGCGGATGAGTTTGCGCAACGCGCCAACAAGCGAGCCCGCGACAATGGCCGCACAAACCAGCGACAGCATAGAACTGATCAGTGGCGGCTTCGTAAGTTCAAACTGGGTGAAAATCAGTCCGAATGCGCCGAAGGCACAGACAAACGCCGCCATCACAATCGGGCTGAAAAAGGAGACTCCCGGCGCATCACTGCTATCCGCGCCGGCTTCCGCGTGACCGTGGCTGCCGCCGACATGGCCATGATCACCGCCAAGTTGACCGAGCACGGCGGACCCAAGCACAAAAACAAAGCCAAGGACGAGGCAAAAGAGATATACGAGAAATGCAGACATATCAGCCTTGGTTGGTGGTGTGTTTAGTGTCGGCCATAATTACCCCGCTGAATTCAATTCGAGTTAATGCCCAAGCAATGCTTCTAGCAAGCTCGAAACCCATTCCGTCGCCCGACCACTCCCAATTCCGCCTTCTCGAACCCTGTTCTGATTCGGATGTGTTCCTTTCTTGCCTGCATCAATAACGAACCGGCTGCACTTGAGCATCTACAATTTTGGAGTTTGATTGTAGAGGCGCGCTTGGCAAATCTCGCGCCATGCAATCGCACGAACTGATCCGGGAGGTTCTTAAATCCACGCCCCCAAAACAGGTTTGTTCTGATCTCGGTCTGTCGCTCTCCACCATTTACAAATGGGCTGAAGCGGATGAAGGCGACGGGAGCGGCGTAGTGAATCCACTCGACCGCGTGGAGGCGTTGCTGCGCAGCACCAACGATCCACGCATCGTCCACTGGATCTGTCAGCGCGCGGGTGGATTCTTCATCCGCAATCCCAAAACGACCAACGCTCACCCCGAATATCTCATCCCCGCCACCAATGAGATCGTCCAGGAATTTGCCGACCTGCTCGCCGTCATCGCCACTGCCGCCGGCGACAATCACATCAGTGCCGACGAAGCCAAGACCATCCGCAAGCGCTGGGAGGAGTTGAAGACAGTCACCGAGACCTTCGTGAACTGCTGCGAAAACGGGAACTTTGCAGCGTTGAAGCAGACAAACCCGAAATCTTGAACCGCGCGCGACTTACAAGTCCCGCGTATCGATTGCCACCGCCAGCGTCGCAGACTCACCCGGTTTCAGACGGTGGCTGTTTTGCCTGATGTTGCCTGACTCGATACAGATCATTCGCAGATACTCGTCATCACCAAAGTCAGCGAGGCGTTTTGACTTTTCGATCCACGGATTCCAAACCACCGTCGAAAGCGAGTCCGACTTATCAACCTCGATCACGCGCCCCCAAGCGGCATCGTGGATTTCGACGGTCTCGGGCGAGTTGAAATAAACCCGGTCCACTTCGCTGCCGACGCAGATGGCTTCGGGGGATTCCACCTTCTCGCGATAATTGTCCAACGCGTCCAGATACTTCACACCTTGCAATCCGCGCACCGTGGTCTGCGTGATGTCGCTCACGGCAAAGTAAGTGTGCAAGCAAGTCTCCAACGGCAACTCGCGCGCATCGTCCACGTTGGTGACTTTCAACTCCATCTCCAGCGTGTGGCCAATCAACACCTCGAATTCCGCCACGAACCTCGGCCAGTCGGCCGTCGCGCGGACTTCCGGCAATCGGAACCGGAGCCTTGCAAATTCATCCCCTGAGAAACCGACCTCGCTCAGTTCCCAATTTTCATTGCGCGCAAAACCATGCGCTGAACTGCCTTCACGCGGACCGAACCATGGCAAGATCAACGGCACGCCACCTCGGATTGGTTTGCCGGCGGCAAAGACAGCTTCGCGACTCAAGAACAAGATGGGATTTTCACCATGCCGTTGGAAGTGGGTGACATGGGCCCCCTGCAAATAAATCTCTGCGAGCGAGCTCACGGTTTCCACCCGCACCATCGGCAATCCGCCTCGTCCAGCCCGGAAAGAAATCTTGGATCCTGACATGCGAGCACTCTTTCACATCAACCCGCAGCAATAAATCTTTTTACGAACGAAGGGATTGGCAGAAAGTGGTGGCTGGAGACG
This sequence comes from Verrucomicrobiota bacterium, assembly GCA_041181065.1. GTDB lineage: Bacteria > Verrucomicrobiota > Verrucomicrobiia > Limisphaerales > DSYF01 > DSYF01. The sequence goes on along the minus strand of JBEGQI010000146.1, from coordinate 2,621 downwards.
GAATTGAACCGCCGACACAAGGATTTTCAGTCCTCTGCTCTACCAACTGAGCTATCCAGCCACGCAGCGGGAGGCGGATTAAAGCGACGACCCTCAAAATTGGCAAGGCTTTATTCCCGCCGTTTGACTCCACGCCGCCCGCCGTTAGATTCGCCGTCCCATGTCGCGCAAACCCAGCGGCGAACGCATCGAACTCCGGGGCGTCCGCCACAACAACCTCAAAGGCTTCGACCTCGATCTGCCCACGCACCGGCTCATCGTCGTCACGGGGTTGAGCGGCTCGGGGAAAAGCTCGCTCGCTTTCGACACGCTCTACGCTGAAGGCCAGCGGCGCTACATCGAGACCTTCTCGCCTTACGCGCGCCAGTTCTTCGATCGCATGGACAAGCCGCGCGTGGACCGCATCAGCGGCATCCCGCCCGCGATTGCCATCGAACAGCGCAACGCCGTCCGCACGACACGCTCAACCGTTGGCACGATGACGGAAATTTGTGACTACATGAAGTTGCTCTGGCAACAACTCGCGCAACTCCACTGTCGCCAATGCGGTCAACCCGTGCGCAAAGAATCGCCGCAGCACATCTGGGAGACGCTGAATGCGGAGCATGCAGCCGCAAACGTCGAACTGCTGATTGCCTTCGACGTCCCGCTCTCGGAGAAACTTTCATTGGCCGAGTCGCTCGCGCTGATTGCCAAGCAAGGTTTCCAACGCCTGCTGCTCAACGGCGAAATTATCCGCTTCGATGATGTTTCCCATTCCGCGCTCCGCACTCCGCACTCTGCGCTTACCGTGGTTCAGGATCGCGTGAAGCTCGCGCCCGCCAACCGCGCCCGCTTCGTCGAAGCCTGCGAACAAGCCTATCACTTCGGCAAAGGCAAGCTGGCCGTCCACCACCTCGCCCCCAGGTCCCAGACTCCGGACGCTAGACGCTTTTCATCCGGCCTCCACTGCGCACCGTGCAATCTCGATTACCGCGAGCCTTCCGCGGCGCTTTTCAGTTTCAACCACCCGCTCGGCGCGTGTCCGACTTGCAAGGGCTTCGGCCGCACCATCGCCATCGACTACGACCTCGCCATTCCCGACCGCTCGCTGACGCTGGCGAATGGCGCCGTGCGCCCGTGGCGAACCGGCTTCAGCGCGGAATGTCAGGCCGACATGGCAAAGTTTTGCAAGTTGCGCAAAGTCCCGATGGACGTGCCGTTCAACCAGCTTTCCGGCGCGCATCAAGATTGGGTGCTCAACGGCGACCCCGGCTACGGCTCGGACAAAGACCACGAATGGCCGCGCGCTTGGTATGGTGTGAAAGGCTACTTCCGCTGGCTCGAATCGAAGTCCTACAAGATGCACGTCCGCGTGCTGCTCTCGCGCTATCGCAGTTACACCACCTGCGAGAGTTGCCAGGGTGCGCGGCTGAATCCCGACGCGTTGCTCTACAAAATGGCCATTGGCAATCGGCCATCGGCAATCTCCCTTTCCGCATTTTACTCCCTCTCCGTTCGTGAAGCATTGGCGGCGATCAACTCCATTTCCGATTCACGAAGCACGAAAAATAAAGGCCGCGACCCCGTCACACTCGCGTTACACGAAGTCCGTTCGCGCCTGCAATTCCTCGCTGACGTCGGCCTCGGTTACCTCACGCTCGACCGCCCGACGCGCACCTTGTCCGGCGGAGAGACCGAGCGCGTGAACCTCACCACCTGCCTTGGCACCAAGCTCGTCAACACGCTCTACGTCCTCGACGAACCGAGCGTTGGCCTGCATCCGCGCGACACCGCGCGCCTCGTCAAGTTGCTCGAACAACTCCGCGATCACGGCAATACCGTCGTGGTCGTCGAGCACGAAGCCAGCGTCATGCGCGCGGCTGACCAGATTCTCGACCTAGGCCCCGGCCACGGCGCGACCGGCGGCGAACTCGTCTTTCAAGGTTCCTTCCGCGAAATCCTGAAGAGCAAATCGTCCCTGACCGGCCAATACCTCAGCGGCCGCAAGCAGATTGAAATCCCCAAACGCCGGGCAGTCGAAGCGGACGGGAAGACTCTGAAACTTTCCCACGCCACACGCCACAACCTAAAAGATGTCTCCGTTGCCATTCCATTGGATCGCTTCGTCGCCATCACCGGCGTCAGCGGCTCTGGCAAAACAACTTTGATTCGCGACCTCTTGTTCCCCGCGCTCCAAGCCAAGCTAGGTTCATCCGACGAAACCACCAAAGCCTCAGACCGGCTCGGCTCCGACGAAGGCTCGGCGAGCACAGAAGATGATTCCGCACTCCGCGTTCCGCACTCCGCGCTTCTCACCGGCGCCGAGCACCTTTCCCGTGTCCTGATGGTGGACCAATCTGCGCTCGGCAAAACGCCGCGCTCGAATCCCGCCGTTTACACCGGCGCATTCGAACACATCCGCGAAGTCTTCGCACAAACCGACACCGCCAAGCAACGCGGCTTCAATGCCAGCGCTTTCAGCTTCAATTCCGCCGTCGGCCAATGCGAACGCTGCCGGGGCGCCGGCTTCGAGAAGATTGAGATGCAATTTCTCAGCGATGTTTTCATCCGCTGCCCTGATTGTAATGGTCGCCGCTATCGCCCGCACATTTTGGAAGTAAAAGTTCATTCCGCACTCC
>JBEGQI010000145.1:0-5700 GCA_041181065.1 Verrucomicrobiota bacterium | reverse complement strand
CTTTCCCGCTGCCACCGCCCGCCGGGCCTGTTTCCTTACGGGCCATCACTGGTCTCAAGGGTATGACACGCGAGTTCGCGGTTTCTTAGACGGGATTTTTGGGATTCACCTCCAATTACACGAACGCCCCGACCGATGCAGCACAGAATGGTATGAAACGACAACCGACCGGGCAATCAGGCCAACGCCCAATTCGGCTGGATCTCCGCGTCCACACTGGTCGGAGCAACAGCTAGCTCCAACTTGCGCTCGGCTAGAATTCCAACCATCGCGGCGTTGTCAGTGCACAAGCTCGCGTCGGCGAGGCGGAGAGAAAGGCGCGCACGCTGGCAGGCGGAAGTGAGTTCCCGGCGCAAGGAACGGTTGCAGGTAACGCCGCCGGAAGCAGTGACACATTTGACGCCCAACTTGCGCGCGGCGCGAAGGGTCTTCGTGACGAGGACATCCACAATGGCCGCTTGCACGCTGGCGCACAGGTCGCGGAGTTGTTGCGGTTCCTCAGCGAGACCGGGATGGTCGCGCAGGAAGTAACGCACAGAGGTCTTGAGTCCGCTGAAGCTGAAGTCGTGATTGTCGTCGTTGCGCAGCGGGCGCGGAAACTTGAACGCCTCCGGGTTCCCCTGTTCCGCCAGCCGGTCGATGATCGGTCCGGCAGGATACGCGAGCCCGAGCAACTTCCCGGTCTTGTCGAAACACTCGCCTGCAGCGTCATCCATCGTCGAACCAAGCACCCGATGCTTCAATTCGGATTCAACGTGCACGAGCATCGTGTGACCGCCGCTCACAATGAGGGAGACGTTTGGCTCGAATAGGTTGAACTCAGCGCGCGCGGGCTGGCCGGAAATCCAGGGCGAGAACAGATGCGCCTCATGGTGGTTGACGCCGATGAACGGTTTGCCTGCCGCAAAGGCAAATGCTTGTGCCGCTTTCAAACCGACCATCAACGCCATCGGCAAGCCCGGGCCTTGTGTGGCTGCGACCGCATCGACGGCCTCGACGCTGACGTTTGATTGCGCCATGGCTGCGCGTGCGACGGGCTGGAGATTGCGCAGGTGCTCGCGAGCGGCCAGTTCAGGAACGACGCCACCATATTCGGCGTGCATCTTGATCTGCGAGGAAACAACGCTAGCCAGCACACAACCATCGCGCACGATGGCCACGCTAGTTTCGTCGCAGGAAGTTTCGAAGGCGAGAACGGTCATGCGTCGGGAGAACGCAATCACTTCACCGCAGCCATGCGCTTGTCGGATTCGCCAGCGTCCGGCTCAGGGGAACGATCGGCAAACAGCAAGATGCCCTTGAGCATGTCGATGGCTCGATCCAGTTGCGGGTCGCGCGTGGTCTCAATGCGCTCACGTTCTTTACCCTCGAGCGTTTCCACGCCGCCGGGCGCACGCCGCAGCAGGATCGCGGCTTCTTCCTCATCCGTGGCGATCACCTGGATGTTCGGCGAGATGCCCTTCTCGTGAATGACCTTGTGGCTCGGTGTGTAATACTTCGCAGTCGTCAGGCGCAACGCACAGCCGTCATTGAGTTCGATGATGCTCTGCACGGAACCTTTGCCGAACGAACGCTCGCCGACGATGATCGCCCGCTTCAAATCCTGCAAGCAACCGGAGACGATCTCCGACGCGCTTGCGCTGCCGGCGTTGATGAGAACGGCAATCGGAGCGCCATCCAGTTCATCGCCACGCCCAGCGGCTTTGCGCACGGAGCTTTGCGATGGAGATCGCCCTTCCGTCGTGACGACCAATTGGCCGCGCGGCAGGAATTTCTCGCACACACCCACCGCCTGATCCAACAAGCCGCCAGGATTCCAGCGGAGGTCGATGACCAATCCGCGCATGCCCTGCGCCTTGAGCTTCTTCAATGCGCTTTCGAGTTCATCCGATGTCTTCTCGCCGAATTGCGTGATGCGCACGTAGCCGATCTTGTTTTCGCCGAGCGGAAATTCGCGCTTACCGTTGATGTCCTTGACCATGTCCACCTTGATCTCCTCGCGCTTGAGCTTGTAGTCCTTGGACTCTTTGGTCGATGGACGATAGACCGTGATGGAAACCTCTGTGCCGGGTTCACCACGCAAAATTTTTACCGCATCGCCCACACCCAGATGGTCGGTGGACTTCCCTTCGATGCGCTCGATGATGTCGCCGGTGCGGATGCCGGCCTTGAAGCCCGGCGTGTCTTCCATCGGCGCAACGACCGTGAGCCGGTCATCCTTTAACGACACCACGACGCCGATGCCGCCAAACTTCCCCTCCGTGTCGCTTTGCAGGTCCTTGAACTTCTCCGGCTCCATGAATTCGCTGTGCGGGTCGAGATCGTTGAGCATCCCCTTCAAGGCACTGCGAACCAGATCGCGATAGGAAAGCTTCGCGCCATCCACGTAATCGCGGCGCACGCGTTCCATCACCACGGAGAACATCTCCAAGCTCGGGTAAGCGGAGTCCTTCTGACTGGATTCGGCGGAATGGAGATAGACCGTGGCACCGATGATCAGGTTGACGGTCAGGATCCCGGTGAGCAGACCGTATAAAATGCGTCGCTTCATAGCTTCAGAACGTTGCGGGACAATACGAGGCGCCCTGCGCGTTGGCAAGGAATGGGCAGAATACGCGGTCGAGCAGGCTTGCGGTTGTGGTCCGGGATTTGCCACGATACCAGCACCGTGAACTACCGTTTGCATCGTCATGGACAGGAGGCCGATGACATCTCGCTGGAGGAACTCGCTCGCCGCCGCGGGGCTGGTGAATTGAACGGCACTGAAATGATCTGGCGCGAAGGCATGTCCCAATGGGAACCCTTGGACAAGGTCCTCGCAGATCCCCCACCCCTTCCAACCGGACCTCCGCCGCTACCTCGCCATGCGCAAAAGCCAAAGCGCCAACGTTGGCTCATCATCACGGTAACGATTCTCGGCGGGCTTTCGGTTCTATGCGTCGTAGCGCTTGTGTTAGCCAACTTCGCCCGCCGCTTCTCAGCACAGGTAGATCGAGCCGGCGCAGGTCGAACGGACATCGCCATGGAAGCGGCGCGCAAGCCTGTCGAAACCTCCACTAACTCCATCACCCATAAAGAATACGAGTCCCGATTAAGGGAATTCCGCGTGCGCCATTACTTGAATGGCTACCTTGATCATGGCGTGCGACTGCCTGCCTACGATGCCAAAGCCGTCGGTTTCATCACCAATTGGATCAACGAACATCACAACGGCCCGGTAAACACAAACCTTCCCCCGCTGAATGAGCTGGGAGATTTCTTTGCCAATGACCCGAACTGCACCGACCCGTTGTTGCTAACTATCGCTTCCACGGAAGCCGTAGAGCAGCACGAAGCCCTGCGCCGACTTGAACGCGCCGTAGCTGCGCACCGGACTTCCAGCTATCAGGGTTATCCTCGGTTGTATGCGGCTGTTTTATTGAGCGACCAACTGCTCGTGGACAAAAAGGACCGCCAACCGGTTCTCGATGCAGAAGCCCTCCAATATTTCAAACAAACCCTCACCGATGGTTTGTCGGCCCGCGACCAGGAAGATTTAGCGGAGAATCTGCTTTATGGCTGGGCGAAGAATTTTTATACCCGCAATGCTGAGGCTCTTTGCGAGGCGGCCAGTAACGCAGGCGAATCCTATCGATGGCTCGAACTCGTGCTCCGAGGCCAATTGGAGGTTAAACAAGCATGGGCTGCGCGCGGCGGCGGTTATGTGAACACCGTTTCCGATACCGGATGGCGCGGCTTCTCCGAACATCTCGCCAACGCCCGCAAGCACCTGACCGCAGCTTGGCAGCTGCATCCTGATTCCCCCATCGCTCCCAACTTGATGATCTATGTCTCACTCGGCGACTCGAATATCACCGAGATGCGCAACTGGTTCGATCGAGTGACGCGTGCCCGTGTCGATTATCCGGGCGCGTGGGGACACATGCGCTGGGGGCTGCGCCCGCGCTGGTATGGCGACTACGATTCCATGCTGGCGTTCGGTTCGACCGCGCTAAATACGCACCGCTTCGACACTGACGTGCCGCGGATGTTCTTTGATTCGGTGTCCGACCTGGAGCAGGAATATCAATTACCCGCTGGCCAGCATCTTTACGATCGCCCCGACATCTGGCCCAAATTACAGGAGATGTATGAGGGCTACATCAAAGCCGCGTCCAATCCCGAATCCAAACGCGCCTGGCGCAGCAGCTACGCCGCCGTCGCCTACCTTGCCGGAAAAATGGATGTGGCCCGCAAGCAACTCGAACTCCTCCAGTGGCAGCCGAACATGCATTCACTCGCTGGCTGGGGCCGGGACCTCTCACTCCTGCCTGCAGAAGTCGCCGCTCGCACTGGCAGTAACGCCGCCCAAGTCGGCCTCGCGGAATCCCACCTCGACCAGGGCAGACTAGAGGCGGCGTTAATGCTTTACCGTGAACTGGCACACGCAACAGAACCCAACCCAGCGGCCCGCAGCTTTGTCATGAATCGCCTGTCCACACTCAAGGTTGCCGCCGCCATTAAAGGCACCAATCAGGCACTCCAGCACGTTGACATCCTGCCCGAAGATGACGCGCTCTCCGGCTGGCGTCAGGTCCATGGACAGTTCCGTCGTTTGGCCGATGGAAGTCTCGAAGTGGAAGCCGACCAATACGGTCACATGATTTATCTGCCAGTGAACATCGGGCGTGATTTCGAAGTCGAGGGCAGTTTTGAAGTGGTCAGCAGTTCCTCTGACGCCTTCCAAGCCGGCTTGGTCATGGGCCTGCCCAGCTGGGATACCGCCACTTGGTATTCCTTCCGCATCAAGCGGAATGCCGACGAGGGGGATGTCGCCAGCTTTGCCGACGGCTGGCAAAAAAAGCAATTGCTCAGCCCGGCTAAACTCAATGCCGGAACGAACACCTTCTGGATGCGCTTCTCCGGCGGCAAAGTCACCGCCCAAGTCAATGGCGTCTTGGTCCTCAACGGCGTCAAAGCGCCGAAGAACACCGCCATTCCCGAAGACACATTCTACCTCGGGCTGGGCGCATTCAATGACATGAACCGCACCGTCATCCGCTATCACCGGTTACGGCTCTGCAAATACACGATAAATTAAGCGCTTGCTGCGCCCACCGGCGGCGATTTTCCCTTTGATTGCCCCTGCGCTTGGCGGTTTAATCCCGCCGCATGAAAATTGTTCTCGCATACTCGGGCGGTCTCGACACCTCGGTCCTCATGTCCTGGATCAAGGAGAAATACAACGCGGAGATGATCGGCTTCTGCGCCGACATCGGGCAGGAAGAAGAATTGAACGGTCTCGAAAAGAAGGCCATCAAGACCGGCGCGTCCAAGATTTACATTGATAACCTCCAGGAAGAATTCGCGAAGGACTTCATCTTCCCGATGATCCGCGCCGGGGCGATCTACGAGGGCCAATACTTCCTCGGCACGAGCATCGCGCGTCCGCTCATCGCCAAGCGCATGGTGGAAATCGCCCGCAAGGAAAAAGCCGATGCCATCGCGCACGGCGCTACTGGAAAAGGTAACGACCAAGTCCGCTTTGAACTCACCGCCGCCGCGCTCGCGCCCGACTTGCAAGTCATCGCCCCGTGGCGTGACGAACGCTATCGCAAGGATTTCCCCGGTCGCCAGGAGATGATTGATTACTGCGCCAAGCACAAGATTCCCGTGCAGGCCAGCGCCAAGAAGCCGTATTCGATGGACCGCAACCTCCTG
>JBEGQI010000144.1:0-18074 GCA_041181065.1 Verrucomicrobiota bacterium | reverse complement strand
CAGGCGGCGAACATGAGCACGGAGGCGTTCGAGAATTTTTACTTCGACGTCTGCACGATGGATTACGCGAAGATGGCGAAAGCCTCGCTGCAATTGCAGCAGCGCATGAAAAAGGCCGACCGCGTCCACCTCAAAGGCCCGGGTACAGACCTGACGTTCAGCCTTAAAGGCATTGGTGCGAAGGCTTGTTCCGGCGACCGGAACATCCCGGACGGCGAGGTGTTTTCCTGTCCGGTGAAGGATTCCGCAAATGGCGTGATCCAGTTCAACACGCCGACGATCTATTCCGGGACGAAGTTCGAGAACGTGCGGCTGGAATTGAAGGCCGGCAAGGTCGTCAAGGCCACAGGCAGCAACACCAAGAAGCTCAATGAGATTCTGGACACTGATCCGGGCGCGCGCTACATCGGCGAATTCGCACTGGGTTTCAACCCCTACATCCTCAACCCGATGTGCGACATCCTGTTCGATGAGAAAATCGCCGGCTCGCTGCACTTCACCCCCGGCCAGGCCTACGAGGAATGCGACAACGGCAACCGCTCGGCGGTGCACTGGGACATGGTGCTCATCCAGCGCAAGGAATGGGGCGGCGGCGAGATTTGGTTCGACGGCGAACTGATCCGCAAAGACGGCAAATTCCTCCCGCGCGATTTACGGCCGTTGAATCCAGAGAGCTTGAAATAATTCTGCATAGTTGGACCAGACTTCTGCGACTATCGCCGAGCGGGAAGCAATTTCTCATCCGGCCCAGCTTGATTGGGCCTTCGCAAGTTGTGTAATCGTCATTTCACGCCATTTTCAGCCCATTTCTCGAAGATTTCTCATGGTATGGAGGGTGCTAGTTCAAGGTTGTGACTCGCACGCTGAGAACAGTGCGCGAGTCGGGCAATTGAATGGATAAACATCTGGCTATACGGGCGACTCGCGCGGGCGCATCCACAGGCACTTCAAAGCATCTCCTTTCGTGTGAGGGGAGTTGCACCCCGGCGGGCGAATATCGCCTCGCCAAGGCGCTGCTCTTTGTCAGCGGTCGTAAAATGCACCCGCGCGACCTGCATCGTTGGTTGCAGATGTATCGTGACGGGCTCCGGCGGTTGCAAGTTTGTCGCGCGCGCTGGTGCAGTCGTCCCCAATCGATTTGATCGGTCCGCCCGGCGTCATTGCCAACCGCGCTGGAAATGCAAAACAGCCGGAGAACAAGTTCCCCGGCTGTTCTGATCTTTGAGATCGGCACTTACTTGACGGCTTCTTCCTTCAGGATAGCGAGGAATTGTTTCATCGCAGGTGAGAGGACCTTGGTTCGCTTGTAGATCGCAGCCAGCGGGCGGAACATGTCCGCATCATCCAGCGCAACCGCCGCCAGGGTCTGTTTCTGGATTTCCTGCGTAATGGTGCTTTGCGGAACGATCGCGATGCCCGCGTCGATCTCCACCGCTCGCTTCACGGTTTCGATGTTATCGAATTCCATGACGTGATTGACCTCGACATTGTGGTCGCGCAAGACCTTGTCGATGGCTTTGCGCGTCGGAATATCAGGCTCGAACCCGATGAACTTCTGGCCCGCAAGGGTCTTGAGCTTGATCAACTTTTGCTTGGCCAGCGGATGCTGCGGGTGGGTGACCAACACCAGCGGGTCGCGTTTGATGGGAATGATTTCAAGCTTGGGATCCTTGACGGGATATGCCACCAAGCCCAAATCCACGACGTTCCCGAGCACGTCTTCATACACCTGATTGGCGCGGCGATACTCGACATGGATGTTGACCGTGGGATAGGACTTCAGGAAGCGCTTCACATACGGCGGCAAATCGTGCAGGCCGATGGAGTAAATCGTCGCGACGCGGATGGTGCCAGAGATGATGTCCTTGATCTCTTGCAGTTTGCTGTGGAGCGCGTCGTAGGTGGCAATGATCTGCTTGCTGTAATCGTAAAGCACCTGCCCCTCACGCGTGAGCCGAAACTTTTTCTTGCTGCGCTCGATGAGCAAAGACTTGAACTGGCGCTCGAGCGAGCTGATCTGCTGGCTGACGGCCGACTGGGTCACGCCATTGATCTGGGCGGCTTTAGTGAAGCTTTCAGTCTCGGTGAGATCGCAGAATACTTTAAGACTTTCGATTTGCATAAGTGCATTGCATCGCAAATGACATGATTAGTCAACTAGATTTAATCAAGGAACAGGATTAGACCGTCACGCGAGCATCTGCTTCACCTTGAGCAGCAAATCCTGGCTCGTGTAAGGCTTCTGCAGATAGGAAGGATCGTCTTCGAGATTGCCGGGCCACGCGTATCCGCTCGTGCAAAGAATTCGCAGCCGCGGGTTGATCTTGCGTGATTGCTCCATCAGTTCACGCCCGCTCATCAGCGGCATGACAAGATCGGTGATGAGCAAATCCACAGGCGGGTTGTTTTGGGAAAGGATTTCCAGCGCCTTTTGTCCGGCGTTCGCCGTCAGCACGCGATAGCCGTAGGCGGAGAGGATCGTTTGCCCCATCGTCAGCAGCAGATCCTCGTCGTCCACGACCAGCACAGTCTGCGTGCCACTCAAATCCTGACCGCTGGCCGCGATGTCACGCACATGCTTCTTTTCAGCCGGCAAATAGACGCGAACAGAGGCGCCCCGCCCCGGCGTGCTGGAGATCGCGACGCCGCCACCGTGATTGGTCACGATCCCGTAAACCCACGCCAGCCCCAGCCCGCGGTGGTTGCGCTTGGTGGTGAAGAAAGGCTCGAACACCCGCGGCAAGACATCGGGCTCGATGCCTTTGCCGGTGTCGGTGATTTCAATGCACACGTAGGTGCCCGGCACGAGCTGCACCGTGCGATCCTGCGTTGGCTCGGACAGCTCGACGTTCCGCGATGCAAGTGTCACCTGCCCCACGCCTTCAATGGCTTCCACGGCGTTCTCAACAATTTTCATGAGCGCCTGAAGCAGCTTCGCTTCATCAAACCGTGCGGCGAACAAACGTCGCTCCGTGTTGAGCACCCATTTGACTTGGGCACTGGACTGGTTGCGCTGGAATGAATCCACGCAACGCTGGACCAATTCATTGAGATTGCCGGTGGCTTGCGTGCGCGCATCCTTCTCCTGCCGGCTGAAGCCCGCCAGGTCGCTCGAGATTTCCGCCGCCTTCGCCGCTGATTTCTCGATCTCCATCAGCCATGAGCGCCACGGATGACTGGGCTCGGTCTTGCTCAGCATGAGGGACGTGTGCCCGAGAATGCTGGTCAGCGCGTTGTTGAAATCGAGCGAGACGGTCCGGGCTAGCTGCAACGCGCAATCCAGCTTCTGCTTCTGCGCCGCAACCGCGTCGGCATTCGCCACTTCGCCCAACATTTGCAACAAGAACAACGTCTGCTCCCCTTGCTTGAAGGAGCAGATGGAAACCGTCAGCGCAACCACACCTCCCGCTTTCCACTTCAATTTCAACGTCACCGTCGGGGTGGGCGTCAGCGCCCAATGCGCCAGATAGCCGGCGGCTGGATGCGAATTTTCCGCGGCCCAAATCGCGCCGAGTTGCGATCCGGGAGTTTCAATGGAGGGACCGAACGACTTCACCGCCGCCGCGTTTGCACGCAAAATGACACCGGACTGGTCCACCAACATAACGGGCCAGCCAGCGTGGTCGAACATGAATGGTTCACCCAGCTTCATCGCATTTGCACAACTTGCAGCACTCCAGGAAACCGCACACTCACTTCCCGGCGCCCTCCTCCGGCACATCTAAAAACGCCGCGGGCAACAACTCGCGCACGGTGAATTCCCGCAACCGCTTCAGCGCGCGGCTGTCCGCCACCCACAATTTCGCGCCGAGCGCATACTCCGCCAGCAACTGCCGGCACGCGCCACAAGGCATCGCCCCGCCAGGCACCCGCGTGACCACAGCGACACCAACGAAATCTTTTTCGCCCTCGGTCAGCGCCTTGAACAACGCCACACGTTCAGCGCAGCAGGTCAATCCGTAGCTCGCGCTCTCGACGTTTGCGCCGGTGATGATGCGGCCTTTGCGCGTCACGAGCGCCGCGCCCACCAAAAATTTCGAGTAAGGCGCAACCGCGCGTTTGCGCGCATTCGCCGCCGCGAGGATGAGGCTATTGGGCGTCCACTTGGGCATAAAGCTGGGCAAAACGTTTAAGAAAACCGGCGGCAACTTTTTTGGAACGTTCCGCCGTCTCCAACACTTCCGCGTGCGACAACGGGCTCTTCGAGCGACCAGCAGCCAGATTCGTGATGCACGAGACCGCCGCGACGCGCAGTCCGCATTGCCGCGCCACGATGGTCTCCGGCACGGTGCTCATCCCGACCGCGTCCGCTCCGAGCGTCGCAAAAGCCCGGATCTCCGCAGGCGTCTCGTAACTTGGCCCGCTGACGGCCAGATAGACACCTTTGCGCAGCTTCAACTTGGCCTCGCGTCCCGCACGATGCAGGAGTTTCGACAGACCCGGGTCGTAAGCGCAGGTCAAATCCACGAAGCGCGGCAGGCCCGGTTGGGCCGGACCGCGCAACGGATTTGCCCCCATCAGATTGATGTGATCGGTCAGCACCATGAAATCGCCCGCCTTGAACGCGCGGTTGATGCCCCCGGCGGCATTCGTCAACAGCAACGACTTGATGCCATACGCCGCCAGCACCCGCGTGGCGAACGTCACCGCCTCCATCGGATGCCCTTCGTAAAAGTGCGCGCGTCCGCTCAGCACGAGGACCGGCGTGCCGCCCAACTTACCGATGAACAATTCACCCGCATGTCCCGCCACGCTCGTCGTCGGGAAGCCCGGAATCCGGCGGTAAGGGCAACGCGCCGCGACTTGGAGTTCCGTCAAGACATGATGAAACCCGCTGCCCAGCACGATCGCCAGCGACGGGCGCAATGCCGACAGGCCGCGAATCCGCGCCGCCGCTTTTGGAATCTTCTTCAAATCCATATCGGAAACATCACTCACCGGATTGAACCGGAAACAGCACCACGTGCCGTTCGGTCAGTATCGTTCACATTTACGGCCAACGAAACAAGCAGTTTGGCGGACCATCACTTCACGTAGCCGTTCGTCTTGAACCACGCCACCGCGTCGGCGAGGGCCTGCTTCGGCGGCGTCTGCGGCAGGCCGAGTTCGCGAATCGCTTTCGCGGGACTGAACCACATCTTGTAACGCGCCATCCGCACACCGGCGAGCGGGGCCTTCGGCGGCTTGCCGGTTAGCGCAGCTGCGGCTTCGCCGAAATACGCCGCCAAGAATGCGAGCGCATGCGGCGCCTGAAATTTCGGCGCGGGCAACCCGGTGATCTCCGCGAGGACATCGAGCGATTGTTTCATCGTCCAGTTGCCATCCGTGTTGCCTAGGATGTAACGCTCACCCACGCGGCCACGTTCCGCCGCGAGGATGTGCCCGATCGCCACGTCGCGGACGTGGACGTAATTCAAACCCGTGTCCACGAACGCCGGCATGCGACGGTTCAAAAAATCCACAATGACCTGCCCGGTCGGCGTGGGCTTCACGTCGCGCGGACCGATGGGTGCGCTCGGATTCACGATGACCACGGGCGCACCTTTCGCGGCGTGTTCGCGTGCGACCACTTCCGCCCGCCACTTGGAGAGCTTGTAATGATTGCTCATCTGCGCCTCGGAGACGGGCGTGGCTTCATCCGTCGGCGTGACGACTCCGTTCACGGCTTGCGGCAAGCCGATGCAGCCGACCGTGCTCGTGTAAACGATCCGCGCGCAACCCGCCGCGCTCGCGGCTTCGATGACATTGCGCGTGCCGTCCACATTCGCGGCATACATCGGCGCGTAATCGCGAAGCCAGAGGTGATAACTCGCCGCGACGTGGAACACCCAGTCGCAACCGCGCATCCCCTGCTCCAGCGCCGCGCGATCCGACACGTCACCGGCCACGTGCTCAAACTCCGCGCCCGCCAGCCCGCGCGTGTCCGCGCCCGGACGCAGCAACGCCTTCACGCGATGCCCGCGCGCGACGAGCTCGTGCACGAGATTCGCGCCGATGAATCCCGAGGCGCCGGTGACAAAACAATTCATGGGCGGCAAGATTAGTTCAGTCCGATGCGGTTGAAAAGCTGCCGCGCGAGGCTTGACTTGAAATCCCTTCCTCCCACTATGCGCGCGCCATGACGGAAAAGAGCAGTCGCAAGAAGTCGAAGTCGCCCGACCCGCGCGAGTTGGACGTGGAAATCTCGTTCCTCGAAGGACTCATCAAGCGGGACCCGACCTACGTGGATGCGTTGCAATTGCTCGGCGATGATTACACCAAGCGCGGCCGCATCGAGGAAGGCCTGCGCGTGGACCAGCAACTTTCCCAGCTCGAGCCGCAGAACCCGACGGTCTTCTACAACCTCGCTTGCAGCCTTTCGCTCGCGGGCAAACTCGACGAAGCCGCGCAGGCGGTCGAGTCTGCCATCGACCTCGGCTATCGCGATTTCAAGTGGCTCGCGCGCGACCCCGACCTCAAGGCGCTCCGCAAGCATCCGCACTACGAGCGGTTGCGCGAGAAGATGCGCCGCTTGAAGATCGACATCGATTGAGATGGCCATCGCGTTCAAAGACTTCTTCCCGACGACGCTCCGCAAAGGCGTCCTGTCGAGCGATTATGAAGGCTTTGGCGCCGTCGTGAACCGCGCGAATAAATGGATCGCCGACTCGGGCGTGCAGGTCTTGAACGTGGAAACGCTCGTCCTGCCGAACGTGAGCACCGAAGCCGAAGCGCAAGCCACGAACATCCGCACGAGCGGCGAAGTCAGCAGTTACTGGCGCCAGATCCTCCGCGTCTGGTATGAAGCGCCGCCCGCGGCCTGAACCACTTTCCCTTTCAACACCATGAACGTCACCCTGCGCGGTCGCACCCAACATTTCCGCACTGTCACCTTTGACGCCGCCACGAACGAAGTCGTGCTCATCGAACAACGCCTGCTCCCGCACGAGTTCAAGCTTGTCCGCACGCGCGACTTCAAAGAAACCGCCACCGCCATCCGCGACATGATCGTGCGCGGCGCCGGCGCCATCGGCGCAACCGCCGCCTACGGACTGGCCCAGGGCGTCCGCGCCTTTCGCGGGTCGTCGTTGACCGCGTTCGCCGGTCACGTGCGGAAAGTTTACGAACATATCGAAGCCGCGCGCCCCACGGCCGTTGATCCCGTCAACGCGATGAACGACTTGCTGGCCGCGATGCGCAACGGGGAAGATGTCGCGTCGCAACAAGCGCTCGCGCTCGCCGCCGCGGAGGAATTCGCGCACGAGGACGTCGCGCACTGTCAGGCCATCGGCAAACACGGCGCGAAACTCATCCGCAACGGCACGAATGTGCTGACGCATTGCAACGCAGGCTGGCTCGCGTTCGTGGACATCGGCAGCGCCACCGCGCCGATGTATGCCGCGCAGGCTGCGGGCCGGAAATTCCACGTCTTCTGCGACGAGACCCGGCCGCGTTGCCAGGGCGCGTCGCTGACCGCCTGGGAACTCGCGCAACAAGGCGTGCCGCACCACGTCATCGCGGACAACGCGGCGGGCCACCTCATGCAACGCGGCGAGATTGACCTCGTCATCGTCGGCAGCGACCGCGTGCTCGGGCGCACCGGCGACATCGCGAACAAGATCGGCACCTACACCAAGGCCGTGCTCGCGCAGCGCCACAAGATCCCGTTCTACGTGGCCATCCCGCTTTCGACCATTGATTGGAATCTGAAGTCCGGCTTCGACATCCCGATCGAAGAACGGCACGAAGCGGAAGTGCTCGGCGCCGTGGGCCGCGACGCGCGCGGGAAGCGCAGCGTGATCCGCGTCGCGAATCCGACCAGCCCCGCGCGCAACCCGGGCTTTGACGTGACCCCCGCCGAATTGATCACCGGCATCATCACGCCCCTCGGCATCTTCAAGCCGCAAGAACTGTGGCGCCGCCGACACGAACTCCAAGGCTCGCACTGAACGCAAGTGCAATCAGTCCTGCGCCCGCACGATGAGGAGCGGGACGGTAGCTTTGTGGCGCACGGTGTGAATCGCGCTGCCGAAGATCAAGTCGCCCACCAGCCGATGACCGTGACTGGTCATGGCAATCAGGTCGCACCCTTCCGTTTCGGAAGCGCGCAAGATTTCAGTCGGGGGATCGCCGAGCGCCAAGAGCGCCTTCACCGGCAACCCTTCACCACGCAGTTTGTCCGCAGTTGAATCAAGATACGCGCGGTCGTCTTTCATCTCCTGCGACTCAGCAAGTTTTAGTTGGTTGAAGTTGCGAGCGACCCAGCCGTCGGCGACGTGGACGAGCAGCAACTCTGAACCAAGGCGTTGCGCCAGTTCGCTGACATGCGGCAGCAACGTCTGGTCAGACTTGCTGTTCTCCAACGCGACGAGGATTTTGCGATACATACTTCAACCTTTGCCGAAGAAGTGTTCGGTGATGCCGAATTGATCGGCCAAGAGCTTCACGTTCAGGACGACGATGATGGCGGTGACGAGCCAGGCGAGGGCTTGCAGCCAGCGGGGCGTGACGAATTCGCCCATCTTGCGGCGGTCGCTGGTGAACAGCACGAGCGGGATGACCGCGAAACTGAGTTGCAGGCTGAGGATGACCTGGCTCAACACGAGCAGTCTGGCCGTGCCGCTCTCGCCGTAGATGACGGTGACAATAACCGCCGGCACGATGGCGATGGCCCGCGTGATGAGCCGTCGCAGCCAGGGGCGCATGCGGAAGTTCAGGAAGCCTTCCATCACGATCTGCCCAGCGAGCGTGCCGGTGAGCGTGGAATTCTGGCCGGAGGCGAGCAACGCGATGGCGAACAAGATGCTCGCGGCAGTGAAACCCAGGGTGGGCGCGAGGAGTTTGTAGGCGTCCTGGATTTCGGCGACCTCGTGCTGGCCGGTGCGGTGGAAGGCCGCAGCGGCGAGGATGAGGATAGCCGCGTTGATGAAGAGCGCAAACATCAAGGCGATGGTGGAGTCGAGCGTGGCAAACTTGATGGCTTCGCGTTTGCCGGAGGCGCTCTGTTCGTATTTGCGCGTCTGCACGATGCTTGAATGCAGGTAAAGATTGTGCGGCATCACCGTGGCGCCGAGAATGCCGATGGCAATGTAAAGCATCTCGGGATTCTTGATGATTTCCACGCGCGGCATAAAACCGCCGAGCACGCCCGCGATGGAGGGTTGCGAGAAGATCATTTCCACCGCGAAACAGCCGCCGATGGTCAGGATGAGCGTGATGACGAACGCTTCAAGCCAGCGAAAGCCTTTGTTTTGAAGATACATCACCGCCATCACATCGAGCACAGTGATGACGCAACCCCACGCAAGCGGGATCTTGAACAGCAGGTTCAACGCAACGGCCGAGCCAATGACTTCCGCGAGGTCGCACGCGCAGATGGCGATTTCGCAGAGGATCCACAACACGAATGAAACCGGTCGCGAATAGTGGTCACGGCAGGCTTGTGCCAGATCGCGGCCCGTGGCGATGCCAAGCCGGGCGGCGAGCGACTGGAGCAAAATCGCCATCAGGTTAGAGATGAGGATGACGCTGAGCAGTGTGTAGCCGAACTTCGAACCGCCCGCGAGGTCGGTGGCCCAGTTGCCCGGGTCCATATAGCCGACCGCGACTAGATATCCTGGACCGGAAAAGGCGAGCAGCTTGCGCCAGAAGCCCAGTTGCGTCGGGACCAGCACGGAACGGTGAACTTCCGGCAGGCTCGGCGTGGATGCCGCCTGCCGCCAACCGGGATTTTCGGCGTCGGGAGCGGTTGATGGAGTTGGGTTCATGGAAAATCTCAACGGCGAGGCTTCGCCAACCGGATGAATATCTGACGGGCGAGATTCAGGCCGAGATGATGGCTGGCATTGCCGATGCGTAATTCGACCGGACCATCGAACGGAGCCTTGGCAACCAAGGTCAAACTGGCTGCCGGGCGAATGCCCAACGAGCCGAGGTAATTCAATTGCGCGGCGTCCTGCGCCGCCACCCGCGTCACCGTCACCATCTCACCCGCAGCCGCATCAACGAGGCGCACGGTGTTCTGCGGCGGGATGGTTCCATCTTTCGCGGGAATTGGATCGCCATGCGGGTCGGTGACAGGATTGCCGAGCAATGCAGCGATCTTGTCCTCGAATTCCTCAGAGATATGGTGCTCCAGCTTCTCCGCCTCGGCATGAACCTTGTCCCACGAATAACCAAGCGCCTCGGCGAGGTAAAGTTCCAGTAAACGGTGATGGCGAATCACCTCCAAAGCGATCTTGCGCCCCGCCGGTGTGAGTGTGACTCCGTAATAAGGCTCATGCTTCACGAGCTTCAGCTCAGCGAGCTTCTTGAGCATGCCCGTAGCGCTGGGCGCGGAGACTTCCATTCGCTCCGCCAGCACCTGTGTGGTCACCTCCCCAAGCTCGCCTTGGACGAGATAGATCGACTTCAGATAGTCCTCAACAGCTTCGGTTCGCATGCCTTGCAAAAAAGTTTAGCCTTACCTAAATAAATAATGAGCTCAGCTTGAACCCGGGTCAAGCTCTGACGCGAAGCCGCTTCCAGCTGGCGGACGAGAACACCGTTGAGGCGCTGTCCCGGCTGAGGCAGATTGCACGCATGCGAGCGATTGACGTTCAACACATCGGGAACGAACTGGCCATCAAATGGGATGATGGCTGCGAGTCCTTCATCACACTGGAAAACCTGCGGCGCGCGTGCCCTTGTGCGGCGTGCAAAGGCGAGATGGATGTCATGGGAAATCTTTACAAGGGCCCCGATATCCCGCTTCGCCCCGAGTCATTCGTGCTACGTGGGCTGGCGGCGGTGGGGACTTACGCATTGCAACCTACGTGGGGCGACGGTCACAACTCAGGTCTGTATTCCTACGATTACCTGCGGCGCGCTTGCGATGTGGCATGAATGAAAAACCGCCGCTGGGTTCACCAGCGGCGGTCGCGTATACTAAACCAGTTTACTCTTTAACGGCACCGCCTTTGACGCCCTTCTTGCTCCAGTCGCGGGGCTTGCCGCTGTCCCAAGCAGACCATTCGGGTTCGTCAGCAGATTCTGCCTTGGTCTTCAAAAACGAAGACTTGGCAGGCTGATAGTCGCCGTCAGCGACGATCGTCGGCGTGATGAAGATGATCAGGTTATTCTTGTTCCGCTCCTTGCTATCCTTGCGGAACAACGCGCCGAGCCCAGGAATATCGCCGAGCACGGGAACCTTGATGTTCGAACTGGTGTTTTCGTCAGAGATCAGACCACCGAGAACCAGCGTGTTAGCGCTTGGGATCAAAACGCCGGTTTCAGCCTGACGAGTGAAGAAAGAATTCACTTCATTCTTAACGCCACCAACTGTGCTCGGAATAACCGGGCCAAGTCGGACGATGCTTTGAGAAATCTTCAATTCGACCTGATTATCGGCCGCAATACGCGGGGTGACATCAAGGCTGACGGTCAGGTTCGTATAGGATATCTGTGAACCACCGGCGGTATTGGCTGTGCCCGCTTGCGTGTTCACGATGGGGAACAAGAGGCCGACATCGATGGAGGCCTTCTGGTTATCCAGCGTAACCATGCGCGGTTCGGAAACCACCTTGGAATCGTTGTGGGTGTTGAGGAACGACAAAGTCAGCTTAAGCCCCTCAGCATTGAGGAAGGCGGTCGCCGGATTAAAGCTGCCACCTTGCATGACCATTCTCGGCCACGCATCCGACAAGGGCGTAAGTGTGCTTTCTTGGTCAGACACTGGCTTGAACTGGTTGTTATTGCCGTATCCAATCCGATGACTTTCAAGCGTGCCAGTCCAGTCAACGCCCTTGACGGTCTTCGGATTGACTGTGGTTTCGATAATCTTGGCCTCGATCAACACCTGCTTGGTCTTCGTATCAAGCTTGGTGATGAGCTTCTCAACCTCAACCTGCTCCTTCTCGGTGGCAACCACGACAATCTGGCTGGTGCGAGTGTCGGCAACAACCTTACTGCGCTTCGGATCAATCGCTGCAGACACAGCAAGGGTAACATTGCTCGGGCTGGCATAGGAGAGCTGGTAAGCGCGCGTGACAAGCGGATCAGGCGCGGCGGGGTCCTTGATCGTGATGCGGGTGATCTTGACCTTCGGGTTCTCCACCGCTTGAAGACCATAGTTGTTCAGCAACTCACCCAAGGCCTGCTCAGCCGTGATGTTTTCCCAGCGGATGGAAACGTTCGGCTGCGCTGTGACTGCCGGTTTGCCGTCAGGACCTACTTGCCCCGTTGACTGACCGTAAGCGACCTTCGGGTCGATGATGAGATTGATGCTGGCCTGGCGCGCAAGGTTACGAATGGCGTCGAGCAGTGGCGTGTCGTCGATGACGATCAGCGGAATCACCCCGCCCTTGTCGGGCGCGGCGGGTTCCGCAGCGGCTGGCTTCGCCTCTTCGGGCTTGGCCGCAGCGGCCGCCGCCGGAGCTTCGGCGGACTTCGCCTCAGTCGCAGCAGGTGCCGCAGCCGGAGCTGCCGCATCCGCCACCTGAACTTCAGGCGCCGGGGTTTTGATTTCGGTCGCAGCCGCAGCGGGCGTCGCCGGTTGAGATGCAGCCGGGGCGGCGTCCTGCGCTTGCGCGATCAGGACGGTCGCCATGAGACTGCCCAGTGTGGTTAGGACGAGTTTCGATTTCATGTGCGTTTATTGGTTGGGGACAACTTCAAATGTAATTTTTCTATTCCGTCGTTAGAGCCGGATTCAGCAGTCGAGGTGCCAATGATGACCGAGGGCGTTTCCCATGCATTTCCGGGGGCATTATCGTTCAATTTGTCTTTCGTTGAGACAGTCATGTAATGGCAGTGTCGCAAGAGTTGCATTATCGGCCGGGTTTGAGGCGTAACACCTGCCGGGAACCATTCACCTCCACCACCACCGAATCTTCATTGATCGTCACAACATGGACGCGAACCTTCCCACCGGCCGTGGGCACTTCATATTGTTCATCCAACCCAATGGTCTTCCCGTTGATAAGGCAGAACTTGGGGGAAACGCCCTGCAAATTAAGACTGACCGGGGCCGCCGATTGGCCATTGCTGGCAACCTGCGGACGAAAAGCGGTCGAGCCGGGGAAGAACGGGTCGCGCCCCTCGGCCGCACTGGTTGGGATCGAGAACTTGGATGCTGGAATTTCAATCGGCAGCGCGGCGGCATTGGTGCTCGCGACACCCTTCTTCACTACCGCATTCGTCTTGACCTCCCCGGCGGTGGCGGTCAGGGAGACAGCCGCAGCGCAGCAAACAAGCAGGCAAGTCAGTGAACTGAAAAATGTTTTGATGTTCATAGCTCAAGAACGGTTGGGCTTCACCAGAAAGATGATATCCATTTTGAACGTGAGCTTCTCGCGATCCCGCTCGTTGCCGGAGATGGCGGGTGAGGGCTGTAATTCCACGTTCACGATGCGCGCAAATTTGAACTGGTTTTCAAAGTCGGCGATGAACATGCCCAGGTCATGGAATCGGGCCGTGCCGCCGACACTCAAGACCGTCTGTTTGTAAGGAAACTTCGGCAGCAGTGTGTTCTCCACCGGCGCATTGTTCTGGCCGAACTGCGGCATCTCGATGTTCTTGTAGCCTTGCTTGAATTTCTGGAGGGTGTCCAAGCACCACGAGTAGATGTCGCCGCCCGCCATGCTGGCCTCGGCTCCCGCAAGCTCCTGCTCCGCCTCACCGCGTTCGCGTTCGATCAAATCCGCGCGAGCGAGCGTGTTGGTCATCGTGATGAACAATGACTGGCGATTGGCGAAGCTCTGTTCCGCAATGTGCTTCTCGTCGAGCTGCCATTTCAGGAACATCAACGCCCAGCCCGAAAGCACGGCCAGCGTGATCAACCAAACCAACAGCACCATGTTACGTTTCGTCTTCGAAAGCTTGTTCATAGCTTGATCTCCTCCGAACCTGACTTACGCGGCGTCTGGATGTTGACTGGGCTGGCTGGAACGCCGTAACGCACCGGGGAAGAGATATCGAGACGAACCTTCTCGGGCAGGCGCGATTCCAAGGTGAACTGAACCCCCAAGCGCCCGATATCCGCCTGAAGCTGCGGCACAGAGCGGTTGACCAAAAGCATTGGATTGTTGGTCCCGAGCATGGTCTGAAAGTATTCCGTCTTGCTGACCTTCTCCTTGAAGGCCGTGACTTGGTCACCCGGATTCACGCTGATGTCACGCGCTTCAAGGATGACGACGATCTTTTCAGAAGCCGTCGCCGGCTTGACGACTCGCGTTGTCCCGGTGGACAGACCACCAGCCGGCTTGGAGCGGGTTTCCTCGGTCGAAGAATAGGCGTGATCGGTTCGTATGTGGACCAACTGCACGCCGTCCACTGTGGCGCTTTGCAGCGCATTCAAGAACGTGCCGTAGAGAAAACGCTCGGATGCGAGGATATCGAGGCCACGCCGGTTCAGACGAAACTGCTCGAGCTTTTTCTGATCCTCCATGACGAGGCTGAATTCGTTGGTGAGCGACTGGAGTTTCTGTGTGAAACCGTCGGCTCGACGATTCGCCGTGATGACCTGCCACTGGATCACCAGTGACACACAAACCATGATGACGGCACAGGCAACACCCAGCATGATGGCGCGCTTGACCGGATCTTTCCGGCGCATTTCCTCCGCCAGTTGCGCTTCCGCAAGTAGATTGATTTTGATAGGCATGGTTACAAAGAAGTCACCGCCGCGCCGAGCGCCACGGGAAGTTGATGAGAAACCATCTCTAATTCGGCCATTTGATGCGCAGGCAAAGCCAGCTGCGCCAGACAAGCGGGATTCCACGTCTTGCATTCAGCCATCAACTCAGCCTGGAGCAGTTGCAAGATCGTTTGCGATCCGGAAGCTGCGCCGGAGACAAAAACCTGCGACACGGCCCGGTCGCTCTGATGTTCGAAGTAATCCACCGAAGCCCGCAATTCCCGGCCAAGTGTGGTGACGATGGACTCCAGATGCGGCTGAACCTCCGTCGGCATGCCCACCTTGATGCCATCCGCCTCGGCGTAACTGATACCCATCGCCTCTGCGAGCGTGGCGGTCAGCTTGTCGCCGCCGATGGCCACCGTGCGGCTCAACGCCAGATCACCCTCCTGCAAAATGGAAATCGTGGTGTTCTTGAATCCCAAGTCGATCAAGGCCACGTTTTCCTTGGCGAAGACTTCGGGCATGGCCAGTTCAAACGCGTTTATCGGACCGATCAACGACGGCACGATCGCGTCCGCAATCAGCCCGGCGCTCTTGGCCGCTTCCTGCAAGTCATCCACCAACTGGCGCTTCGCTCCGCCCACCAACACTCGCTGTTTCGGCGAACCGGCCTGCGGCTTAGCCACCGGTTCCGCCGGCGCCCCAGCCTTAGGTCGGGCCGCAGCAGCAAAACAATCGAACACATGGTTCCCGAAGTCCTGCTGGAGATAATTCTTCGAATTCATCCGCAGGACCTGCCGCATGTCGTCCACGGGCATCACCGGCAGCTCTACGTGCCGGACTAAGGAATCATTCACACCAATGGTCAGCGCGAGCAGCTTGGTGCGGGCGTTGAGCGTCTGGCATACCGACTTCAAATGCTCGGCCAGCATCTCCGCGGAAAGTGACTTCTCGTAAATCGGCGCGTCGAGCAATGCGTAGCCGCTCAAAACGAATTTGTCCCCCTTCTTGTGCAGGTGGACGGCTTTCGTCGTGCGGCCCCCCAGATCGACAGCGATGATACTATCTCGCTTGGCCCTCGGATTATTTAAAAATGGCAGTGCCATGGGGTCTTGATGGTGCGAACAATTCCAGTTTCGTGCTGTCTTCGGCGCGGCTGCCGAACCGCGGCAACCGCTTCTGTGCCGTCACCAGCGCCACCATCCTGAGATCGGTGGCCAATGATGTCATCGGCACAACCCCATGCTTAGCAACCACCGCGCCACCCTCCGCACCCCTGCGAAAAATCCTTCCAGAAACTGAGAATCGGCCTCCTTTGAAATCCGCCCCCCGCTCCGCCTGTCTAAAGGCGAGGCATACCCTGCCCCGTTCTTATGCCACTTCAACCCGCCTTCGCCAGCAACTTGGCCCGTTGCAACAGCAAATCCACGAACGTCTGGATCAACGGGGTCTGCCGACCCCGCCACATCGCCCCCACCGCCACCTTAGGGAAATCCGCCAACGGCAACAGCCGCACACCCGGATCGATCTTCACCCCCGGAATCTGCACCGCAATCCCGATCCCGAATCCATTCGTCACATACGTTTGGATCAAATCCAGCGAACTCACCTCGATGCTCGGGAACCAATCCACCCCGCGCTTCGTCAGCTCCTGCGATAGATTCTTCGTGATCACCTCCGCCGCCGGCATGCAGATCAACGCCTCCTTGATCGGGTCCTGCTTCCACAACTGCTCCGCCTCCGTGATCTTGCTCGACTTCGGCACCAGCAACACCATCGGCAACTCCAGCAACACCTGCGCACTGATGCCCGGCGACGTCCGCTTCTCGATCAACGTCACCGCCATGTCGATCTCCTCCCGCAACAACAGACTCTCCAGTTCACCCTGATACCCCTCGCGCAACGCCACCCGCAACTGCGGGAACTTCTTCCGCGCCAGTTGCACCAGCTCCGGCAGATGATCCCGCAACACGATCGTCGAAGCCCCGATGCGGATGTGCTGCGCCTGACCACCCTGCAACTCGATCTCCACCGCCTCCAAGCTCGAGAAGAACGGCTGGATGAACTTGTAAAGCTTCTCCCCCGGCGGCGTCAGCGCGAACGGCCGCCGATGGAACAACGTCACGCCCAAATGCTCCTCCAACTGCGCCACCTGCCCGCTGATCGCCGGCTGCTGGATGCCGTAAGGCATGTTCCGCACCGCCTCGGTGATGCCGCCGAACCGCGCCACATAATAGAAAAGCTCCAAGTGATGAATGTTCATAACGCCTCGCTGAATTGCCGCGATGCTGCGACCAAGCCCCACCGATTGCAAGTGAACAGCAGACGCCCCCTATTGCAACGCGGCTACCCGCTGCCGGGCACAGCGGTTCGACGGTGGCGGTTGGCCGGGAACTCGAGCGTTGAGGCGGGGGGATTTCGGTGCGGGCAAAAACCTTGTCGCTTCCGTCCAAGCTTCTAGACTGAATCAAGCCATGAGACTTCCAATCCTGCGCCTCGTGCTATTGTTGGCGGCATTGCTGCCGTGCGCGGCCAACGCCGCCGGCTTCCAACCGGATCAGCAATACACCAACTGGTTGAACCAGTATCGCAACCAGGTCAAGGGGCAATCGCCCAAGCTCAGCACGAATGAGCTGGAGCAACTGGCCATGACCTTGGCACGGTCGAATCGGCTCGTGCAGATCCTCCCGGAAATGTTATTCGAAGCGGAGCCGGACTTCGAACATGCCGCCGAGTTGTTGAAGGAATTCCCGGGCGGCGTGAATGCTTTGACACGTTACGGCCAACCGATCCTGCATTCGGCGATCGACTACAACCGGGCCAATACGATGGAGTTCCTGTTGCAACAAAAGGCCAACCCGAATGTTTCAGCCAACAACCGTCCGGTATTGTTGGAGGCGATGCAAAATGGCCGCTGGGACATGGCCTTGATGCTCATCAAGGCAGGCGCGGTCGTGACGGTGACGAACAGTAGCGGAGAGAACGCTGGCGGCCTGTTCTTCGAACGCTGGTATCCGGGCAATGGACAGATGTCGCCGGGCGAACTTGTGCCGCTGCTCCTGACCAACGGACTGGATGTATTCCAAGCCACGCGCACCGGCACCGAAACGGCGATCATCGAAGATTGCCTGCAACGCGAGCAAGGTTACCGCTACAACGGACGCTCAGGATCAACCCCCGCTTTCAGCGAACTGTTGCTGACGAACAACGCAAGCCCCATCCGCCGCACCCCGCACGGTGACACCGCACTGCACCTCGCCGTGCACAACGGTTACACGAACATCATTGAGGTGCTGCTGCAAAACGGATTCACCATCGACCAAACCAACAGCGCCGGGCTCACGCCGTTGCAGGACTTGGTCGGCGCAGGCAAAGCCAACATCGTGATCAGCCCCGGCGCGCCCATGCCGCCGACGCCACGTTCCGCCGGCGCCACGAATGTTCCCAGTGTGCCGCAAACGATCTCCGCCTACCTGCT